>JAFGSS010000221.1 GCA_016934555.1 Acidobacteriota bacterium | reverse complement strand
TCGAAGTCCGGCCGGAATCGGTCCCCACCGTCGTGGAAGTCCCCGGGACCGTCCAACCCAGGGAGCGGATCCCGCTGGCGTCGCAGATCCAGGGGTACGTCCGCGCGGTCCACGTCCGGGTCGGGGATGCCGTGTCCCGGGGAAGACTGCTGGCCTCGCTGGACGCACGGGACGCCCAAAGCCAGAAAACGGCGGCGCTCTCCTCGATCCGGGAGGCGGAAGGCGCCCTGTCGGAAGCGCGGAGGACGCACCAGGCCGCCCTCGAACTGAAGGCGGCGTCCGAGGCCTCGAACGACCTCGCGACCCAGACCCTGGCCCGCTATGAAAAGCTTTTCTCCTCTCGCTCGGTCTCCCCCCAGGAAATCGACGAGGTCCGCATGCGGCAAAAGGCCGCCAGGGCGGAACTGGCCGCGCGCGAGGCCCAGGCCGCGGCGGCACTGGACCGCATCGGGCAGGTCGAAGCCCGGATAGCCCAGGTGACGGCGCAATCCGGGCGGACCGACGTGCTGCTGGGCTGGAGCGAGATCCAGGCCCCGGCCGCCGGGAGGATCGTCGAAGTGTCGGTGGACCCGGGGGCCGCCTTGTTTCCCGGCACCCCGCTGATGGTGATCGAGAGCACCGACCGTGCGCAGGTCGTCGCCCACCTCCCCTCGGCCCATGCCGACGCCCTCGGCGCGGGAATGAAGGTCCGGGTCCGGGGCGGCGCCGGGGAGGACGCCATCGAGGGGCGGGTATCGGAGATCGTGCCGGTATCCGACCCGGGGACGCACACGGTCGAGTTCAAGGTCGACCTGCCCGCCGGCGCCTCGGCGCCGAGCGGCCGGTTCATGAAAGTCGAGGTGCCGGTCGGGACGCGTACCGTCCTGCTGGCGCCGAAGGAGGCGGTCCGGACGACGGGCCAGCTGACCGGGCTGTTCGTCATCGCCGCCGACTCGAGGGCCTTCTTCCGTCTGGTCAAGCTGGCCCCCTACGACGAGGCGCGGGTGGAGATCCTGTCCGGGGTGCAGCCCGGGGAAACCATCGTCGCGCGCCTCGACGGCGCGGTCACCGACGGGATGCGGGTAGAGTCAGGACGATAAGGAGACACCGCTCATGAGCAAACCCCAGTTCGCGGGCCGGCTGGCCCGGGCCTTCATTCACTCGAAGATCACCCCCCTCATCCTGCTGGCGTCGGTCTCGCTCGGCATCGCGGCAGTCGTGATGCTCCCCAGGGAGGAGGAGCCCCAGATCATCGTTCCCATGATCGATGTCATGGTCTCCTTCCCCGGGGCCACCGCGAAAGAGGTGGAAACGCGCATCACCCGGCCGATGGAGCGCCTGCTGTGGGAAATCCCCGGGGTGGAGTATGTCTACACCACCTCCAGCCCGGGATCGAGCCTGGCCATCGTGCGTTTCTACGTGGGGGAGGACGAGGAAAAGAGCATCGTCCGCCTCAACCAGAAGATGTTCGCCAATTTCGACCTGATCCCGCCCGGGGCCTCCGAGCCCCTGATCAAGCCGCGCGCGATCGACGATGTCCCTTTCCTGGCGCTCACCCTGTGGAGCCGGGAGCTGGACGGCTTCGCGCTCCGCCGCGCGGCGGCGGAACTGCGCCACGACCTCGAGCAGATCCCCGACATTTCCGAAACCCGCGTCATCGGGGGACAGCGCCGGACGCTGCGGGTGGAGCCGGACCCCTCGAGGATGGCGTCCTATGGCATCAGCCCCACGCGTATCGCGGGCCTGCTGGAACTGGAAAACCGCGAGGCGCACGCGGGCACCGTCACCCGGGGCAACGAGGCGATCGCCGTGCACGTCGACGGCTTCTTCAGGGACGCCGGGGAGCTGGAGCACCTCGTCGTCGGCACCCGGGGCGGCGTCCCCGTCTACCTCGGCGATGTCGCGCACATCATCGACGGACCGGAAGAGCCTGCCAACTACGTCCTCTTCTCCCCCGGCCCCGCCGCGGAACTGGCAGGCATCGGGACCGGGGCGGCAGGGAGCCCGGCGCCCGCCGTCACCCTCACCTTCGCCAAGCGGAAGGGGAAAAACGCCGTGGAGCTTTCGGAAGCGGCGCTCGCAAGGGCCGAGCGTTTCCGTCGGGACCACTTCCCCTCCGCGATCGAAATGACGGTCACGCGGAACTACGGGGAAACGGCGGCGGAGAAATCGAACGAACTCCTGCTGCACATGATGATCGCTATCGTCTCCGTAACGCTGCTGATCTGGCTGGTCCTCGGATTGAGGGAGGCGGGCGTCGTCGCCGTGGCCATCCCGGTCACCCTGGCCCTCACCCTGGTCGTCTTCCTCCTCTACGGCTACACCCTCAACCGGATCACCCTCTTCGCCCTCATCTTCTCCATCGGGATCCTCGTCGATGACGCCATCGTCGTCATCGAAAACATGGTGCGGCACCGCCGCCTGCCGGAAAACCGCCACCGCTCCTTCGCCGACGTGGCGGTGGAGGCGGTCAACGAGGTCGGGAACCCGACCATCCTCGCCACCTTCACCGTGATCGCCGCCATCCTGCCGATGGCGCTGGTGCGCGGGCTGATGGGCCCCTACATGCGCCCGATCCCGATCGGCGCCTCGGCGGCCATGATCTTTTCGCTCCTGGTGGCCTTCATCGTCACCCCCTGGGCCGCCGTGCGCCTGATGCGCAAAACCTCCCCGAAGCACGAGGCGGGGGAAAAGGAGGACCGCTCGACCCGGCTCTACCGCCGCTTCATGGGCAGGATCCTTTCGAGCGACAAAAACCAGTGGGCGTTCCTGGGGCTGGTCCTGCTCCTGCTCCTGGGCGCTGCGAGCATGGTCTACTTCAAGCTCGTCATCGTCAAAATGCTCCCGTTCGACAACAAGAGCGAATTCCAGGTCATCGTGGACATGCCGGAAGGGACCAGCCTGGAAAGAACGGCGGCCGCGACCCGCGCGCTGGCCGTGGAACTCGAACGGATCCCCGAGATCACCGAGACCATCAGCTATATCGGGACCTTCTCCCCTTACAATTTCAACGGGCTGGTACGCCACTACTACCTGCGCAGCGGGGACAACGTGGCCGACATCCAGGTCAACCTCGCCCCCAAGGGGGAACGCTCCCGGCAAAGCCACGCCATCGCGCGCGGGGTGAGAGAGATCCTCGAACCGGTCGCCGCCGCCCACGGGGTCCGGATGAAGGTGTCGGAAGTCCCCCCGGGGCCGCCCGTGCTCCAGACGCTCGTGGCCGAAGTGTACGGACCCGATTACGAACGGCAGATCGAACTGGCCGCGCGGTTGCGCGCGATGATGGCGGAAACCCCCGGCGTGGTCGACGTCGACTGGTACGTCGAGGACCCGCAGCCCGAGCTGCTCTTCCGGCTGGACCGGCTGAAAGCGTCCATGGCGGGGGTGTCGACGGCCGAAGTCCAGCAGGCGGTGACCGTCGCCCTCGGCGGGGCCCGGGCCGGGCTGCTGCACCAGGACCGTGAAGCGGAGGACGTCCCCATCGTCGTCCGGTTCCCCCTGGCCGACCGCTCGAATGCCGAGGCGCTCGACAGCCTCAGGGTGGCCTCGAGTTCGGGCAGGCTGGTCCCGCTCGGGGAACTCGGGGTGTGGGAGAAAGGGGAGCGGGAGCGGAACATCTACCACAAGAACCTGATGCCCGTCGTCTACGTCACCGCCGACGTCGCCGGGCGGGAGGAGAGCCCCGTCTACCCGATCCTCGCCATGAACAGGAAAATCGCGGCGATGGAGCTCCCCGAGGGGTACCGGCTCGAGACCCTGACCGCGCGCCAGCCCTCCTCGAGCGACCGGTTGGCGATGAAGTGGGACGGGGAGTGGCACATCACCTACGAGGTCTTCCGCGACCTCGGACTGGCCTTCGCCGCCGTCCTCATCCTGATCTACATCCTGGTGGTGGCCTGGTTCCAGAGCTTCAAGACCCCGCTGGTAATCATGGCCGCCATCCCGTTTTCCCTGGTGGGCATCCTCCCGGGGCACTGGGCGCTGGGCGCCTTCTTCACGGCCACCTCCATGATCGGCTTCATCGCGGGGGCCGGGATCGTGGTACGCAACTCCATCATCCTGGTCGATTTCATCGAACTGCGCCTGGCAGCCGGGGTGCCGCTCGCCGAAGCGGTGGTGGACGCCGGCGCCGTGCGCTTCCGCCCCATGATGCTCACGGCGGCGGCCGTGGTGGTGGGAGCCGCCGTAATCCTGGCCGACCCCATCTTCCAGGGGCTGGCCATCTCGCTGATGGCGGGTGAGGTCGCCTCCCTCCTCCTCAGCCGGATGACGGTCCCGATCCTCTTCTACCGGATGCGGCGGCGGGAACTGCGTCACGCCCCCGTGCCGGTCAACGAATAAAGGAGCCTCCCATGACAACGGAACGCTGGATCCGCCTGATCGCCGGCAGCTTCATTCTCCTCAGTCTCGCCCTGGCCCACTGGGTGCATCCCGCGTGGCTCTGGTTCACCGCCTTCGTGGGCGCCAACCTCCTGCAGTCGGCCCTGACCCGCTGGTGCCTGATGGAGGACATCCTGGCCCGCCTCGGAGTGGCGAAAAAGCTGAACCGGTGACCCCGCCCCGCGTCTTAAAAAAGGGGGGGGTGTCTGGTATCCTTACTGGAACAGCGGGCGGATCCCGCCCTGGAGGCAGAGTCGCATGAAGAGAGTGATGCTTTTTCTCGTGACCAACGTCGCCATCATCCTGGTGCTCGGCATCGTGTTGAGCCTCTTCGGGGTGGACCGCATCCTGGACGAACAGGGGATCGGGCTGGACATGAAGAGCCTGCTGATCTTCGCCGCCGTGTTCGGCATGGGAGGGTCCTTCATCTCGCTGGCCATCTCGAAATGGACCGCCAAGCGGATGACGGGGGCCCGGGTGATCGCCTCCCCCCGCGGCGAGACGGAAACCTGGCTGTTCGAAACCGTCCGGCGCCAGGCGGGACAGGCCGGCATCGGGATGCCGGAGGTGGCCGTCTTCGACTCCCCCGACCCGAACGCCTTCGCCACCGGTATGCGGCGCAACTCGGCCCTGGTGGCCGTAAGCACGGGGCTGCTCCATTCGATGAACCGCGAGGAGGTCGAAGCGGTGCTGGGCCACGAGATCAGCCACGTGGCCAACGGCGACATGGTGACGCTGGCTTTGATCCAGGGGGTCGTCAACACCTTCGTCATCGTCGCCTCACGCGTCGTGGGGCACCTCGTCGACCGCGTGGTGCTCAAAACCGAGCGCGGCCACGGGCCCGCCTTCTACATCACCTCCATCGCCGCCCAGCTGATCTTCGGCATCCTGGCCAGCGTCGTCGTCTTCTATTTCAGCCGCCAGCGGGAGTTCCGCGCCGACGCCGGGTCGGCCCGCATCGCCGGGCGCGAACCGATGATCGCAGCCCTGGAAAAGCTCCGGCGCGCCTCCGGCCGGGCCCAGTTGCCCGACCAGATGGCGGCCTTCGGAATCTCGGGGAAAGGGGCCGGCGGCATCCGGCGCCTGTTCATGACCCACCCCCCCCTGGAGGAACGGATCGAGGCCCTCCGGCGCACCCACTGACCCCCTCGCATCTCCCGGCCCGGGTCACTCCGGCCCGCCCCTTACGGTGAAACGGACCCGGTCGACCGTTTCCCCGTCCGCGCTTTGCAGCCGAAGCGTGTGCACGCCCGCCGCCGGGGTCCAGAAGACCAGGCTCCCGGCTTCCCCCAGGGCCGCTCCGTCCAGTTCCCAGCGGAGATCCGCCGCCGGCGGCTGCGCCTCGAAAAAGAGCTTCTGCCGGTCGGCCGGGATATCGGGGTCCCAGGCGATGATGTCCCCGTCGGTCGGTGAGAGGATCCTGCCCCCGGAGCCGCCCGCAGCCGCTTCCACCACCTCCATCTCCGTCCCAGCGAGATACCATTCCCGCCTCGTGATGCCGAGACCGGGGAGCGTCGTCATCCGGGCGACCAGCCCCGGGGGCGCTTCGGGTGCAGGGCCCGCGTCGTCCCGGCAAAGGAGGTGCATGATCTCGGCCCAGAGGGGGGCGGCGCCCGTGACCCCCAGGACGTTCCACATCGGTTCGCCGGTGAAATTCCCCATCCAGACGCCGACGGTGTAGCGGCCGGAGTACCCGACGCACCAGTTGTCGCGCATGTCCTTGCTGGTGCCGGTCTTGACCGCCGCCCGGAAAGGGGTGGCGAGCGGGCTGTCCAGCCCGAAGGCGTAGCTGCGGCTCTCCCGGTCGGCCAGGATGTCGCCGACGATGAAGGCGGCCTCGGGGGAGAAGACCCTCCTCCCCTCCCCCGGTCCGGCCTCCCCCGGCAGGAGGCGCAGGGGGGTCCACACGCCCCCCGCGGCCAGGGTGCGGTAGGCGTTCGTCAGGTCCCAGAGCGCGATGTCGGCCGACCCGAGCGCCAGCGAGGGGCCGTAATAATCCGCCCGGCGCAGGCGGCGGAACTCCATCTCATCGAGCTTCCCCAGGAAACTCTCGACGCCGGTGAGTTCGAGGACGCGGACGGCCGGAATGTTGATGGAGGAAGCCAGGGCGATGCGGGCGGTGACGGCCCCGCGGAAACGGCGGTCGTAATTCTCCGGCCGGTACATCCCCCCTCCCGCCTGGGCGATCTCGAGCGGGGAGTCCTCGAGCAGCGAGGCCGCGGTGATCAGGCGCCGGTCGATCGCGAGGGCGTAGAGAAAGGGTTTGAGCGACGACCCCGCCTGCCGGAGAGCGCGGACGCCGTCGACGTGGCGCGCGCTCGAAAAGTCCCCCCCGCTGCCGGCGTAGGCCAGGACCTCGCCGCTCGCGTTGTCGACGACCAGCACCGCGCCGTCCCTGACGTTACGCGGCGCCAGCTCCGCCAGGTGCCGCCCGAGCGCTTCGCCCACCCGCCGCTGCAGCGACCCGTCCAGGGTGGAGCGGATCGTGACGCCCCCCGTTTCCGGAGCGACGCTGCCGCGGCCGGCGAAGAGGAGCCGGGCGACATGGGGGGCCCACCGGCTCCCGGGCGGGAGCTGATGGGCCTGCCGGAAAGCTTCCCGGCAGCGCCCCTCCAGGTCCCCGGCGGAGAGTTTCCAGCCGAGACTGCGGCCCAGGGCCGCCGCGCGCGCGGCCACCCGGGGCGCGGGGGCGTTGGGCGCGCGCAGGAGCGCGGCCAGGATCGCGGCTTCGGCCGCGACGACGCCGTGGGGCGCCTTGCCGAAGATTCCCAGTGTGGCGGCCGTGATCCCTTCCAGTTCGCCCCGGAAAGGGGCCAGGTTCAGGTACGCCTCGAGGATTTCGCGCTTCGTCCATTCCCGCTCCAGCTTCCGAGCCAGGCGCATCTGCTCGAGCTTCTGCCCGGGGGTGCGGCCCGCCGCCCTGGGGACCGATTCGGGCAGGAGGAAGGAGACCAGCTGCATGGTGATGGTGCTGGCGCCGCGGCGCGCCCCGCCGGCGAGGCTCCCGGCGGCGGCCGCCAGGGCCGCCCGCCAGTCGACCCCCCGGTGCGCGTAAAAACGCCGGTCTTCCGCCTCGACGACGGCCTCGAGCAGCGCCGGGGACATCAGCGCGAGCGGGGTCCATCCGGCCCTGCGCCCCTCGTAGGAGAAGCGCACCCGGTCGAGTTCTTCCCCGTTGCGGTCGAGCAGGACCCCTTCGCTCGGAAGGTATCGGGCGCGCACCTCCTCCGCGGCCGGGAAGCCCGGGCCCGCGTCGCGGCGGAGCCAGGCGGCGAGGGCGGGCGCGAGCGCCAGCAGGCAGAGGAGCAGGCAGGCAAGCAGGACCTTCCCGCGGACGGCGGCAACGGGAGTCTTCATGAATCGCATCTCTTATCGGCTCAGGGCAGAACGGTGATCGCCCCGTTCGGGCTTTCCCCCAGCATCTCGGGCGCGTAGAGCGCCTCCACGCGCGTGGGGGGGAGGTTGAAGGATCCGGGGTTGTTGAAGCGCACCGTGTACTCCACCACCCACACCCCCTTCGGGACATATTCGTAATAGGCGCGGAACGCCTCCTGGGACCGTTCCTCGAAAGCGGGCCAGGCCCAACCCTCCCGCTCCTCCCCCCGGACCGCCAGCCCGGAATCGCGCCCCAGCCCGCCCCCCAGGATGGCGGCGCCGCCGGGGATCGGATCGTCGACCACCACCCAGCCCATATCGGACCGGGCCTCGCACTCGAGGCGCACGCGCGCGATGTCGCCGCGGCTCCAGCTCCCTTTTACCTTCTGCACCACCGGCAGGTAGGTTTTCCTGACCCGGTACCCGTTGCCGAAGGGGGCTTCGAGCGCAATCGCCGCCATCGATGTGACCACCGCCCACGGTTTTCCACCCCCCGCGTGCTCCAGTTCGACCCTCCCCTTCCCTTCCGGCCACGGGAGCAGCCGGGTCTCCCCTTCGGGATTCTTCGTCCAGTCCCAATCGTATTCCCGGGCGCCCAGCCGCGCCGCGCTCGTGCCCGCCACCCGCTCGCTCTCGAAGCGCGCGGAAAACTTCTCCAGCGCCAGCACGCCCCAGGCGTTGGCCACCGTGGTGAGCCACCTTCCCCGGCGCTGGCGCGCGAGCGAGCCGCGCACGAGCCGCGGCACGTCCCCCTGCCAGGAGGCCGCATCGAGCACCGACAGGATCAGCCGGTTGGCGTTCGAGTCCCCCTCCGCCATCAGCCACCAGCGCGCGTCGCCCGCCTCAGTGGCAAAGCCGAGGGTCGTGCCGCCGAGATCGAGCCGGGCGCCCAGGATCCGCTCGGCCTCGGCCGCGTGCCGGGCCGCTTCCGGGAGATCGGGCTGCCGCCGGAGGATGTCGCGCCAGTCGATAAGGGACGAGGTCGGCCAGGAGTTCGGGTCGATCCTGAGGGTCCGCACCCAGTCCCCCACCGCGATTCCGTAGCGGGAAAGGGCTTCCAGCGCCAGGAGCTTGTGGATGTCGAGGTCCCTCCCCCCGTAGGCGCTCTCCCCGGGAATTTCGCCGTTGAGAAACATGCGGAGACCCGCAATCAATCGCACCTGCGAGGGGGCGGGGACCGCCCAACCCGCCTCGTCACCCAGGCTCAGGACATAGGCCGTCAGGGCCACGTTTCCCCACCGGGAGGAGGGAAAATATTTCAGCAGGCCGTGACCGTCCAGGTATGCCGGGAGCCGGTCCATGATGAAATCCCAGCGCGCCCTGTCCCTCAGGCTGACGGCGCGCGACGCCTCCTGCTCCAGGCAGGAATAGGGGTAATTCTTCATATAGTCCAGGACACCGGGGAGCCCCCCGGCGATCCGGGGGCGCAGCTGGACCTGGACCCCCCCCCGCCCGGCGACGGCTCCGGCCGGCCGCTCCACCTCGATCCGTTCCTTCCCGTCGAGCTGCAACAGGGTAGCCTGCCACGGCTCCACGGGCGGATGGGCCAGGACCTTCTGCCGGATCTCGAGCCGGTCCCGGTGCCCGGAGGAGGCATCGACCTCGACCCGGTAGGTCAGCTCTTCGCCGTCCTGAGGGACCGCGATCTCCCAGCTGACGACCCGGGCTTCCTCCGCCCCCAGCGCTACCTGCCGCGGCGGGAGCGACTTTCCCAGCTGCGGCGCCCTGAGGCGCGCCTCGACCGACATCGGCTCCGGCGTGTGGTTGCGCACCGTGAAGGAGGCGGTGAAGCGGTCCCCCTGCCGCACCACGGGAGGCACCCCGGAAATCACCATCAGGTCCTGGGTGGAGCGCACCGAGCGGGAGCCGGTGCCGAAGCGGCCGGCGCCCGAGTGGGCGACGGCGACGATGCGGAAGCTGCTGAGGGAATCGTTGAGCGGGATGTCGATGCGGGCTTCCCCGTTCGCATCGAGGGGCACCCGCCCCTGCCACAGCAGGAGGGTGTCGAAGAGCTCGCGCGAAAGTTCGCGCCCTCCTCCGCCCCCCGTGGGCACGGCCTTCAGGCCGAAGTGGCGCTTCCCCACGACGTGCATCTGCGAGGTGGAATTCGCCACCGCATAGGCGCGCCGCCCCATCATCGCGCCGAGCAGGTCCCAGCTCCCGTTGGGCAGGAGCTCGAGCAGCGCCTCGTCCACGGCCGCCACCGCCACCTCGCCGCCGGCGGCCGGGCGCCCGTCATCGGCCCGCCGGACGCGGATCCGCACCGGCACCTTTTCCCGGACCTGGTAGACGTCCCGGGGGGTCTCCACCTGGACTTTCAGCTCGTGCCCCTGCCGGCCGACTTCGATTTCGGCGATCCCCAGTTTATAGGCGGGTCGTCCCAGGTCCACCACGGCCGTCGGCTGCGTTTCCCCGCTCCGCCCGCGCACCGCGAGCACCGAAACGTAGATATTCGGGGCGTAGTTGGGCCGCATCGGCACCTCCACCACCGGTTCCTGCGCGCTCAGTTTCCGGACATAGATGTCCGAAACCCCCTCCCTTTCGACCGCCACCAGCACCGTCGCCTCCCCAAACGGCATGCGTACCTGGAAACGGGCGGTCTCCCCCGGCTCGTAGCGGGTCTTTTCCGGGAGCACGTCCATCCGGTCGTCGCTCGAGACGTCGAACCACCATCCCTCCCTCCCCGTCACCCATATCCCCCGGTTGGCTTCACTCGGGTTCCCTTCGGGATCCCGGGTGCGGGCCACGAGGATCACGTTCCCCTCGACGGGGGAAGAGGCCTCGCACAGAAGCAGCCCCCGCCCGTCGGTGACCCCGCTGCAGAAGGCCCCCTCCTTTTTCGTCTCGACCACCGATTCGTAGCCGTAAAAGCCCCCGACGAGGCGGCTGCGATGGGAATAGTATTTCCGGGTGAAGAGGTCCATCTCCACGGGCGCCCCGGCGACCGGCTTCCCCTGGATGTCGATGACGGCCACCCCGATCTTCAGTTTTTCGCGCGACCCCACCCAGCCGTCGGGCCGCACCCCCACGAGCCACCGCGAGGGATAGATCGGGATCCGGCGGGAGACCGTCTGGATTTCGCCGCCGGGATCGGGGTACTCCAGTTCGGCAACAATGGCCTGGGGACGGTCGATACCCGGGATATGCGCGATCTCGACCCGCGCGCCGCCGGTCTTGTCGAGCACCAGCTCCCGGCTCTCCAGCGCGGGGAGCGTCCCGGCGCTCTCCTCGTAATCGTCGGGCGCGGTGCGGGTGACCCCCTCGCGGATGGCACCGTTGGCGAAGACGTAGCCGTCGAAACCTTCCGGCGCCTGATGGGAGGACTCCTGGACCTGGTGGCGGAATGTGACCGCGAGCCCCGAAGCGGCGCCCCCGGAGAGGTAGGAAACCTGCAGCCCGCAGGAAAGGGTCGCAGGGGCCACCGGGGCTTCCGCCGGGGGATGGATCGACGCCCGCAGGACCGGGAGGCGGAATTCCTCGATGCGGAAGGTGCCGGTATGGAGGCGCCGCTCCCGATAATCCACCCTGGGAAGGGGCATGGAGAGCCGGTAGGCGCCCAGGCTGGCGCCGAAGGGGACGGTCCAGGCGCTTTCGGCCGTTCCGTCGGGCCGCCATTGGAGCTCGATCTCGTATTTCCGTTCGCTGCCGAGGTGCTCGATCTCGAGCTTCCCGGGACGCTCGCCCGGCAGCAGCAGCCCCTCGAGCGCCGGGCGGCGGAGAAAGTGCTTCATGTGCACCGTTTCCCCCACCCGGAAGAGGGGCCGGTCGAGCACCGTGTGGGCCGACATCGACGGGTCGCCGTAATCATACCCCCCCAGGTTGAAGCGCCAGGGCTCGATCCCGTCGTTCCAGCTGGAAAAAACGAAGGACAAGTCGTCGGCCGTCCGCGCCGTGACCATCAGGCCGCTCCCCAGCCGCCCGTACAGGCAATCCTCGAATTCCTCCTGCTTCGGCAGCCCCGTGGGCCGGGCGACGCCGTCGGCGTCGGTCTTCCCCTGCCACAACACCTCTCCGGCGCAATCGCGCACTTCCACCTCGGCGCCCCCGACCGGTCGGGCGTCGTCGAGCGCCGTCACCCAGACGAGCGAAGACTCGGCCCCCCACTTGAAGTGAACGCCCAGGTTGGTCACCAGGGCGGCCGTGGAGACATACATGGGGCGCGGCTGCCCGAGCAGGGCGGCGCCCAGCAGTTCGCTCCGGATTTCGACGACGTAGAAACCGGGCCCGCCGAGCGGGATACCCATCACTTCGAAGCTCTTCGCCCCCTTGACCCTGGGGAGGGCGAGCGTCGCCGGCCCGGCACCGTCGGCCAGGAGCGGTTCGCCCCGCTTCTCCCCGTAACCGGAACGGTCGGACATCTTCTTCAGCCAGAGCCGGACCTGGTTCGGGCGGTCGGGCGCGATCCGGAGGATCCGCGCCTCCATCGCCTCGGCCTCCCGGGCCTGGTCGGGGTTGAGGATCCTGCGGCTCCGCTCCGGATCGAGCACTTCCGCGGGTTGGATGCTCCGGCCCCCCTCCCTCACCTCCAACAGCGATCCGACCACCGTCGGCTCCACGTTCCGGACGGTGACGGGAAGAACGGGAGAGCTCCGTTCCAGGATCCCGAAATCGGCCGCGAACTTGACCAGCGGGGGATATTCGTCCACGGGGATCTCCAGGGGAAAGCGCCCCTGGTTGTCGAGCGTCCGTCCGGCGTCGTCCCGGAGCGGCGCGGGGAGGACGAGGCGCAGGGTGGCTTTTTCCGGGAAGGGGCCGCTGAACAGGACCTCCGAGACATGGTCCGATTCCCGGTCGTGTTCCCGCCTGACCGGGGAGTGGGTCTTCCCCCCCGGCTCCTTGAGCACCGCCCGCCGGACCGAGTCCCAGGCCACGGGAGAGGTGAACTGCAGGCGCAGGGGCGTCATCGGGATGCAGGGAGCGTCGGCGTTGACGCGCCGGCATTCGACGCTGGCGCGGAAAACCGGGCGCACCTGAAAGCGCAGGATCCGGTCCGCCTCGTTCGTCAGTCCGGAGGCCGAACGCACCTCGCGCCCCCAGACCAGTTCCACCCTGGCTTCGTTGGGAAAGCGGCGCCGGGCTTTCAGCAGGAGGAGCGGGGCGTCGGGGGCCGCGCGCAGGTCGCGCACCGCCCCGAGCACCCTGGACCGTTCCGCCCCCTCGAGCACCCGTACGCCCACCCGCTCCCCGATTCCGGCGACCCGGAAATGGACCGATTTGAGGACGGAGGCTTCGTCCGGGACGCAGTCGAGGCTCAGAATAAAGACCTGTTCCTCGTCGATCGCGGAACTCCCCTCCCAGGGGCGCAGCTCCCGGACAGCCGGGCCGCCGGTGTGGAAAGCGAAGACGTTTCGCCCCTCCACCTCCCGGCCGGCGAGGGTCCGGAGCCCCGGCCGGAGCGTGAAGGTCGCACGGATCCCCCCGGGAAGCTCTTTTTCGAAGTCGTAGACCCAGTTCGCCGCATCCTCCCACTTGCCCGATCCGGGCACGGGAGCCTCGATCACGAAGGGCTCGACCCGGTCGCGGGGATCCCCCATCGGCGTCATGGCCTCGGAAAACCGCACCCGCACCTGGCGGACGTTTTTCACGAACCCTTCCGGGCCGAACGATTCGATCACGGCCGGCGGTTCCCCGGCATGAGCCGGGAAGACCGACAACCACGCAAGCAGAAAAACCAGTCCGTGAAATCTCATGCCCCCTCCGGCAAAGGTTGCCCCTCCCCCGTCTTCCCCTAGCGCCCGGCGACGCCGTATTCCTTCAGTCGGTACTGCAGGGTGCGCAGGCTGATCCCCAGTTCCGCGGCTGTGGCGCGCCGGTCCCCCCCGTGGCGCCCGAGGGCAGCCAGGATCGTTTCCTTTTCCGCCTGCGCCAGCAGCCCCGTCCGCCCCTGCCCGGCGGCGGCCGGCTTCATCGGGAGATCGGCGGCGTCGATCGCCCCGGTCGGCGCCAGGATCAGGGCGCGTTCGACGGCGTTCGACAGTTCCCGCGCGTTCCCCGGCCAGTCGTAGCCCGAAAGGAGCTCCCGGGCACCGGGCGTAAACCCCGGCGCGCGCCTCCCCATGCGGGCCGCGAGGCTCCGGGCGAAGAAATCGGCCAGGGGGAGGATGTCCTCGCGCCGCTCGCAGAGCGGGGGGATGGGGATCGGGAAGACGTTCAGGCGGTAGTAGAGGTCCTCCCGGAACGTTTTCCGGGCGATGGCCTCGCCGAGCGACCTGTTGGTGGCGGCGATCACGCGCACATCCACGGCGATCGAGCGGTCGCCCCCCACCCGCTCGAACTGCTGCTCCTGGAGCACCCGCAGCAGTTTGGGTTGAAGGTCCACCCCCATTTCCGCCACTTCGTCCAGGAACAGGGTGCCGCCGCTGGCCAGTTCGAAGCGCCCCCGGCGCGTCTGGGTCGCCCCGGTGAACGCCCCCTTTTCGTGCCCGAACAGTTCCGATTCGAGCAGCGTTTCCGGGATGGCGGCGCAGTTGACGGCGACGAACGCGTGCGCGCGGCGGGGACTCCGCCGGTGGATGAAGCGGGCCACCACCTCTTTGCCGGTCCCCGATTCCCCCGTCAGCAGGACCGTGGTCGGCTGTCCCGCCACCTGCTCCGCGAGCCGGAAGACGCGCTTCATGCCGTCGCTCTCGGCGATGATGTCCTCGGGGAACGCCGCGTCCGTCTCCTGCTGGTGGAGCAGGCTGCGGTTACGCAGGTCGCTCCGGCCGATCACCTTCCCGACCATGACCCGCAGCTCTTCGGGGCTTTTGAGCGGCTTGGTCAGGTACTCCTCCGCCCCCAGCTTGATCGCCTCCACGGCCGTTTCCACCGACCCGTAGGCCGTCAGGACTATGACGGGGGTCTCCGGGTCGTGCTCGCGCATCCACCGGATCAGCTCGATCCCCCCCATGTCGGGCATCCGCTCGTCGGTGATCACCAGGCTGAAGCTGCGGGCGGACAAAAGCTCCGACGCCTCGCGCCCGTCCGCCGCCGTCACCACGTCGTACTCGCGGGCGAGCGCGCCCCCGACAAACTGCCGCTGGCCCGGCTCGTCGTCCACCACCAGGATTCTGTGTTTCATAAGACCCCGCTCGAGGCTATCCCGCTCTCCGCACGTTCACCGCCGTGCTCCGCAAGATCCAGGCGGTCGCGAGCACCGCCAGCGCGAGCACGACCCAGACCAGGCGCTGCCCCTCCGGCGCGCTCTCCGGCGGCCGGTCTCTTTCGGTCAGTTCCACCGGGGATACCCTGGCCAGGGTCCGGACGTCCAGGGAACCGAGCGCGGCCGCCGACTCGTAGCGCGGCGCCGGGGCCGAGGCGTTTCCCGCGTAAAGGCGGAAGCGCGACTGACCCGCCGGCTCGAAAACGAGATGGACGGGGACGGCGAAGGCCGTCACCCCGGCCACTTCCAGCGGCGGGGCGTCCCGGTTTTCGATCTCAACCCGGAGGTAACGGAATCTCGAGGGGACGGCGAGATCGAGCGACAGCGCCCCGCGCACGTCGCGGCGGACCGTTCCCTCCCCCAGCCGCTCCCAGGGGGTGGCCACCTGCCGCTCCTTGCCGTATTCGCCGCTCTCGAAGCGGATCCGCTCGGCATGCTCCAGGCTGTTGCGCCCCGACACGACACACCGTTTTTCGAACATCCTGCCGGGGTCGCGGCCGGGCAGCAGCCGGAAGCGCCGGATCGACAGGTTGCGCTGCCCGAGGTCGGCCTCGATCACGGTCGCCCCGTTCTCCACCCGGCGCTCGAGCACGGCCCCGTTGACGGCCGTCTCCGCCGGCTCGACCACCTGCCGGTGGACGAAGCTCACCTGTTCGATTTCGGGGGGTCCTCCC
Source organism: Acidobacteriota bacterium (assembly GCA_016934555.1). Taxonomy (GTDB): domain Bacteria; phylum Acidobacteriota; class UBA6911; order UBA6911; family UBA6911; genus UBA6911. The sequence continues at coordinate 6,050 of JAFGSS010000221.1, read as the reverse complement.
TCCTCCGGCATCTTCGCCGCCGAGATGCGCAGGTAGCGGTAGGTGTTGAGGCCGATGTCAAAAGTTTCGAAACGCCGCTCGGGCTCCACCCCCGCCGCGATCGCCCACCCCTCGGCCAAAAGCGTGCTCCAGGCCTCGAGCGTGTCGCTCCCCTCGATTCTGACCCGACGCCGGAAACTGCCCCCCTCCGTCCGGACCGTGATCCGGTTCTTCGCTACCGGGGCGCCGAAATCGACCGTGATCCGGCTGGTGGCGGCATCGGGATATTCCCGGTTCAGCACCGTGCCGCCCGCCACGGTCTCGACCGACCGGCCGGAGTCGTGGACGACGGCGTAGGGGACCTCGACCCCGCGCCCATCCGCCAGGCGCAGATCGGACAAATCCCCTTTTTCGCAGCGGTCGAGGTTCCGGGGCGACAGCTCCAGGGCCGCGAAACCCGCTTCCGGCGCCTCGAGCCCGGCATGATATTTCCACTCCCCGAAATCCCCGGCCGCGGCGGCCGTGCCGGCGCCGAAGATGAACAGCAGCACGAAGATCATGAATCCCCCCCATTATGCGTTTCCAGGTCCCCGGCGCGCCGGCGTTCGCGCCGGCTGTAGGCGTACGAGCAGGCCATCAGGAGCGCGCCCAGGGCCAGAAACGACAGTACGCGCCAGATCTGCCGCACCTCGGCCATGTCCAGAAACAGCACCTTCAGGAGCGTGAGTCCGAGCAGGCCGAGGGCGAACCACCGCCAGGCCGGCAGGTTCCGGGAAATGCCGGCCGCCAGCAGGGCCGTGGCAAAAAGGGCCCAGGCAACCGAGATCAGGGCCATCTTCACCCAGCCCCGGCTCACCTCGGTCCATGCGCCGGGATACGCCCCCTGGCCCAGTTCCACGGCGACGAGGACGACGACGAGGAGGTGGGCTCCCAGTTCGAGCGCCGTCCTGCGCCTTCCCCCTCGCTCCATTCGGGAAGCGAGGGCGTAGATTCCCGCCGGCAGGAGGAGCGCGGCCCAGAAGACCGGGTTGAGGAAAACGATGGAATCCCGGTGGTGCAGATCGGCCAGCAGGACGAGAAACGCCAGGCCGAGGACACCGTAATGCACCGCGGAAAGGGCCTCGAGCCGCGCCGCCGCACGTTTCCGCAGCAGCCACAGCCACGGGAAAGCGGCCCAGAGGACGCACAGCGCGACCGTGCGTCCGTCGCGCAGGGCGTCCGCGTCCCCGCCCGCCCCGATCCGGCCCCGGAACCACGCCCAGGCCTCCGCGCTCAGAACAATCAACAGCATGAAGCTGGAGGCGACCCCGAGCCCCGTCCCGAGCGCCTCCCGCACCCCCTGCCCGGCCGCGCCGGAACCATAGCGGCGTCCGACCAGAAACCAGGACACTACCACCCCCAGCCAGGCGATGAAAACGGGGTTGGCCGCCGGGATGAACATTCCGGTGTGAAAGACCCCGCCCGTCAGGCCGACCCAGGGCCCCGCCAGCAGGCAGAAGGCGGCCGCCCCTTCGAGCACCACGGAGCGCGCGCGGATCCCGATGCCTGCAAGGACGACGGCCGCCAGCGCCCAGGCGAGCATGGCCCCCTCGGCCCGGAGCACCGCGGGGATCACGAGCACCAGCGACCCGGCGGCAAGGCCGAGGAGGGTCGACTCCAGCGGCGGCGAGGACGCCCGCCGCCTCCGGGCCGCGTAAAGCGCGCCCAGGGCCGCGAGCGCCAGGGCGCAGAGCCCGAAGCCGAGCGCCGCCTCGTGTCGCCGCACCAGGATGTCCCACAGGAACCAGAGCCCCGAGACATGCGCCGCGGCCGCGACGGCACATTCTTCGGGACGGGCGGCCTTGCGGTGCCACACCCCCCGGCAGAGCGCGGCGGCGACGAACATAACCACGAGCCCCGCCGCTCCGGTCACGGCGATCCCCAGCCGGTCGGGGGCATAAAAGCGGACATACCACCCGGCGTAGTGGGCCAGGCTCAAGACGAAACCGAGCGGCACGATCCCACGCCAGCCGCAGAGGACGAAGACGCCGGCCGAAGCTGCGGCCAGCAGCGCGAGGTAGGCGAAGAGGATCTCCGCCTGGTCCTCCCCGGTCGAAAGGAGCCAGGGGGTGAGATAGGCGCAGAGGAGCCCGAGAAAGGCGAGCACCGGGGCGCGCCGCACCACCGCCAGGGCTACGGTAAAGAGCGCGAACCAGCAGAGGAGGCCGAAGGTGGCCGTCCGGCCGCCGAAATCATAGAACTTGTAGCTGAGGAAAGTGGTCAGGAAGAGCGCGCCGCACCCCGCCGCGGAGACCGACTGGGACAGGAGCGGGTGAAACCGCCTCAGGCGCAGTTCGCCCAGGTAGAGCAGGGAGACCCCGATCCCCATCCCGATCGTCACCCGCCCGGCGGGGCCGATCCACCCGCGGTCGTAAAGGAATTTCAGCAAAAACCCGGTGCCGGCGAGCGTCACCAGGGCCCCCACCCAGTTGAGCCACCGCGTCCCCACCCGCCGCTCCAGGGCATCGAGCCGTTCCGCCCGGGTCTTCACCGGCCGGACGGGCGGCGCCACGCGCGTCACCGCCGGGGTCTCCGCCCGGGGAGGGGACGCGACGGGACGGGCCGCCGGGGTTTCCGTCCCCGCGGCGGGCAGCCGGGCCCTCAGGCTCCCCAGTTCCACCTCGATCCGCGACAGGGCCACCCTGGCCCTGATGACGGCCACGAAGCAGAAGAGGGTGATGCCGATCCAGGAAAGAAGGACGCACAGGAGCAAGACCACCATTTCGGTTTTCCTTCAGAATGCCGGCAGTATAGCACACGGGCCCCGTCAGCGAGCGTCCGCCCGGCGCTCGAGCTCGCTCGCGTCCCCGAAGGCGCCCTCGGTGCCCAGGTGACCCGTCCAGAAGGCCTGCAGCTCCCCGGTCGGCGCCGTGAGAACGAGATCGCCGTCGATCGTGTCATGCCGGACGGCGTCCGGGTGGGCGGCGAGGAACCGTTCGAGCCAGGCCTGGTCGGGCGCCCGCACCCGGAGCGTCGGCCCGACCCGCTCGACATGAAGGAAGGAATGGACGGGAACGAAATGCAGCCCGTGGAGGAGGTTCCCCTTCGAATCGGAACCGATCGGGGCCAGGTCCAGGAAGAGGACGTCCCCGATTTTCCCCAGCCGCGCCCGGAAGTCGCCCCGCCGCCCGTCTTCATCCGTGTGGACGAAGATGTAACCGTTCGCATCATCGCGGGAAAACTTCCAGAGCTCCTTCGATCCGGCCTCGGACCACTCTCCCAGCAGGGCCGGCTCGAACACCAGGTCCCGCTCCGTATAAATCGGGTGCAGGGACCGGACGAAACACCCCGCCCCCGACATCAGGATGGCAAAGAGGAAGAGCGCAAGCGTTTTCTGCATGACCGGCACCTCCCTTGATTTGCACGCGATTTGCATCCCAGTATAAAGCGGGAGGGGGTTCATTTACATCGCGATGTTGTATATGACGGCCGCCCCGCGCTTCATCTCCGACCACCGTTCCCTGGCCCCCGCCCCGGTTGCGATCCTGTCGGCTGCGAAGGCATCCTGCGGGCCACCTTTTCCACCCCGAAGCGCGCTCGCTGAAAGTCGGGTTCGCGGCAATCGCATTCCCGGCAAAAAGGGTAGTGGTTGCAATCGGCTCGGATGTTTTTCCGGAAGGTCCTGGCTTCCCGACTGTTCCAGACATGGAAGAAAGATGCCGCATCGCTGGTTGCCCGTAATTCAGTTTCTCCGCGGCAGGCCAAACCGCACAGCCCGATCCTCCCATTGGAAAAAAGCACAGGGTTACACCAGGACACCAGGCAGCGATACTGGAAATGGCGCGCCTTCTTCTTGCGGATCAGGTTTTTATCCTGAGGCAAAATGCCGGGGTTCTTGCTTTCGCCACCCATGCCGGCATTGATGGTTTTGAAGGCAACCTGGTCGACCTGCAGGGTTTCGCCGAGTTCCTTGAATGCCTCGATCTGACTTTCGTTAAAGGCATTGATGACCATCCTGAGATGAAGCAATGGCTTGGCGGATCCGCGTCGTTCTTTTTCGGCGACGATACGTTGGATCCCGGCCAATACCCGACGGAAATCGCCGCCGACGCGGTATTTCTCATAAACTTCCGGAGTGGCTCCATCCACCGCCAGGATCAGGCCATCCAACCCGGAATCGACCAATTTCCGGACAACGGCTTCCTCTTCGAAAAAATGGCAGTTGGTGCTGCAGATCACGACGATTCCCCGACTCCTGGCGTAGGCGATCATTTCACAGATATCAGGATTCATGAAGGGCTCGCCCCATTCCCACATCTGGATCAGGACCAGATATTCTCCGATATCATCGATCAGTCGTTTGAAGTCCGCCAGCGGCAGGATGGCCGGGTTACGGATCGTTTTATGCAGTCCGCAGGGGCAGACCGGGCACTGCAGGTTGCAGATGCTGGCCGGTTCGACAGTGAGATAGTAGGGAATAGCAAAAGAAATCGGCCAACGCAGAGCATGGGACAGGTTTTGCAGAACAATGTTCAGGCGGGCCCGCAGGCTCAGGCCGGTTCGCCGATAGGCGATATCCTCAAAAGTCGAGGCCCATTCGCCATGGGTGATCAATGCCCAGACTTTTCCAAACGGCGGCATGCAGCGGTCCTCCAGTCAACTCTTGAGGGTCCATTATGTCATTCCCGCGGGGCAGGAGGCGAAGGAAATTGTCTGGAAGGCGCCAAGGCGGCGGAGGAGGGGGCAACAGGCACAGCCGCTCCGGCGGCCCGCAATCCCTTCACCCTTATAGGGAGATGGGGTTCCTTTGGATCGCCATGTTGTATATGATGGGCCCGTGAGAACCGGCCCGTTCGACGAACCGTTCCAGGATTCCCCTGCGGCGACCCCGGTAGCAGTGGCCTTCATCTCCGATCGCCATTACGTGGTCCCCACCGCGGTCGCGATCGCCTCGCTCCTCTGCCACCGCCACCGGGACACCCGCTACGACATTCATGTCGTCGCCGCCGACCCTTCGGTCGACCTCGGCATCCTCGGCGCTTTCGATGCGCCGGGCGCCGCCATCCACCTCATCGAGGCCCCTGCGGGGAAATACGCCGGCATCCCCGACTCCTGCCACGTGACGAGCGCCGCCTGCCTGAAATTCGACCTGCCCCACCTGCTCCCGCACCTGGACCGGGTGCTCTACCTCGACGGCGACGTCCTGGTCCGGGAAGACCTCCGCGCCCTGTATGAAACCGAACTCGGGGATTGCCCGGCGGCGGCCGTCAGGGACATCGGCCTCGACGACAACGCGCTCGGCATCCCCGATTACTTCAACGCCGGGGTCATGCTGCTCAACCTGAAACAGCTGCGGGAAGAGGGGACGCCGGCGGCCCTCGAGGAGTTGCGCCGGACGAGGTCCGACCTGACCTACATGGACCAGGACTGCTCCAACCTCCTTTTTGCCGGCAGGGTGCGCCTGCTGCCGATGCGGTACAACTGCATGTACAGCATCTTCCAAAGGATGAGAAACCAATACCCGCTCGAAAGAATCAACCGCTTTTTCGGGACCTCCTACGCCTCCCTGGAAGCCCTCGGCCAGGATGCGGCCATCCTCCACCTGGCCGGCCACGACAAGCCCTGGCTCTATTTCGACAGCGTCTCGACCCCCCTCTGGGACCGCTACCGCGCGCTCTCCCCCGCCCGATCCCTCAAGTTGCGGCGCCGCTCCATCCGGCTGCGCCCGATCGGCACCTTCGCCCGCTACCTGCGCCGGCACGGCCCCGCGGCCGCGGCCGGCCTGGCACGGAGAAAACTGCTCAGCCTCCTGCACCCCCCCTCCCCGGCCCGCGGGTAGGACTCCTTCCCCGCGCCGTCGGCAAGCTATCCCGATATTGCGCGTCAATTCTGTTGTAGGACCGGCCGTTGCCGTGAATAATGCCGGTATCTGTGGTGCGGCAAGACCGAAGAAGAGGAGTTCCTGAATGGATGGACGACTGAGCAGGCCGTTGCTTTACAGCTACGGAATCGCCGATCTGTTTTTCGTCATGCTGACCAGCGTGGAGGTTTATTTCTTCGCGGCGTTTCTGACCGATCACGCCGGGTTCTCC
>JAFGSS010000054.1 GCA_016934555.1 Acidobacteriota bacterium | reverse complement strand
GGCCGGGAAACCGGGCGGGAAGGCAAGACCGGGCCGGCCGGCGGGGTAAAGACCGGGGGAGCCGACGGAAAGGAAGGAGCAGGCGATGCAATCGTACAACTCTTTCGAAGTGGCGCAGGCGCAGGTCACGGCGGCGGCGAAGCTGCTGAATCTCGACCGGGCCACGCTCGACCTGCTGCTCTGGCCGCAGCGCGAATTCACCTTCACCCTCCCCGTCAGGATGGACAACGGCGAGACCCGCGTCCTGCACGCCTACCGCGTCCAGCACAATTTCGCCCGCGGCCCGGCCAAGGGGGGGATCCGCTTCCACCCCGACGAGACGCTCGACACGATCCGGGCCCTGGCCGGGTGGATGACGTGGAAGACGGCGGTGGCCAACCTCCCCCTGGGGGGGAGCAAGGGGGGGGTGGTGTGCGACCCCCGGAAGATGTCCGAGCGGGAGCTGGAGCGCACGGCCCGCGCCTACGTGCGCGCCCTCTGGCCCCACATCGGCGCGGACCGGGACGTGCCGGCGCCCGACGTCTACACCAACCCCCAGACCATGGCCTGGATGATGGACGAGTACGAGACCATCACCAACCGGCACCAGCCGGGGGTCATGTCCAACAAGCCCCTGGCCCTGGGGGGGAGCGAGGGGCGGCGCAGCGCCACCGCCCGCGGCGGGGTGGTCGTGGTGCGGGAGGCGTGCCGCGCCTGCGGCATCGACCCGCGCGGGGACTACGCCATCCAGGGTTTCGGCAGCAACGGCCAGCGCGCGGCCATCCTGCACCAGGAGATCCTGGGGGGCGGGCGGCTGGTCGCCGCGTCCGATTCGAGCGGCGCGGTGTACAACCCGGAAGGGATGAACCCCATCGAGCTGCGCAACCACAAGCTCCGGACCGGGTCGGTCAACGGCTTCAGCGGCTCCGAGCCGATCGACCCCGCCGAGGTGCTCGAACTGGACCTGGCCGTCCTCTACCCGGCCGCGCTCGAGAACGCCGTCAACGTGGGGAACGCCGAACGGGTGCGGGCCCGCGTCCTGTGCGAGCTGGCCAACGGCCCCACCACCCCGCAGGCGGACCAGGTCCTGTTCGCGAAGGGGATCCACGTCATCCCCGACATCCTGGCCAACGCCGGGGGGGTGGCCGCGTCCCACCTGGAGATGGTCCAGAACCGCAGCGGCGACTACTGGGGGGAGGCGGCCGTCTTCGCGCGCCTGGACGATACCATGACCCGGGCCTACCACGCGGTCCACGGCGCGTCGCGCGAGCGGGGGATCCACCCGAGGCTGGGGGCCATGCTCGTGGCCGTCGCGCGCGTGGCGCAGGCGTGCAAGCTGCGCGGCTGGGTCTAGGCCCGCCGCCCGGGATGACGCACACCCCGACCCCCATGGCTGACGACACGGCCGTAGTCTTCCACTACCACCGGCTGAACACCTACAGCTTCAACGCGCTGGCGGGCGCGCTCGACGCCGCCCCCGGTTTCGAACGGCTGCGGATCGACCTCCCCCGCACCCCGGCCGAACTCTGCGCCCTCACGGCCGAGCGGCTCGGCCGGGTGCGGCGCGCCGTCGTCGCGCTGTCGATGATGACGTGCCAGTTCGAGGAGTCGGCGCACCTGATGACGGAGCTGCGCGCCCGGTGGGGGAACCGGGTGATCCTCCTCGCCGGCGGCCCGCACGCCTCCGCCCGGCCCGAAGAGGTGCTCGGGGCCGGGGCGGACGCGGTCTTTGCCGGCGAGGCGGAAGAAACATTTCCCGCGGCTCTCGCGGCGATCCTCGCCGGCGCCCCCGAGCGCCCCTTCGCGGGGGGGCGCGTTCTCCGGGGGGAGGCGCCGGTCGACCTGGACGCGGCCTCCTCGATTTCCCCCGCGCGCGGGATGTTCGGCCCGATCGAGATCACGCGCGGCTGCGCCTTCGCCTGCCGCTACTGCCAGACCTCGCACCTGTTCGGCACCCGGCTGCGCCACCGCTCCGTCGAGCGGATCGTCGAGCAGGCGCGGGCCCTCCGCTCCATCGACCGCAGGGTCGTCCGGCTCCTCTCCCCCAACGCCTTCTCCTACGGCTCCCCCGACGGACGGCGCCTCGACCTCGCAGCGCTCGGCGCACTGCTCGCGGCGCTGCGGGGGGCCGTCGGGAGGGGGGCGAAGATCCTCTTCGCCCATTTCCCGTCGGAGGCGCGCCCGGAGCACGTCACGGAGGAGACCCTCGCGCTGCTGCGGGAATATGCCGACAACGACGAGATCGTCATCGGCGCCCAGTCGGGGAGCCCCCGCATGCTCGAGGCGTGCGGCCGGGGGCACACGGTGGAGGAGGTGCTCGGCGCGGTGGCGCTCGCGCGCCGGCGCGGCTACAAGGTGATCGTCGACTTCATCTTCGGGCTCCCGGGGGAGGGGGAGGAGGACCGGCGCGCGAGCCTTTGGGCCATGGAGCGGATCGTGGCGCTGGGGGCGCGGGTGCACCCCCACCTCTTCGCCCCGCTGCCGCAGACGGCGATGGCGGGGGCGCCCCCCGGGACGGTCGACGACGCCTTCGCGCGCGCCGTGGCCGCGCTCCAGGACCGGGGCGGGATTTACGAGACCCGGGGCGGGCGGGCTACTCGATCACGTCCATGAGGCTCATCACCCTCTGCGGCTTGTCGAGCCGGGAGGCCGAATCGGCCAGCTGCAGCTGGCAGCCGGGGCAGGCGGTGACGACGATGTCGGCGTCGGCCGCCTCGATGCTCTCGCTCTTCCTTTTCGCGATCTTCATCGAGAGCTCGTAGTGGAGGAGGTTGAACTGCCCCCCCATGCCGCAGCAGCGGTCGGCCTCGGGCATCTCCACGTAGCGGACCCCGTCCAGGGACTCCAGGATCCGCCGCGGCTGCTCCCGGACCCCCAGGTGCCGGTTCAGGTGGCACGGGTCGTGCCAGGTGACCTTCTTCCCGTCGAGGAGGGCCGGGGCCCGGAAGTCGGCGGCCCCGAGGACGTCGACCAGGAAGGAGGCGACGTGCCGCACCTTGCCCGAGAAGCGGGCGTAGGCCTCCTCCCTTTCGGGGGTGTCGGCCAGGAAATGGGCGTATTCGGTCAGGGCGCAGGCGCAGGTGGCGCAGTCGGTCACGACATAGTCCAGCCCCTCGAAGGCGGCCGCGTTGCGGTCGGCCATCTTCCTGGCGGTCTCGAAATCGCCCGCCCCGAGGAACACGGCGGCGCCGCAGCACCCCTGGGCCCGGGGGAAGACGACCTCGACCCCGCGCCGGGCGAGGAGCCCGATGGTGCGCCGGCCGATCTCGGGGGAGACGAACTCGTTCATGCAGCCGCTGAAATAGCCCACCCGCAGCGTGCGGCGGCCTGCCGCCGGGGTGACTTCGGGCACCTGCCGGCGGAGAAATTTCCGGGCGACCGACGGGATCCGGCGCCCCTTGCCGAAGGCGGAGACGAAATCGGGCATGTGGCGCAACGTCCCGCTGGTGCGGGGCATGAGGACCCCCTGCAGGCGCGAGGCGACGGCCAGCGCGAGGCCCATGACGCCGCGTTTGGCCAGCACCTGCCGGTAGATCAACCCGTAGGGGAACCGCATCCCCATCTCCCCGGCGATGTCGGCGCGCGCGGCCACCACGATGCGGGGGATCTCGGCCCGGGCCGGGCAGTTGGTCGTGCACGTCATGCAGCCGGTGCACTTGTAGAGGCGGTCGGCCAGCTCCCGGTTGATCTCGAGCTCCCCGGAGACCAGGAGCTTGACCAGCTCGTTCTTCCCGCGCGCCAGGCTCGCCTCGGTCTTCTCCTCCTGGTAGACGGGACAGACATAGGCGCAGAAGCCGCACTTCATGCACTGCTCCAGCTCCCTGGCGACCCTGCTGATTTGCGTGAATTCCTTCCGGCTCATGCGTTTTCCCAGATCTTATCCGGATTCATGATGTTGTCCGGATCGAAAATGGCCTTGATCTTCCGCATCGCGTCGATCGCCATGGGGTCGAGCGCCCGGCTGAGGAGCCGCTTCTTCTCGAGCCCGATCCCGTGCTCCCCCGAAAGGGTGCCCCCCAGCTCCAGCGCCATCTCGAAAATGGCCGTGAGCGTGTCCTCGAGCCGCTCCAGGTCCTCCTTGTCGGTGCTGTCGGTGGAGACGCTGGGGTGGATGTTGCCGTCCCCGGCGTGACCGATCAGCACGATCGGGAAGCCCGATTTGCGCGAAATCTCGTCCAGCCTCTGGATGTACTCCGAAAGCCGGTCGCGCGGGACGGTGACGTCCTCGGCGATGACGGTGCGGGCGGCGCTGTAGATGGCGGCGAATCCCGCGCTGCGCGCCTTCCAGTAGAGGGCGGCCTCCGTCTCGTCCTTCGCCCGGCGCGCGATCCGCGCCCCCCCCTCCTTGAGCAGTTCGAGGATCCGCTCGGCCTCGCTCTCCACGGCGGCCTCGGAGCCGTCGACGTCGATCAGGAGCATGGTCTTGGCGTCGACCGGGAGCCCGATCTTCATCTTCTCCTCGATGCGCCGGATGACGAAGTTGTCGACGAACTCGATCTTGGCCGGGACGATGCCGGCGCCCAGGATGCTGGAGACCACCGCGCCCGCCAGCGTCATGTCGTCGAAGATCGCCATCAGGGTCCGGCGGGCCGCCGGCCTGGGGATGAGGCGCAGGGTGATCCGGGTGATCACCCCCAGCGTCCCCTCCGACCCCGTGAAGAGGGGGACCAGGTCGTACCCGGTCCGGTTCTTCACGGTGGAGCCGCCCACCTTCATGACGTAGCCGCTCGGCAGCACCACCTCGAGCCCGAGGACGTAGTGCTTGGTCACCCCGTACTTGACGCAGAGGGGGCCGCCGGAGTTCTCGGCGATCGTCCCCCCCATCGTGCAGCCCAGGAAGCTCTGCGGGTCGGGGGGGTAGAAGAGGTTTTCCTTCGCGAGCATGTTGTTGAAGTCCTGCAGCACGACCCCCGGCTCCACCATCGCCGTGAGGTTGGTCTTGTTGATGTCGAGCACCCGGTTCATCTTCACGGTGCACAGGACGATCCCCCCGCGGGTCGGTACCGAGCCGCCGCTGATGTTGGTCCCCGCACCCCTGGGGGTCACGGCAATATGGTGCCGGGTGGCGAGCTTCATGATTTCGGAGATCTGCTCCGTCGTCCTCGGCAGGACCACCACCTCGGGGGTCCCGGTCCAGTTGGTCGTCCCGTCGTAGGAATATGTCGCCAGGTCCTCCCGGGCCGAGAGCACGTCGTCTTTGCCGACAATTTCCTGCAGGCGATGGATTATTTCAGGCTTCAGCATCGACCTTCGTTCCTTTCTTCCGTCTGTTGATTGGGAGACTCGGTACATGCGGGGCGCGCAAAACTCTTACCCGGAACTCTCAGGTGCGGTCCAACCCAAACCGGCCATTATTATACCGGCGAATGCCCCCGCGCACAAAAGGTTAAAGGCGGCCGGCAAAGAAGGCGGCCGGGCGGGCAGGGGCCCGGCCGCCTGGGGGGGATCAGGCCAGCAGGCCCTGCGCCCGGACGAGCCGGTCGCGGACCTGGACGCCGTTGGGGCACTCGATCACGCACCGGGCGCAGTCGCCGCACCGGACGGAGCGGATGTCCGGGGGGAGGAGGGCAAACTGCATCCGGGCCTGGTGGTAGTTGCCGCAGAAATCGTGATAGGCCAGGTAGCGGAGCATGTCGGTCACCGGGAGCCCCTGGGGGCACTTCCCGGTGCACTCGTAGCACATCCGGCAGTAATCGGGGCGGATCCGCTCGTTGAGCACGTAGAGGAGCTTTTCGTCGGCCGCGGTGTAGGGCTCCGACATCGCCCGGAAATTCATCTCCAGTTCCGGGATCGTCTTCATGTGCGGCACCGTCGTCCCGACGGCGGGGTTCGAGAGCACCCACTTGATCCCGGCCAGCGGCCCGTCCCCCTTGCGCGGGGGCTCGTTGTCGAGGGAACTCAGGTTCAGCCCCGTCAGGGCCACCACCACCTTCATGGCGATGATGCCGACGCCCGCCCCGGCGAGGCGCTCGATCGCCCGGTCGCGGAAGCGGCCGCCGATGGGGAAGCTGTAGGTGGTCTGCACGACGTCGAACGCCTTGGTCTCCAGCACGAAATCGACCATCTGGTTGGGGTCGTGGCAGCTGAAGCCGACAAAGCGCGCCTTCCCCGACCTCTTGCACTCGAGCATCGCCTCGACCGCCTCGTCGGGGATGGAGGCCGGGGTGTCGCGCGCGTGCAGGTGCCAGATGTCGACGTAGTCGGTCCCGAGCGCCGCGAGGCTGGTGTCGAGGTCTTTCAGGATGTCGGCCTTGCGCCGCGAGGGGGACTTGGTGGCGATGACGATCCTGTCCCGCTGCCGCCCCCGGATGACGCCGGAGAAGATCTTCTCGCTGTCGCCGTAGTCGCGCGAGGTGTCGTAGTAATTGATCCCCATGTCGAGGGCGCGCGCGACGACCTCGGGGATCGGGACGAAACCGATGCCGTAGCCGACCCCCGTGACCCGGAGCCCCGTTTTTCCCAGGGTGCGGTATTCGGCCGGGGGGACCGGAGCGGGGGGGACCGGCGCCCTGTCCAGGCCGGCCGAGGCGACCCCGGCGGCCGGCAGGGCCAGGCCTGCCTGCAGAAACTGCCTTCTCGAAGGTTGGGATCCCACATTCCCTCCTTTTTCCAAGGGGATGGCGGTTGGATGATGGGACCACGATACTACCGTCGCGAAGGGGGGGCTAGTGTTTTCTGGCCTCGAGCAGCGCCCCGAGCCCCCCCCAGACGGGCCGGAACAGGGCGGGTTCCATGCTCTTGAGCGCGGGGGAGATCCTGGGCCTGAAATCCATCATCCCCAGGATGTCGCGCTCGAGGTCGACCCCCGGCGCGATCTCGACCAGCTCGAGCTCCCCGTCCGAAAGTCGGAACACCCCCCGCTCGGTGACGAAGAGCACCGGCAGAGCGCGGGCCGTGGCGTAGGCGCCGCTGAAGGTGATCTGCTCCACGCGCTCGATGAACTTCTTCCCTTTCCCTTCCCGGGTGATGCGGAGCCGGCCGTCCTCCACGACCGATTCCGACCCCATGGCGAACATCCCGCAGAAGACCACCTTCTTGGAATTCTGGGTGATGTTGATGAAACCTCCGGGGCCGGCCACCCGGTTGCCGAAGCGGCTGACATTCACGTCGACGTTCCCGTCGACCTGGGCCAGCCCGACGAAGGTGGCGTCCAGCCCGCCGCCGTCATAGAAATCGAACATGGAGGCATGCTCGATCATGGCCTCGGCGTTGTAGGCCCCGCCGAAATCGAGGTCGAGCGCGGGCACCCCGCCAAAGATCCCCAGTTCCGTGGTGACGGTGACGCGCTGGCTCACCCCCTCCTCGGCCACCGTGCTGGCGACGAAGGCGGGGATCCCCACGCCGAGGTTGATGATGTCGCCGGCGGCGAGTTCCATGGCCGCCCGGCGCCCGATGACCTTCCGGGCGTCGAGCGGGACGGGGGGGATGCCGCCGAGCGGGATCCGGATGTTGCCCGCGAGCGCGGGGCTGTAGTAGGTCGCCTGGGTCTGGTGGTGGTTTTCCGGGCTGGCGATCACCACGTAATCGATGAGGGCGCCCGGGACCTTGACGTTCTTGGGGTGCAGCGTGTGGGCCTCGGCCAGGTCATGGGCCTGCGCGATGACGATGCCGCCGCTGTTTTTGGCCGCCATGGCCAGCGGCAGGGCCTCCATGATCACCGGCTCGTTGTCCATGTTGAGGTTGCCGTTCTCGTCGGCCACCGTCCCGCGGATCAGGGCCACGTGGACGGGGAAGGGCTTGTACAGCAGCAGCTCCCGCCCCTCGACCTCGATGAGCTTGACCAAGTCCTCGCTCGTGACGGCGGTGACCTTCCCGCCGTCGATGCGCGGGTCGACGTAGGTGCCGAGCCCCACGGAGGTGATGACGCCCACCTTCTTCCCCGCGATCGCGCGCCAGAGCTGGCAGATGACGCCCTGCGGGAGGAGGTAGCACTCGATCTTGTTCTCCTCGATCAGCCGGATCATGTTCTGGGAGGTGAGGGTGTGTCCGCACACCAGGCGCCGGGTCAGCCCCTCGTGGCCGAGGTGGGTCGTCCCGCGCTTCTTGTAGTCGCCGCAGGTGCAGCTGTGCACCAGGGTGATGTCCCGGGGGTGGCCGGTCTCGAGAAACCGCTTCTCGATGGCGATGGCCACTTCCTCGGCCCACCCCGACATCCCCTGGGTGCTGGCACCGATGGTGACGCCGTCCCCGATCAGGGCCGCCGCCTGTTCCGCCGTGATGACTTTCGACATGAGCTTCTCCTGGCCCGTGATTTGGTTTTATGGGCGCCCCATCATAGCGCGTGGGGACGGGATCCCCAACCGGATTCTGACAGGCCTCCGGCAGACAGGCGGGCGACCTGGCGTGCGGCATGCGCCCGGCGCGTAAGGCCGCCGGGCATGAGGATGGGACGATGACGCCTAATCCATGGACTCGAGGTCGAGGTCCATGTCCTGATCGTCATCGAAGAGGTCGTCTTCATCCAGGGTCCCGTAGACCCTGCCGCCGACGCGCTCGCGGAGCGGGCCTTTTCGGGCCCCCATTTCCCCCCGGTTGCCAAAGGAGGGTTTGCGCTTGCGGACGGGCTTGGCGTTGGCGCCGAAATTGCGGCTGCGCCTCTCGGCGCGCGCTGAACGGTCGCTCTCGGAGGAGTCGGGGACGAAATCGCCGCCGCCGCCGGGAGCGGGCCTCGGCGTGAAACCGGGCCGGAAAGCGCCGGGCGACCGCATCGGCGGGCGCGGTCCGGGATCGGGCCGGCCCTCCCCCCGGGCCCGGGCCTCGTTGATGGTGATGTTCCGGCCCATGAACGGCTGGTTGTTGAACCGGCGGGTGGCTTCCGCGGCCTGGGCCGCGTCTCCGAATTCAACGAAGGCGAACCCCCGCTTCTTCCCGGTTTCACGATCCACGGGAATGATCACGGCAGAAAGGGTTCCGGCAGGTTCGAAGAATCCTCTCAGGTCCGATTCGGTGGCATCATAGGGAAGGTTCCCTACAAACAAACGTACAGGCATTGTTCTCCCTTTTAAAAACCCCGTAAAACGCAGGCAGCGCGTCTCCCAGAATGAAGGAGTGAGTTTATTTTCATGCGTATGGATTCGGGGTCATGTTATCGGTTGGCGCCGTATGTCCTGACAGTCCTCAGCAGAAAATCTGGAGCTCATGCACCCCGGTCCGGCATTTTCCCCGGACCGATCGGGCGCGTCGTTCAAATGTTACAGCAAATAGGCTTGAAAATGCAGAGAAAAAAGAACCGGCGGCCGCCCCCCCGCCCCTACTCCTCGGTGGAATCGAAAAAGTGATTGTAGTAAATCCTCTGGGCCGGGTTACGGATGGCGCCCGAGCGGAGGCTCGAGACGATGGCGCCGGCGGCCCCGGCGATCGTCTGCCCGGGACGGAACCCCAGGGTTTCCTCGAGCTTGGCGAAGGAAACCCGGTAGTCGCGGGCGTCCAGGTTCGACCGGTCCCTGTGGATGGGGATCCCCCCGAGCGCGCCGCTGATGATGCCGGCCACCTCATCGATCCGGTAATTCTGGCCGTCGGAACCGACGTTGAAGACCTGGTTGCCCACCTTCCCGATATCCGCCTCCAGGCAGCGGGCGTAGACCTCGGCCGCGTCCTCCACCCCGAGCAGCGGGCGCCACTGGCTTCCGCCGAACACCTGGATCCGGCCGTCGACAAACGACTTCATGCTCATGGTGTTGACGACCAGGTCGAACCGCATGCGGGGGGAGGGACCGTACAGGGTCCCCATCCTGAGGACGGTGGGGCTGAAATACTCCCCCCCCATGCCGAGGATGATGTTCTCCGACTCGATCTTGCTCCGGGCGTAGAGGGAAACGGGATGGAGCGGGGCCTCCTCGTCGAGCAGCGCGCTCCCCACGCCGTAGACGCTGCAGGTGGAGGCGTACAGGAACCGGCCGACCTGCTGCAGGCGCGCGGCCGAGGCCAGCGCCTGCGCCGCCAGCACGTTGGTCTCGATGGTTTCGATCGGGCGGATCTTGGAGGCCGGGTCCCCCACGATGGCGGCCAGGAGCACCACGGCGTCGACGTCGGCCAGGGAGCCGACCATGGTGGGGATATGGCGCAGGTCCCCCTCGACGATTTCGAGATTCTTTTCGTCCGCCAGCGGCTCGAGCGAGCGGCGGCCGTAGATGAAGCTGTCCAGCACCCGGACCCGGAAACCGCGGCCCAGGAGCTTCCGGGTGAGCACGCTCCCGAGGTAGCCGGCGCCGCCGACCACCAGCACCCTTCTCCCCGGCCCGTCCCCCGCCGAGGCGGGCCCGAGCCCGTGCCGCCGCTCGAGGTCCTCGAGGGAGAGGACGTCGGCGATGCGCCCCCCGTCGTCGACGACGGGCAGGTAGCGGACCCCCTCGAGCTCCATGTCGGACATCATCCGCTCGGCCAGCTTCGGGTCCTCGCGCGACTCCGCCGTCAGCTTCTGTCCGTGCCGGAGGGGGTACCCGTCGACCGGCTCCCCGCCGTGGGCGCCGCTGATGAGGAGCCGGCGCAGGTCGGAAATGGTGACGCACCCCAGATACACCCCCCCGGGGTCGACGACGAAGGCCCGGTCGAAGGAGGCCCGCTCGATCGTCCGGATCGCCTCCTGGATGGAGGTCCGGCGATCCAGGCAGGGAACGGGGTACTTCATGCGCCGCACCCGCGGGCCAGGATCCCCGATACGTACAGCCGCATGGCCTCCTCGTAGTCGTGTTCCGGCGCCCAGCCGAGCAGCCGGCGCGCCTTCTCCGAGGAGATGAAGCGCCCCTTGAAGTTCCCCTTGCGGTCCTCGACGAAGCGGAGCTCCGCCTTCCGCCCCAGGATCGCCTCGAGCGTCCGGACGATCTCCAGCACGCTGACCTTGCGCGTCCCGTTGAGGTTGAAGACCTGGTTTTCCGCCTCGGGCCGGGCGCAGGCGGCGTTGCCGCGCGCCAGGTCCCGGACGTAGATGAACTGCCGCGTCTGGCTGCCGTCCCCGTGGATGGTGATCGGCTCGCCCCGCAGGATGCGGCCGATGAAGATGGGGGTGACCGTCTCCGCCCGCGCCCGCTCGCCGAAAGGGATGCCGTAGCGCATGATCGTGTAGCTGACCCCGTAGAGGCTCCGGTAGTTGCGGCAGTAGAGCTCGGCCGCGATCTTGCTGGAGGTGTAGAGATGGTCCGGGTTGACCGCGTAGGGGGTGTCCTCGGTGATGTTCTCCTCCCCCGCCTCGGGGACCGAGCCGTACACCCACTCGGTGGAGGCCAGGATCACCCGCGCCACCGACGCCCGGCGGGCGGCTTCGAGCACCGACAGGGTGCCGACGGCCGTGATGTCGTTGGAAAAGACGGGGCTTTCGTAGAAGCGGTTGACGTTCGCCTCGGCCGCCAGCACGTAGACGATGTCGGCGCCGCCCAGGGTGCTCGTCATCCGGTCGATGTCGCGCACGTCCCCCCGGACGAAGGCGCAGGGCTGATCGTAACGCGGGGCCTCCAGGTCGTAGACGACGACCTCGTGCCCCTCCGCCAGGAGCGCATCCACCACGTGGGACCCGATGAAGCCCGATCCCCCGGCAACCACCATCTTCATAACCTGACCCCCGGAATGCAACTCAGCACTATAGCAGCCCGGGGGACGCGTGCCAACGGTATCCGGAAAAATCGGGAAGACATCGCGCCGCGGTTCGGGTTAGAATCGCCGCCGTCATTACATAAAAGGAGGCGGTCCATGATTCGCGTGAGTGTGCTCTATCCCCGGGGGGGGACCTTCGATTTCGATTACTACGCCACCCGGCACATGCAGCTGGTGCACGAACTGCTCGATCCCTTCGGGCTGGTGAAGTCGGAGGTGGACAAGGGGGTGGGGGACTCCCCCTACATGGCCGTCGGCCACCTGGTGTTCCGTTCGGCCGGGGAGATGCAGCGGGGGCTCGCCGAGCACGACCCGAAGCTGGCGGCCGACATGGTCCACTTCACCGACGCCCAGCCCCAGTTCCAGGTCAGCGAGATCCTTCCCTGACACGCTCCCGGCCGCGTGCGGAGCGCGGCCGGGCGCCTTCCTCCCCCGTGCCCCGGGGATCAGACCAGGGGCAGCTCCTTCGGGGCGGCCGTGAAGGAATAGAGCGTCGCCCGGGCCCCGGTGAGGTAGAAGGTGACGAAGGTCTCGTCCTCGGCCCCCTTGGGGTAGATCCCGAGCAGCATGGGGCCTTCCTGGAACGCCTGGACCTTGGCGTCATGACTGTCGTCGACGACGGCCTTGCCCCGGATACGGAGCCAGGAGCCGTCCGCCCCCATCCCCGAGATCTCCACATCGGGCTTCTCCACCAGCTGCCGGTACACCTCCTTGGTCCGGTTGGTGCAGAAGTAGAGGGCGCCGTTGCGCACCATCACGAAACCGAAGGGACGGACCCGGGCGGCGTCCCCCTCGACGGTGGCCAGGTGGAACACGTTGTTGGCCTTCAGAAACTCGATCGCGCTATTCATGCAAACCTCCTGGGAATGATAGGGTATCTGCTGCAATGCGCATCCTATAGGCGCCCGCCCCCGATAATCAAGCCGAAACTCCCTTCCCCCCGGCCGGGAGGCACGGAACGGGGGACCTTACGCCGGGACGCGCCGTAGGCTATAATTGGGGGTTTTCGCGGGCCTTCTCTTTCGGCCGCGTTCGGGGGTGACGGGCCGGTGTCCTTGCTGCTGTATTCAACCCGATCCAAGCTGATCCTCGGCTTCCTGGCCGTGGCGCTCGTGGTCTGCGGCGTCGCGCTCGCCGTCGGGGGGCGGATGCTCTACCAGGCGTTCATGCACGAGGCGGCCAACCGGGTGCGCATGGACCTCAACGCCGCGCGCGAGATCTACGACTCCCGCGTCCGCATCGTCAAAAGCGCCTGCGCCCTTGCCTCCACCGGCCCGGTCCTGCAGTCGGCCATCCGCGGCGGGGACCTCGAGGCCGTGCTGGAGCGCCTGGGGGACGTCGCCGCCGAGACCGAACTCGACTTCATGGGCGTCGTGGCCGGGGACGGCCGGATCCTCTGCCGGCTGGGGCCCAATTCCCTCCCCCCCGCCGGGGAGCGCCCGAATTCCCTGGCCCGGTTGGCGCTGGAGAAGCGGACGGCCGTGGCCGGCACCGTGGTGCTCGACGCCGAAGCCCTCTTCCGGGAGAACCCCGACCTGGCGGAACGGGCGAGGCTGCGCGTGCAGCCGGGGGGCGCCGACGGGGAGGAACGCAGGGTGATCACCTCCGGCATGGCGCTCGGCGCCGCCGTCCCGATCTTCGCGGCGGGCCGCCTGGCGGGCGTCCTCTACGGGGGGGTGCTTCTGAACGGGAACCGGGAGATCGTCGACCGGGTGCGCGACACCGTTTTCCAGCACGAGGTCTACCGCGGGCGCAGCCTCGGCGCCTCCACCATCTTCCTCGACGACATCCGCATCGCGACCAACGTGCTGAACCCGGACGGGAGCCGGGCGCTCGGCACCGCCGCATCGGGCGAAGTCACCCGCGCCGTGCTGGCCGGGGGGAAACGCTGGACCGACCGCGCTTTCGTGGTCAACGACTGGTACATCACCGCCTACGAACCGGTCGTGGACATTTTCGGCCGCAGGGTGGGGATGCTGTACGCCGGGGTCCTGGAGGCCAAGTACGCCGACGTGCGGCGCAAGGCGCTCTGGGGCTTCATCGGGATCACCGCGGCGGGCATGCTCCTGGCGCTCGCGCTCGGCACCGTCATCGCCGGCCGGATCAGCCGCCCGGTGCACCGCCTGATCGAGGCGAGCGCGGAGGTCTCCCGGGGGAACCTGGCCCCCGATATCGGGCCGCTGTCCAAGAGCGAGATCGGGGTGCTGCAGAGGACGTTCCAGGAGATGCTCGAGTCGCTCAGGCGGCGGGACGAGGCGCAGAAGGCCGAGAGCGAGACCCGGCTCCTCGAGTTCGAGAAGCAGGCGAGCATCGGGAAGCTGGCCGGCGGCGTGGCCCACGAGATCAACAACCCCCTGACGGGGATCTTCACCTTCACCCACATGCTGCTCCGCAGGGAGGACCTCGATCCCGAAATCCGCGGCGACCTCGAACTGGTCGCCCGGGAAACGGAGCGGGTGCGCAGGATCGTCAAGGGGCTGCTCGACTTCTCCCGCCAGACGGAGATCGAACCGGAACCGACCGACGTGAACCACCTCTGCCGCTCCGCGCTGGCCCTGGTGGAGAACCAGGCCCTCATCAAGGGGGTGCGCCTCCTTTTCGAGCCGGGGGAGGGGCTGCCGCCCGTCACCCTGGACCGGAACCAGATGCAGGGCGTGCTCCTGAACCTGGTCCTCAACGCGCTCGACGCGACGGAGGCGGGGGGGGAGGTCGTGGTTTCGGCCGGCATCGGGATGTCGGCCGGGAGCCCCGGCCGGAAGGGGGTCTCGATCGTCTGCAGCGACACCGGCTGCGGCATCCCCCCGGAGCACCTGGACAGGATATTCGACCCATTTTTTACAACCAAGGACGTGGGGCAGGGGACCGGGCTGGGCTTGTCGGTCTCCTTCGGCATCGTGGAGCGCCACGGCGGGAGCATCCACGTCCGGAGCAAGGCGGGGAGGGGGAGCAGCTTCACCGTCTGGCTCCCCGTCGAGGCGGAATGAGGAGCGGGGAGCGGTCCATGAAGATACTGGTCGTAGACGATGACGTGATGGTGACCCGGAGCTGCTCGCGCATCCTGGCGTCGGAGAGCTTCGAGGTCACCACCGTGGCGGGGGCCGACGAGGCGATGGAGGCGCTCGGGAAGGAGGACTTCGACCTGCTCCTGCTCGACGTCATGATGCCCCGGCGGGACGGCTTCTCGCTCCTGCGCGAAGTGCGCCTCCTCCACCCCGCCCTGCCGGCCATCGTCATGAGCGGCTACTCGACCCCCGACACGATCGCCGGCGCTTTCGATTGCGGGGCCACCCGCTTCATCGCCAAACCGTTCCGGCCCGATGAACTGATGAAGCTGATTCACCGGATGACGGGGGGCGCACCCAAGAGTCTTTCCTGACCTGCGCACGCGCCAGGCCGGGAATTTGCACAATACGAAACAAGGAAGGGAACAGATCATGGCAGAAAAAATGCTGATTATCGATGACGACGACATCATCCTGAAATCGTGCCGGAAGATCTTCGAGGCCGAGGGCTTCGAGGTGTCGACCACGGCGAACCCGCAGGAGGGATTGAACCTGGTCTCCGAAAAATCGTTCGACGTCGTCCTGGTCGACTGGATGATGCCGGGGTTCGACGGCATGGACGTGGTGGAGGAGATCGACCGGCGCTCCCCCAACTCGGCGCTGGTGATGATCAGCGGCCACCCCTCCGTGGGGCGCGCGACCGAGGCGATGAAGCGGGGGGCGATGGACTACCTCCCCAAGCCGTTCAAGCCCGAGGAGATCACGGCCGTCGTCAAGAAGGCGGTCCGGCGCAAGGTGGCGGAGGAATCGAAGGCGGTCGGGCGCTTCGAGAGAATCCTCAAGTCGTGGCAGTTCCCGGTGCCCACCCTCGAGGACAAGGCGCCCAAGAATATCGCGGAAACCGTCGCGCAGACGGTGGGGGTGGCCAAGGTGACGTCCCCCTGGTTCGCCGTCACGGTCCTGGGGATCCTGGCCGGGGCCTACATCGGCTTCGGGGGGCTGCTCTCCACCACCGTCACCTTCGACGCCGCGGCGGTTCTGGGCACCGGGTTGTCCAAGCTCGTGGGCGGCGCGGTCTTCAGCGTCGGCCTGATGCTGGTCGTCATCGCCGGGGGGGAGCTCTTCACCGGCAACAACCTGATGGTATCGAGCGTCATGTCGCGCGAGATCACCCTTTCGAAGATGATGAAGCGGTGGGGACTGGTCCTGGTCGCCAATTTCATCGGCTCCATCATCATCGTCCTGATCTTCATCCTCTCCGGCCTCTGGAAAACGGGGGACGGCGCCCTCGGCGCGGCGGCCATCAAGATCGCCTACGCCAAGGTCAACCTGACCTTCGTGGAGGCGCTCGTCCGGGCCATCGGCTGCAACTGGCTGGTCTGCCTCGCCGTCTGGATGGCGCT
>JAFGSS010000053.1 GCA_016934555.1 Acidobacteriota bacterium | reverse complement strand
TGCGCTGGGTTTTCCAATACCTGCTCCCGCTTTTCCTGACCTGCTGCGTGTTTTTTTTGATCTACAAAATCGTCCCCAAGCGGAAGGTGCGCACGGTTTCCGTCTTTCAGGCTTCACTTTTTGCGGGCCTGTTCTGGGAACTGGCCAAACATTCTTTCGGCTGGTACGTGGCTCAATTCGCCCCTTATTCCCTGTTTTACGGTTCTCTGAGCACCGTGATCATCATTGTGTTATGGGTGTATTACTCCTCGGTGATACTCGTTGCAGGCGCCGAGTTCGCCTATCTGCTTGAAGAGAGGCGCCCGGCGCCGGTCGCCTGACGGGAACCTTTCCCTATTCCCCGGGGGCCCGTTTTACCCGCCCTTGCTCCAAGCCGGGAACGACGTCGGACCCCGGCGGGGTCGATGTGCCGTTTTGACCTTCCCGGTGAGCCGCTCCGAACAGACGGGCGATGCGGGCGGGAGTATAAAGAACGGCAGAGAGAATTTCGATTCGGGTGATTGAAGTTCACCCTGCTGCATGAGTCCATCCGCAACATCCTCCGCGAACAATGCTGCATGACGGGAAGGAGGCATTGCCTCCTTCCCGTTCTCCGTTCAGGCGGCGGAAGGCGTGGCACTCGATCCCCGGAAACGCAGGGGGTTCCTGCCCCTGGATAAGGATGCCGCCGTGCCCGGAAACCCGTGTCCAATGCCGTGATATTGGGGTAGAATGGCAACAACGCCAGCATGGAGCGGTCTCAGGCAGGATGCTGCCGATGTGCCCCATCAGGGAGAACGAGGATCGGGGCAGCCGAATTTCAAACGGCGGGGCATTGTTCCTGCCTCTGACCGATGATGGTTCTTAACCAGGCATTTGAGCAAAAGTGAACGGACGGGCAAATCCGGCCCGGATAAAGTCTGAACGAAGTGGACGACGTCCCGAAAGGGGATGTTTGCCGGGGCGACCCGGGACCTTCCATCGGAAGGATTCCTGTCCGCCCACCGGGTTTGCCAACGCCGGAGCGGGATTTGTCATGCATTGCCCACCCACCGTAAGGAGACCAAAATGAGCGATAAAGACACAAGCCACCCCTCGACAACCCCTGGAGCCGCGGCCCCCCATGTCCTGCCCCCTCTTCCTTATGCTGAAAACGCATTGGAACCGGTCATCACGGCCAAAACGGTGAGCTTTCATTACGGCAAACATCACCAGGGTTATGTCGATAACCTGAACAAGCTTGTTGCCGGAACGGAATATGCGGACATGGCATTGGAGAAGATCATGGCCGAAACGGCCGGAAGGCTTGAAGGAGCGGCGATCTTCAATAACGCGGCGCAGATATGGAACCATACCTTCTACTGGAAGAGCCTGAATCCGAAGGGGGGAGGGGAGCCGCCGGATGCGCTCAGGCAGATGATGGTGGCCGCTTTTGGGAGCGTCGACGCCTGCAAAAAGGAGCTCGTCGACGCCGCTGTCGCACAATTCGGGAGCGGGTGGAGTTGGCTCGTCCTCCGTGGCGACGCCCTCAAGGTGGTAAAGACCGCCAATGCCGAAACCCCCTTGACGAAGGGCATGAAGCCTCTGCTCACCATCGATGTCTGGGAGCACGCCTACTACCTGGATTACCAGAATCGCCGGGCCGACTACGTCAACGCCGTGCTCGACAGGCTGATCGACTGGGAGTTCGCGTTACAGAACGCCGGCTAGCGGCGGACACGACAGGGTTCCTGGAGTCTGCCGCGAAAGGGCACGCCGGCACAAGGATCGGCTCCACGAGGACCTGCCGGCTTTCCCTGGGAGCTGAGGGGTTGTGCAGGATGCCGCTTTGCCACAACCCCTCTATCTTCTCCCGGAGATTTCCTTGAGTTCCTCGCCCAATCCCAGGACGTTGATCAAACGGGATTGGTCGGAGATGACGAGCTTGGTGTTTTGCTGCAAGGCCGCCTGGGTGACTTCCAGTTGCTTCAGGATCTGGGCGTTGCCGACGAAGTACTCCCTGGCCGCGACCGATACGTTCTCAATGGCCTTGGCTTCGCCCTCGGCCCTCAGAATGGCCGACTGGCGGTCGCCCTCGGCGACCAGTATGGCGTTCTGCTTGTCCCCCTCCGCCTGCAGGATCTGCTTCTGTTTGTAAGCCTCGGCATCCAGGATGGTGGCCCGTTTCTCCCGCTCGGCCTTCATCTGCTTGCTCATGGCCTCGGTGATGTCCTTGGGCGGCAGGATCTCCTTGACCTCCACCCTGGTGACTTTCACGCCCCATTTGTCGGTGGCTTCGTCCAGGGTGGTCCTCAGGGACGAGTTGATGCGTTCCCGCGAGCCCAGCGTCTCGTCCAGGGTCATATCGCCGACCAGGTTCCTCAAATTGGTCTGGGCCAGCTTGCTGACGGCCACGAAGAAGTTGGCCACCTCGTAGGTGACGGCCTTGGCGTCGGTCACGTAGTAATACACGACGGCATCGACCGTGATTCCGACGTTGTCCTTGGTGATCACCGCCTGCGGCGCAATGTCCAGCACGGTTTCGCGCATGTCGACCCTGGCTCTCATGCCGTCGATGAAGGGAATCAGTACGCGGAGACCCGGGTCGAGCGTTTCCTTGTACCGGCCCAGCCTTTCGACGACGCCCTTTTCGGCCTGGCGGATGATCACGATGGATTTGGCCAGTACGAGCAGGATCACCAGCGCAGGAAGGACCAGAAGTATGAAGGATCCCAATTCCATTAGTTGCCTCCTTGGCATTTTTTGACGCGAAGCGTGACTCCGCTGATTTCGGTGACTTCGATCATCGCCCCCTGTTCGATCGCAGTTTCCGCCCGGGCTCTCCACTCCTCGTTGCCCACTCTTACCAGGCCGGGGGTGCCTGCAGAGATAGCATGCAGCACAATGCCTTTCAGTCCGATAATGCGATCGATGTTGCTGATCTCCTTTTTTACGGCGGCCCACCGGTGGACGTATTTCCTGCCCAGGGCGATATAGGCCACGCAGATGACCATGGTGGCCACCAGCGCCAGGACCCACGAGTGAAACGGCCAGGAAATCAAACCGCCCAGGATGAAGGCGGAGCCGAGGAATACCAGGTCGAACCCGGTGAACAGGCCCATCAGCAGTTCCAGCAGGACCAGGGCCAAGCCGATGCCGATGAAGATCAACAAGTACCAGTCTTGCATAAGTGTCACCTGCCTTCTATGAGCCGGTCCGGTTTCCCGCATGGACGCCATGCGGCGGGCAGTGCCAGATTGCCTGAATCCGGGGACGCGTGATTTCGGGTGATTCAAAGGACAGGATCCTATCGAGAAATGCTATCGCAAATTCCTTCAGGCGCAGGCCCCGATGATCCTGAACTGTCATGATACTACAATACCCGTGGTGGAAGACAGGATCTCTTTCGATCGGTTGGATATCGGCGCACCAGCGCCCGGCACTGGATCCGAAAAATCATGCCCGATCATGCAAGGGATTGCGAAACAGGAGCCTTTCAAGAGGAATCCCTGTCCGGCCGTGCGTCGTCGGGTTCAAGATGGGTGGAAACCGATGTTTTGGGCAGCCGGCGTTCAATCGCGGCCTCGATCCGCTCGCAGCAATCGTGTCCTCTTGTCACGCACAGGTCGCCCGGCACCGTGACGTGCAGTTCAACGAAACGCCGGGACCCCGATTTCCGGGTCCGGAGGCTGTGATAGGCCGCGCCGGAATCGAGCGAGGCCCGAATCGCTTCCTCGACCTGACGGATCTCGGTTTCCGGCAGACTGCCGTCCATGAGCCCGGCCATCGAACGCCGGATCAGGTGGGCGCCGGTGCGGATGATGTTCAAGCCGACCAGGACCGCCACGATCGGATCCAGGATCATCCAGCGGGGAGGGGCGAAGGCAACCACGGCCAGGGCGGCCACGACGCCCGCCGATGTCCAGACATCGGTCATGAGGTGCCGGGCATCCGCCTCCAGCGCGATACTGTCGTAGCGTCTCGCCTTCCGCAGCATGAAGCGCGAGACGCCGAAGTTGATCCCTGAAGCCGCCAGGGCGACACCTATGCCCGCTCCAAGATCGGTGAGCGGCATCGGGTGCAGAAAGCGCTGCACGGCCGTGTAGATGATGGCAATGGCTGCGACCAGGATCAGGCCGCCTTCCACCCCGCTGGAGAAGTATTCCGCCTTGTCGTGACCGTAGGCGTGCGACCGGTCGGCGGGACGGTCCGCGACGGTCAGGGCGATGAACGCAATGAGAGCCGCGGCAAGGTTGACGGTCGATTCCAGCGCATCGGACAGCAGGCTGACGGAACCCGTAAAACCCCAGGCGGTGATTTTCAGCGCCATGGTGACAACCGAGGCGGCAATCGATAATAAGACGACCCGGCTGGTCGGGGTGGTCACGCCCGACGCGGGTCCGCGGGGTTCGCTTGCCGATCCCGTTGTCATCTTGCGCCTCGACAGGTCAGATCGATGTCATACCGTCATCGCGGTGCGCAGCGCGGAGCCGACCGCGTCCACGATCAGCTGCGGCTTCCGGCAATCCCCGATGAGATGGACTTCGGGGACGAAGTCCTCCAGTTCCTTCAGCATGGACGGGTTGGGGTCGAGCGGAAGCGCGGGGATGATGGTGTCGGCCTCGAGCGTCACCGTCCGGCCTTCCCGGTCGACGAAGACCAGTCCCTTGTCGCTGATCTCGACATACTCCCTGGCCCCGGAGACCAGGGGCACCCGTTTCTCCTCGAACCAGCGGAAGAGCTGTTCCTTCATGGCCATGACGAGGCCCTCGCCCATCTCCTCCGCCTGGTCCACGACCGTGACGGTCCGGCCCCGTTTGAGGAGGAATTCGGCGAGTTCGCACCCCTGCACCCCGCCCCCGATGATGACGACCCTCCTGCCGATCGGCATGTAGACCTTCGACAGGCGGCGCAGGGTTTCGGGCGCCAGAAACCGGGAGAAGAACTTCAGCCGGCGATGCAGGTCCGCGCCGCTGACCACGCTTGGCCGCTCGATGCCGCGGATGTCCGGGACCGCGGCCAGCCCTCCCGTGGCCAGGAAGACCACGTCGGGGTGAAGATACCGGATCGCGGCGACATCCGCCTCCGTGCCGAGGCGCAGGGTCACTCCCAGCTTGTCCAGCTGACGCGTGAAATAGCGGATGATGGCGGGCAGGTCTTCCGGGTGCGAGCCCTTGACCATGGCCGCCAGCGGGAGCAGGCCTCCCGGCTTGCGCGATTTTTCGAACAGGACCACCTGGTGCCCGCGCAGGGCCGAAACCCGGGCCGCCTCCATCCCCGCCGGGCCGCCGCCCACAATCACAACTTTTTTGCTTTTTTCGGCTTTGCCTACTGACAGGTGCGTGGTTCCGGCCAGCCCGTTGATCCGGCAGCGGCCCTGGCCCCCCAGACAGAAGGTGCAGCCGGTGCAGGGCGCGATCTCTTCCGGCCTGCCGTCGGCCAGCTTGTTGGGGAGTTCGGGGTCGGCATGCAGCCGCCGGTTCATGGCGATGAAGTCCACCAGCCCCTGTCGCAGGGTTTCCTCGCCCAGGTCGGGGCTCATCCGCCCGACGACCGTGACCGGAATGCCGACGGCGCTCTTGATCCCCGACGCCAGGCGGATGTTGGCCCCGGCCCCTTTGCGGCCGGCCTCATATTCCCGCGGGAAATCGCGCAGGGGGACCGGGGGCTCCGGGTAAAACAGGAGATCGGGCAGGAATCCCGGCACGTGACGCCCGATCCAGTGGCTGCGCACCTGGATCGCGTCGGCGCCGGCGGCTTCGGCCAGGCGGGCGGCGGCGCGGCTGTCCTCGTGTGAAAAGCATTCGGCCGCGTCGGCGCCGACGGCCAGTCCGATCTCGATGCCGTTCAGGATGATGGACACGGGGAAATCGCGCCCGGCACGGTCCTTCATCGCCCGGATCGTCTCCGTCAGCAGCCGGGCCCGGTTCTGGAGGCTGCCGCCGTAGTCGTCCTCGCGCTTGTTCCAGAAGGGGGAGAGGAAGTTGTGGAACAGGTGGCTGCTGGCGGCGTTGATGTCCACGCCGTCGAACCCCGCCTTGCGCGCGCGCAGGGCGGCGGCGGCGAACTTTTCCACGATCCCTTCGATTTCGGGGACCGTGAGGGCGCGCGGCTGTTCGTTGTGGTGATCGCAGGGGTGGGGCAGCCAGGTCGGGGAGGCGGCGACGGGGGGGCCGGGGTAGAGGGGGTTCTGTTCGTTCCCCCAGTGCACCTGCCAGGGGCCGTCGTGGTTTACGGCGAGAAAGGTCGGGCAATCGTGCCTGTGGATGACGTCGGCCAGTTCGGCGAGCCCGGGGATGAACCGGTCCTCGTCGATCCGGTAGCGGTTGCGGTAGCGCGCACCCCAGGGGTAATCCACGGTGACCGCTTCCACGATCAGCATTCCCACCCCCCCGCGGGCGAAGCGCTCGTAATGGGCCTTGACCTCCTCCCGCATGTGGACGTCGTCTTCATGCCACATGAGCATGCCGGCCCCCGACTTGATGATCCGGTTCCGGGTCCTGATCCGACCGATAGTGCCCGGTTCGAGGAGCCGGGCATACGATTTCCGCCGCGCCATATCTTTCCCCTTTCAGCCTCCGCAGGCAGCATTATAGGGGAGATCCGGGACCGGAGACCATGCAATTCGCCGGTGCGCCGGGGCGGGGGAGGGGCGGCGGACGGGTCGGGGGACCCATCCGCACGTTACCGGGAGATCGGGGCAGAACCGTGAAGGGCCTTAATAGATGACCCCGTTTTCGCGGGCGTAGGTGTCCCAGTGGGCCATCATCTCACCGTACTTTTCCGGTCGGGTCCCGCTGAGATCGTTCTGCTCAAAGGGGTCTTCGGCCAGGTTGAAGAGGCGCCATCTCCTCTCCTTTTCGGGGAGGGCGTGGTCCCAGACCAGCTTCCAGTCCCCCTGGCGGACGCCGCGGTGGCCGTGAAGCTCCCATCCCAGGATTTCGTCCGCGTCACGGATCTCTTCCGCCTTTCCGGTAATCAGCGGGACCAGGGACCGGCCCCTGACCGGCAGCACTTCCTTCCCCTTGTAGGTTGTCCCCGGGTGCCGGGCGCCGGCGAGTTCGAGCAGGGTGGGGTAGACGTCGATGACGTGCCCGACGCCGTCGCTGCGGGAGCCCGGGGCCACCATTTTGGGGTAATGGACGAAGGCGGGCACGTGAATGCCCCCCTCGAACGCCGTCGCCTTGTGCCTGAAATGCGGGGCGGCCGAGGCGCTGGCCCAGTTCTTGCCGTACATGACATAGGTGTTGCCGCGCCCCAGGTTTTCCAGGGTGTGGTCGTATTCCTTCCCCACGTGATCGGCGATGAAGGGGGCCAGGTCCAGCCGGCTCGATTCCGCCCCGTTGTCGGACATGAACATGATGAAGGTGTTGTCCAGTTCGCCGATCTCCTCGAGGTAATCGATCACCTTGCCGACGTATTGGTCCAGGTCGCTGACCATGGCCGCGTAGATTTCCATCTTGCGCGCCTCGACCTTCTTCTGCCCGGCGCTGAGGGCGTCCCACGCCGGCTCGAACCTTTCATCGCCGATCGGTTCCGCGTCGGGAGCCACCAGGCCCATTTTTTTCATGCGCTCGAATCTTTCATGGTAGAGGGCCTGGTATCCCTTGTCGTATTTCCCCTTGAAACGGGCGATCGACTCGTCCGGCGCCTGCAGCGGCCAGTGCGGGGCGGTGTAGGCGAGGTAGGCGAAAAAGGGCTTCCCCTCGGCGCGGTCGGCGTCTATATACTCGAGCATCTTTTCGGTGTAGACGCGGGTGCTGTAGAAATCGTCCCCCACCTGGACCAGTTTCTCCCCGTCCCGGTAGTTGGCGGGTTGAGGCCCCCTCCAGTCCCAGCCGCCCAGGTGGGCGGCCCCGTCCAGGGAGACGAAGGAGCGCCGGAAGCCCCTGGCCACCGGGCCGTTTTCCACCTCCATGCCCAGGTGCCACTTGCCCGCCATGTAGGTATTGTACCCGGCGTCGCCGAGGACCTCCGCGAGGGAGACGACGCCGAAATTCAGGTAGCCGACATACCCGGGCTTGTCCTTGTGTTCGGGCCGCGACGGCCCCCCCATCACCCCCACCCCGGCCAGGTGGTTGTCGGTCCCCGACATCAGCATGGCCCGGGTAGGGGAGCAGGTCAGGCCGGAGTAGAAGTTCGTGAGCCGCATCCCCCCGCGCGCGAGGGTGTCGAGACGGGGCGTGGGGATCTCGCCGCCGAACATCCCGAGGTCGCCGTAGCCCAGGTCATCGGCCAGGATGAAGAGGATGTTCGGCCTGGCTCCGTCCGGGCCTCGTTCCGAGGCGTCCCGGCTGCGTGTGCAGGACAGGATCAAACCCGCCGCCAATACGGATGCCGATAGAAGGATAACGCGAATCAAGCGAGACATAACACCCTCCAGAATAGTGAACCGATGTCGGGAGCCGGCTCATGCCGCGGCGGCAGGGGCTGCCGTCTGCATCAGGATATCGCCCTGTTGAACGGGACGATCTTCGGATAAAATGCCGTCATAGTCAAGCTGAAGCGGATCCGGGCGGCAGCGGGATCGGCATGCGCCGGATCCGGGCGTCACCCCCGGCGCCAGGCGGTGAATATCCCGCCGGTCGCCTGGAGCGGACGAAGGGTGGGTGTGCACGGCTTGACCGGGCTAGGGGCTTTACAGGCGCACAATACGAGGAGGCAGAATATGGGGGTAAGAGGATTGCGGCAGGCAGCATCCTGCACGGCGTTTCTTCTGACATGCGTGCTCGCAGGAACTGCTGGAGAAAGCGCACATTACAGGTTGCCGTCGCCCGATGCATCTTTTGTGGATCCGGAGGAGATGCCCCGGCTGCTGGCACCGAAACTACTGCCCAACCGCCATGGCATCCAAAGGGGGATCACGGAAGGATTCATGATCCGTCAGAGCTCCGTCGTGGACGGAAGGATCCAGATCCCTCCCGGCGGCCTGATTTATTTCACATTCGGGGGAGAGGGTTTTTCCAACCTGAACGGGGAGCCCGCCGTCATCGCCGGGAAACAGGC
This sequence comes from Acidobacteriota bacterium, assembly GCA_016934555.1. Taxonomy (GTDB): domain Bacteria; phylum Acidobacteriota; class UBA6911; order UBA6911; family UBA6911; genus UBA6911. Next base: position 3,147 of record JAFGSS010000053.1, on the reverse strand, counting down.
GATCTGGCTGGAGAAAAAGGAAGCGCTGACGGTCAGGAAGGATTTCATCGTGGCGCAGAATCAACGGCCTGTGCCCCTGGGCGAGGAAGGATCGATCGCCCTGGCCAACACCGTTTCCCTGGACGGCTTCCTCAATGTTCAGGGGCTCCGTTTCCAGTATGTCTTCGCCAACGGTTACGGCACCTGGGATCTGTCCACCGTCGTCCCGTCCGGCTATGCGCGATCGCGGAATGCCATCGCTTATGGCTATTTGCAGGGAGAGGGCCTGATCAGCCCGCCGCCGCTGCAGTTTTTCGGCGACCCTTTCGACGCGTCGGCCACCTTTTACGTGGTGTTGGACAGCGTGACGCCCCGGGGGATCAGAATCAAGGAAGCGGGGGCGCTGGACATGATCTGGTTTAAAATCAGTTACGACAAACCGGTCGAGGCCAACGATGTGAGCGCGGGCCAGAGCCTGACGGTGGGGAACTACCGGGTCAAGGTCTTGTCGGTGGATTCGGGGAAGGGGACCGCCGGGATCGCCCTCCTGGATTCGAAGGGGGAGACTGTCGCCGAAAAGACGTTGGGTCCCCTGACGCTGGAGACCTACGGCGACCGGTACCATCTCCTCGAGCACAGCAACGTCATCCGGCCCCATTTATCGCTGGATTACGAAAACATCCGGGTACAGCTCAACACAAAATATGAGGCTCCCTTCGGGCCGGGCCCGGTGAGGCTCATGAACGAGGACGGGGAGTTCGTGCCGTTGCCGGAGGCGGAGGATGTCGGCACCTTCCACGGCGGACGGGTGGACCTGCTCCTCTACGAGGATGTCAGGACGATGGAACTGCGGAAACCATGGGAGGAGGACCCGAGGTTCGTGTTCCAGACCGCCTACATATGACCGCTCTGCTATATGATGACCGGTCTGGCCATCGAAAATGCGGAAACCATAACCCTGGATGCAAAGAACAATTTTTACGACGGTCCCAGAAACCTCTTCCGGATCGTGGTGGATGAGTTTGACGGCACCGCCATAAGCGCCTGGCACATCGAGGACAGGTACGGGGAAAAGAGCGGGAACCTTGGAGCCGAGGGGTGCACTTCACTCGACACTGTCGTGGGCGAAGCGGGCCTCTACCTGGGCGGACGGGTGATGACCAACGTATACGGACAGGCTCTGAGAAACCTCCATTGGACCGATCCCAAACAGGTCAAGAAGGTGATCCAGGAGAACAGGCGCCTGAAATCCTTGTTGGAGGCTGCTCCCGAATAGTCGCGGTCAGGCTCGGCCGCAGGCGCCGGGAGGTCCCGGGCCCGAACCCGGAAAAGCAGCGACGGGCGAGGCCGGATTGCGGCGGGTGACGGGCTCCTTCCGCCCGGCGCACTCTGGCGCATGGCGAATCACGTGCGAGGCACAGAAAGGGTGGCGGAGCAATGATTGAACAGACATACGATTATGCGACGGCGGATGACAGGAAAATAGAGATCCTGGTGGAACGGGACGGTGCCCAGATCAACCACGCCGTAATGCCGCCGGGGGAAGGGCTTCCGGAACATTTCTCGAATTCCGACGTGAGCCTGGTCATCATCCGGGGTATCATGTCGGCGCAGCTCGGGGACCAGGAAGCCCATATCTACGCGAAGGGCAAAATCCTTGACATCCCCCACAACATCAGGATGAATATCAGAAACGGCGGGAGCGATATTCTTGAATTCTTCATCGTGAAGGCGCCCCATCCGAGGAATTACGGGAAGTAAGGGAATGGGGACGTTCCGGCTTATTAGATTAAGGAGGGCAGGGATGACAGAGCGGAAATCGACCAGGGAGATGAATCGCCGCGGGTTTCTCAAAGGGGCTGCCGTTGCCGCTCCGGCCGTCGCCGCCGCGGGCGCGTGGGATGCCTGGGGGCAGTCCCCGGGGCGGGCGACGCCCCGGTGGGACCGGGAGGTGGACGTCGTGATCCTGGGGACGGGGTTCGCGGGGCTGGCGGCCGCCATCACGGCTCACGACGCCGGCGCCAGGGTCCTCGTCCTGGAGAAGATGACGCGGGAGCACGAGGGGGGGAACAGCCGCGTGTCGGGGAACATGTGGTGGACGCCGACGAACCTCCCCGAGGCGCTCCAGCACATGGAGGCGCTCAGCAACGGGCTCACCGACAAGGAAAGCATCCGTGCGCTGGCCGAGGCCATGATGGGGCTGAACGAATGGCTCGCGAAGATGGGGGTGAAGGCCGCACCCCTGGGCGTGTTCCAGCCCGAGCACCCGGAACTGCCGGGTGCGGCGTGCGTGCGCACCTGGAGCAACAACGGGGCAGGGGACGGCCGACTGTGGGTCCCGATCCGGGGGGAAGTGGAGAAGCGGGGGATCGAGGTGCTGTATGAAACGCCGGCGGTGGACCTCGTCCTGTCGCCGTCCACCCGCGAAGTCCTGGGTGTCCGGGCGACGGCGGCGGGCAAACCGCTCGTCATCGGGGCGCGCAAGGGCGTCGTCCTCGCGTGCGGCGGTTTCGAATTCGACTTCGAGATGCAGAAGCAGTTCCTGCCGGGATGGCCCACCTACGGGCGGGGAACCCCGGGGAACACGGGGGACGGGATCCGGATGGCGCAGAAGGCGGGCGCGGCGCTCTGGCACATGAACAACTCGCTCGCCGGCATCGGGTGCATGATGGTGCCGGAGTTCGAGCCCGTCCTGATCCCGGCCTCCATCCCCGGCAACGGGTACATCCTCGTCGACAAGACCGGCAGGCGCTTCATGAGTGAACTGCGCGACAACCGCCACGGGTTCGGGCACAAGGAGCACCTCCTCTTCTTCGACGGGGTGATCGGGGACTTCACGCGGATTCCGTGTTACGCGATCTTCGACGAGACGACGCGGCTGCGGGGCCCGGTCGTCGGCGGTGCGGGGTGGAAGTTCGGCTGGTTCGGCTGGTTCGGCAATTACCAGGGGAGCCGCGACAACTCCAAGGAGATCGAGAAGGGGTGGATCATCAAGGGGGAGAGCCTCGCGGACCTGGCGGCCCGGCTTGAAATCAAGCCGGCCGAACTGGAAGCGACCGTGGCCAAATACAACGAATACTGCACGAACAAGATCGACGCGGAATTCTCCCGGCCGGCGCGGAGCCTCGTGTCCATCGAAAAACCCCCCTTCTATTGCGTCAAGATGTA
>JAFGSS010000052.1 GCA_016934555.1 Acidobacteriota bacterium | reverse complement strand
GCGCACCGGGCCGCGGACGCGGCGCGCGCGGTCCCCGCCCTGGGCGGTTTTCTCGGCTGGTCCGTCGACACGCTCGCGTCGGCCCTGCTCGGCCTGACGGCGGGGGGGATTGCGGCGGCGGCGCTGCACCTGGTCCCGCGCCGGCGGCGGAAGCCCGACGCCCGCTGAGGTGCCGGGAAACGGGCCCGCTATTGCAGGGGAGGGCGTCATTGGCTATAATTTTCGCCCTTTTCGTGTGATGGGGTGGGCGCCGCTCGGGCGGCGGAACCGATGGAATTTCTGACTCGAGGGAGGAGTGGGATGCGCGTTGCAGTTCTGGAAGACATCACCGTCGTTGAGTGCGCCACCTATGTGACCGGACCGTACGCGACGGCGTTGCTGGCCGACCTGGGAGCGCGGGTGATCAAGATCGAATCGCCGCCGTCGGGAGACCCCTACCGGCATTTCGCCCCCGGTCCGCACTACAGCGCCAATTTCGCGCACCTGAACCGGAACAAGGAGAGCATCGCCCTCGACCTTAAATCGGAGGAAGGGAGGAAGGTGTGTCTCGACCTGGTGAGCCGCGCCGACGTGTTCGTCGAAAACTTCCGCCCCGGGGTGGCCGACCGCCTCGGTCTGGGATACGAAGCGCTCTCGGCCCTGAACCCGCGCCTCGTCTACTGCTCCATTTCGGCTTTCGGCCAGTCGGGGCCCGACGCGAAAAAGCCCGGTTTCGACACTCTCGGCCAGGCGATGAGCGGCCTGATGGGCCTGCTGGCCGACCCCCTCGACCCGAAGATCCCCGGCATCGCCCTGAGCGACTACGTCACGGGCTTTTCGGCGGGGTACGGGCTTCTGGGGGCCCTGATGGCGCGGCAGAAAACGGGGAAGGGGTGCAGGGTGGAGACCTCCCTGCTCCAGGCGACCCTTTCCTTTATCGGGGAAGCCGCGGCCACCTACTATATGACCGGCACCGTGCCCAACCGGATCGACCGGGTCAAGAACGGGCACGCCTTCGCGGTCGTGGCGAAGGACAACCTGCCGCTGGCCATTCACTGCTCGGTCCCGGAAAAATTCTGGGTGGCGCTGCTCGAGGCGATCGAACGGACCGATCTCGCCGAGGATCCCAGGTTCAGGACGCGGGACGACCGCCGCAGGAACTTCGAGGTACTCGAAAAGGAGATCGCCGCCGTTTTCGCCACCCGGAAGCGGGCCGAATGGCTGCGGGTGCTCGGGGCGAAGGACGTCCCCTCGAGCCCCCTGTACACCATCGGGGAAGTGCTGGAGGACCCTCAGGTCGTCCACCTGGACCTCACCGAGGAGGTAGAGCACCCGGTCGCGGGGAAGGCGCGCTTCGTCGGTTCCGCCGTCCGCTACCATGGCCTGGACGCCGAAAAATCGGGCCCGCCGCCCCTCGTGGGGGAGCACACCGGGCGCATCCTCGTCGAGCTGGGCTACGGCCCTGCCGCCATCCGGGAGCTCGAGGCCAGAAGCGCGCTGAAGGCTACGCCGGGGGACTGACCGGCCGCATCCGGCAGAGCAGGGCCCGGCCGGGCCAGCTGCCCGTGAGGGGATCGCAGGCGTCGGGTTCGTCCGTCGTCAGCACGTTCACGTTCGACTGCCAGAGTCCGTGAAGCGAAGGTTCCGCCCCCGGCTGCTCGGGGAACCACCAGCAGTGCTCCGCGTGCACCACGCGGGGGTCGATTCCGCCGGCGAGGTGTGCCTTCATGACGATCGACCCGCGCGGGGTCTCGATCTCCGCCCATTCCCCCTCCAGGATCCCCAGCCGGGCGGCGGTATCCGGGTGGATCTCCACGAGCGGGTCGGGGTGCTGCTCGCGCAGCCCCATGCCCAGCTGCCGGTGCTCCGACTGGAACTGGGGCAGAAACCGCCCCCCGTTGATCAGGATGAGGGGGTACTCCGCGGCGATCTCCGGGGTGCGGACGGGGCTTTCGGGGGGCTCCTCGTAGCAGGGGAGGGGGTCGTAGCCCAGTTCCTCCAGCAGGTTCGAGTAGAGCTCGAACTTCCCGCTCCGCGTCGCGAACCCGGTCGGCCGGCCGGTGCGCGGGTTGATCGTTTCGTGAGTCCAGGGTTCGGAACTCGTGATCACGTACCTTTTCGTGGCCGCTTCCTTGAAGGTGATGCCGAGCGGCGCGAGGCGCCAGTTGTACAGGTCCTCCTCCGTTTCCCAGGGGAAGTGTTCGCCGAAACCGAGGCGGATGGCGAGTTCGCGGAAGAAATGGTAGTCAGTTCTGCGCTCGCCGAGCGGGGCCACGGCGCGCTCGGCGGCGACCAGCACGCTCGTGAAATCCTCCATCGTCGACAGCGTCCCGCGCTCCAGCTTGCTCGCCGCCGGGAGCACGTAGTCGGCGAGCATCGCCGTCGGCGTCATGAAGTGCTCGAGTACCACGTGCAGGTCCAGGTTGGGGCTTTTCAGCGCCCGGTAGACCATTTTGGTGTTGGCGGCGTTGAGCAGCGGGTTGCTCCCCCAGGTGATGAGGGCCTTGGTCGGGTAGGGCGTGCCGTCGACGATGCTGCGCCAGATGGCGGGCTCCGGGGCCGTGAAGCTGTGGCCGCTCATCGGCAGGGGGATGCCGTAGGTCTCTTGGTAGAGCGCGTTCATGCGCTCCCAGGCGGGCCAGGTCATCAGCTTGAAGCGGTCGCTTCCCAGCTGCCGGGCGCGCTGCCGGGGGGAGCAGAGTTCGGCCATCTGCAGCATGGAGTCGCGGATGGCCATCACCCCGTCAACCACCGGCCCGGGGCCCTCGGGGGCCAGCCCGGGCGCCTTTCCCCCCATGTTTCCCGTGATCGCGTGCAGGCAGAGCTTGGCCTGCTCGACGCGCGTGGCGTTGCGCCCCAGCTGATCGGGGGCCAGGCCGCTCATGATGCAGGCGGGGGCGTTCCCGGCATAGGCGACGGCCGAGGCGACGATCTGTTCGGACGGGATCCAGGTGATGCCGGCCGCCCGTTCGGGCGGGTACTCCGCGGCGCGCTCCTTCAGCCGGTCGAAGCCGTGTGTCCAGCGCTCCACGAATTCACGGTCGTAGAGACCGCGCTCGATGATCACGTGCATCCAGGCCAGCAGCAGGGCCGTGTCGGTGCCGGGGCGGATCTGGAGCCACATGTCGGCCATCTTCGCCATTTCCGTCCGACGCGGGTCGACGACGATGAGCTTCGCGCCGGGGTTCTGTTCGCGCCACCTGCGCATCGGGCGGCGCCGCACGGGGTTCGCGGCCCAGTAGTCCCGCCCGAGCAGCACCAGGCAGTTGAGGCGCTTGATGGGGGGGGCCAGGACGCAGGGGAGGGTGGTCCCCGCCAGGGCGAAGGAGAGCGCGACCTTGTTGCAGGCGCAGGCGGTCCCCGCGGCCCCCACGTTGCCGGGGTTGCCGAACAGGTTCAGAAACCGGGCGCGGATCGGGTAGAAGTCGGAGCGATAGGTCCCCTCGATGGTGGAGAGGCATTCGGCGCCGTACCGGGCCTTGAGATCCTGGAGTTTCGCCGCGATCTCGTCGAGAGCCTGGTCCCAGGAGACCCGCTCCCAGAGGTTCTCCCCCCGCTCCCCCCGCCGTTTGAGCGGGTGCATGAGCTGGTCCGGGTGCTCCAGCCATTGGACGAAGTGGGGCACCCGTTCGGCGCACACCGCGCCGCGGTTGTAGGGGAAATCGGGGTTTCCCCTGATGTCGAGGATCCGGTTGTCCTTGACCTTGACGAGCAGGCCGCAGTTGCAGTGGCAGCCCGGGGAGGGCCAGCACATCGTTTTTTTGATTTCCACCCCAGGTTCCCCGATCCCGCTTTCGTCGTTCATGGGTTCCTCCCTGTAGCGCCCAGCTTATCCAGCTTCGGACCGGGCGTCAACCGCGCTCGGCGGACTCCCCCGGCGGATGTGTCTCTGGCCCATAACCTGTGCTATGATTGGATCCATATCCCCCCCCCACGGAACCAGCCCTCCGGGACCGACGTTTCGAGGCACCCGTTCCCTGTCGGTTTGTTGACACCATCTCCTGAAGAGGCGCCGGAAGACCGGAAGGCGCTTCTGCGCGCGCGGGATCCGCTTTGGTGCCCCGCGGAGCGCAATCGGGAAAGGAGACGGGAACATGTCATTCCTCAAGCGCACGACAACCATCATGGGTGTGTGCATGGCGCTTCTGGCGTCCATGCTGGTCTCCCTCGAAGCGAGGGGCGAGTGCAGGACTGGAACCTACGACGCCGGCGGGCCAAACCCCGCCAGCTATCTTGTCTGCGTGCCCGACACCTGGAACGGGGATCTGGTGGTGTTCGCCCACGGCTACGTCGACCCGCAGGAACCACTGGCGGTCGTGGACTATACCCTGCCGCCCGACGGAGCCCCGGTGTCGGGCATCATCACCGGCATGGGCTATGCCTACGCCAGCACCAGCTACAGCGACAACGGCCTGGTCATCGCCCAGGCGGTCGAGGATATCCGCGTGCTGGTGGAGCTCTTCCCGTCGATCAGCGAAACCGGGGTTTCCCCGGCCCGCGTCTACATGGTCGGGGCGTCGGAGGGAGGGCTGGTGGCCGCCCTTGCCATGGAGCGCAACCCGGTGTTCACCGGCGGCCTTGCCGCGTGCGGCCCGGTCGGGGACTTCAGGAAACAGATCGATTATTTCGGGGACTTCCTGGTGTTGTTCAACTATTTCTTCCCCGGAGTGCTCGCGTCCTTCACCGATTCGGGGGATGCTCCGACGCCGGAGCACATTCCCGCCGAACTGATGGAGCGTTGGGATGCGGTCCAGGCGGCCGCGCTCGCCGCGTTGGAGCGTAATCCCTCGGCCCGGTCACAGCTCTTGAGGGTTTCCGGGATCGCGGCCGATCCCGAGGATCCCCTGTCGGCCCAGTCGGTCCTGGCCGTACTCTGGTATGACATCTTCGCCACCAACGACGCGATCGACAAGCTGGGAGGGCGTCCCTACGACAACAGCCGCCGCTGGTACACGGGCTCGAAAAACGATTTCCGCCTGAACCTGAGGATTCCGCGCTTCCATGCCGACGCCGAGGCCGTGGTCGCCATGGAGAAGGGATACCAGACTTCGGGAAGCCTGCTCGGGCCGCTGGTGACGCTGCATACCACGGCCGATCCCACCGTTCCCTACTGGCACGAACCGATCTACAACCTCAAGACGCTGATAGCCGGGTCCCTGCTGCGGCATCTGAACATCCCGATCGTGCGGTACGGGCACTGCCGGTTCGATCAGAGCGAGCTGTTGACGGCGTTCGCGATCCTGCGGCTGATGGCGGCCGGGCGCTAGGAGACCCCGGGGAAGTGGCTCAGGGCGATCCAGATGGAGACGACGATGAGGAGGGACGCCAGCAGGCGGAGCAGGTACACGTGCCGGCTCTGCGATTCCAGCGCGGCGCTGCCGCGGTGGGTCAGGACCGCGGTGATCAGGACGATGAAGATCCCCCGGGTCGCCTGCAGGATGTTGGGGATCACCACGCCGCTCGACATCCTGAGCATGACGGTGAAGAGCAGGGTGGCTGTCACCAGCGCCGCCGCGGAATAGAGGCCGAGGCGCAGGTCGGTCCCCCTGAGCAGCAGGGGGATCCTTTTCTTCCGGATATAGGGGATGAGGCCGAGGGCCAGGACCCCGACGATGAAGTTGTAGTAGATCATGAAATTGTAGGAGTCCAGGTGCACGAGGGTGCGCTTGATGTAGATGTCGGTGAACCCGAAAACCACGGCGCACCCCGTCATGAGCGCCACCGGCTCGAGGGGGAAGCGACGGCGGCTCCCCTGCGACGGGGAGTAGCTGAGGATGGCTATGGAGACCGCAACCAGCAGCGCGGCGATGTAGACCTGCCAGTTGTGTTTTTCCCCCAGCATGGGGATCGCCAGCAGTCCGGCGAAGATCACCTTGCTCCCCATGATGGGCATCACGCTGGAGACGTCGCCGCAGTGGAGGGCGGAGTAGAGAAACAGGTAGGCGGCGACGCAGGTCGCCGACGATATCAGCAGCGGCGGCCAGGCTTCCGGCGAGGGGAAGCGCGCGGGGACGAAGAGCCAGAGGAGCGGGGTGATGACGGCCTGGATGACGCTGACGTAGAGGAAGAGGAGGAACGGTTCCCGGATCCGGTTCAGCAGCGCCTTGGAAAACGCTGAATAGACGCTGTGGGCCAGACCGGAGGAAAGGCCGATCAGCAGGAGAAGAACGTTCATAGGGAGTGGTGACACTGAATATGGGGGTTGGGATGCCGCGGGCCCCGGGAGGAGTCCCGGGACCCGCGGCAGGCTTTCCGAGCCGCGGTTGCGGCTATTTGCCGAATTCCGGCTTTCTCTTCTGCAGGAAGGCGGTGACCCCTTCCTTGCAGTCCTTGGCGCAGGAGATGTCGCCCGCGCCCAGGTAGGCGATTTCCAGGGCCTCACCCAGCGTCTTGGCCGCGGCGGCCTTGTTGATGACGCCGCCGATGATGCCCAGGATCTCCTTGCTGAGCGGGAGTTCCCCCGCCTTGGGGTCCTCGGGGACGGTGAACTCGGGAATCGCCACCGGCCCGTCGGCGATCCGGGGCACGTTGCCCTGGAGCCTGTCGACCTCGGCGATCGCCGCGTTGATCAGCTCGGGGAAGCTCTTCGCGGTCTTCTTCACGATCCCGATCTCCACGGCTTCCTGGGCCGTCAGCCTCTCGGCCTTGCCGATCATGGTGTGGAACTTCGCCGCGGCCTGGGGCCACTTGCGGTAGGGGATCACCACGCCCCCCATCCCGGGGATCATCCCCAGGGTGATTTCGGGCAGCTGCATGAACGCCTTTTCCATCGCCACCATGCTGTGGCAGCGGGAGGCCAGCTCGAAGCCGCCGCCCATGGCCAGCCCGTTGAGGGCCGCGACGACGGGCTTCTTCATCTGGTCGATGAACTCCAGGACCTTCGAATTGCCGCGCGAAAGGGCCTGCCCCTTCTCGTTGTCCCCGAAGGTGGCGACGAATCCGCCGATGTCGGCGCCGGCGCAGAAGGCCTTGGGGCCGTACCCGGTGATCACGAATCCCTTGACGCTGGAATCCGCCTCGCCCTTCTTGAGTTCGGCCAGGATTTCGTTGCAGGTGTGGTCACTCAGGGCGTTGGCCGCCTGCGGCCTCCGGATGGTAAGCACCGTCACCCCGTTCATCCGGTCGACCAGGATGTCCCGCGGGAAATCGAAGTACTGCTCGACGGGCTTGGTGGCCTTCGGCCAGCCGGGGCGCTCGGCATCGAACTTCTTCATGATGTCCTTGATCCTGTCGGCGCCCAGGTTGACCATGAGGTCGATGATGCCCTTCTTGTACGCCAACGCGATCACGCTGCCGAAATTGAGGTCGGTGAGCGTGCCGAGGTTCCGGTCGGCGATGTCGAAGGCCTGGGAGAAGACCGCACCCAGGAACCGCATCCGGATCCATTCCGCCGTTTCCGGGGCCACGTCCACTTTGGTGCGGGGCTTGTTGAATGCCCACTTGTCGACCGACAGCAGCAGCTTGCGCGGGGCGTAGGCCGGCCGCTCGGCCATCCTGCGGGTCATGGAGGCGTGCGTCAGCGGGTTGCCGCCGCCTACGCCCGTCACGAAGAAGGGCCCGGCGCCGAGGAATTCCTCACTCACCGCGTCGACCTCCTTGCTGGTGGCCTTGTCCAGGAGCCACGCCGCCTCGCTCGCCCAGGTCTCGAAGAGCCGGTTGAGGAGGAAGGAGAAGACGTTGGACGCCGCGATCGGCGCCTTGCCGGTCGTGGCCATGAACCAGAGCAGGAAATCGATGGTGTCCGCTTCCGCCTTGTCCCAGTTGACGACCTCGACCCCCATGCTGTGCCACGCGGGCGCGAAGAAATGGGTGATGGCCGTCCGTCCGGGGTGCTTGAGGTGGCTGAAGATCTGCTCGGCCGGGATGCCGCTGGTGTTGGAGGTCAGGATGGCGTCCTCGGCAACGATCGACTCGAGCTGGGTGAAGATCTTCTTCTTCAGTTCCACGGTTTCGGTCGCCGCCTCGATCACCAGGCTGCAGTTCTTGAGCTGGCCGTAATCGGAGGTGTAGACGACGTTGCCCAGAATGGCTTCGACCTGCTCGGGCTTCAGCTTCTTCTTTTCAATCCCCTTCTGGGCGTATCCCTCGAACCGCTGCTTCGCCGCCTTCAGGGCGTCTTCAACCACGTCCACGACGTAGAGTTTCGACTGCGGGATGCCGGTCCGGAAAAAGTAGGCGATATCGGTCCCGATGTTGCCGGCGCCGATCACCGCCATTTCCTTGGGCATCGGCCGCGAAGGGCGGATGAGGAACGGGTTGTTGAAGCTCGGGTACAGCTTGTTTGTAGTCATTGAATGTCTCCTGCAAAAATCATCTGCTGTTAGTTGACCTTGAACACCAGGGCGGCGCCGGAATCGCCAGCCGCGCAGCCGGCCACCAGCCCGTAACCGCCGCCTTTCAGCACCAGTTCCTCGACCAGTTCGATCGCCAGCCTCATGACCGTCGGGCCCTGCGGATGTCCGTAGATCAGGGAGCTTCCGTAGTTGTTGAAGATCTTGTCGTCGACCCCCATCATCTTCTTCATGTAGAGGTCGTTCACGGAGAACGGGTTGTGCGTCTTGACCGCCTTGATGTCGGCGAGCTTGATCCCCGCCCGCTCCAGCGCCTGCTGCGACGCCGGCACCGGCGCCATCGGCATGTGCGCCTTGTCCACCCGGGCGAACCCGAAGGAACAGATCTGGATCGTGACGCCCTTGTCGGCCGAGAGCTCGCTGGCCTTATCCTTGGTGGTGACGATCATGCCGGCGTTCCCGTCGGCCGCGTGGGTCTGGGCGCCGAAGGTCAGGATGGAATCGGGGGAGACCGTTCTCAACTTCGCCAGCCCCTCCGGGGTGGAGGCGATGATCCCCTCGTCCCCTTCCACGACGATGGTCTTCTTGCGCGAAAGCTGCACTTCCACCGGGAGCATGTAGCGCTTCTGGAATTTCCGGTCGTCGGCCAGCGAATCGGCGTACTTCTGGTACCTGGAGAGGACGATGGCGTCCGATTCTTCCCGCGTGAAGCCGTTTTCCTTGGCGACGTTGTTGGCCGTACCCGTGGGGCTCGTTCCCGCGGTCGGGTCCATGCTGAAGCCGTCGACCATCCAGCTCTCGTATTCCGGCTTTCCGCCAAGGCCCATGGGGTTCGGCCAGAGGAGGTTCGGGGAGTTCGAGGCCCGGTCGCAGGTGGCTACCAGCACGTTGGAGTTGACTCCCGCCTCGATGAAGGACGCCGCCACCTTGATGGAAACAGTGGAAGTGGCGCACGCCTGGGCCACCCGGGGGCCGCTGAGGCCGGGGTTGCCGATCTGCGAGGAGAAATTGGGGGCGTCGAAGAACCAGTTCTTCTGGGGGATGGTTGCGCCGAAAACGATGCTGTCGAAGATATCGGGGGTGATCCCGCGCAGTTCGAAGAACTTCTTCGCGGTGGCCGCCGCCAGGTCCACGGCATTCTGGTTTTGAAACGATCCCTGCCAGGCACAAAAGGGTGAGCTCCAGTATCCCTTGTAAGGAACATATACGTTTTTGAACATTTCCTGCTCCTTTCGATTACGTTATTAAGATCTATGCTTGAGGACCACTATGTGATGCAGTTAGGAATGCAAGGCTCTGTGGGGCATTGAGACGGGCTATACGTTTTCGTAAAAAGCATGATTCCCTGAATCGTCGCCCCCGATGCTTGAAACCCTCACGGCATGAACGATTTCCAAGCCTCAACACACTCACGGCGGCTACCGGGCCGCCGATACTCCTACAGTCGCGCTGGTAAAACCGGGGATGCGTCACCATGGGGACTACGTGGAAGGATTCGCCACTTGATGGTCCACCCCTTACCCGCTTCGTCTTCCTGCTTCGAAATCCCCAACGTGCGCCGGAAAACGCAGATACGCACCCAAAAAGCGGATTTCATGATCTAGAATAGGAGAGTCGGAGAATCATAGTCAAGCCCCAAATGCCGGCCTCCGGAACTCGGTCCCGGGCACTGAATCCGGGGGCGGAAAGTGCTTGACACCGCAAACGGGGGTGTAGATAATATGAAACTTGGTTCCGCTGAGCGGAACAATTAAGTCCTACCTTCCTGTAAAAAGAAATCTCGCCGACATCGCGTGCCCGAGTTTTTACACCGAGGAAAGGGTCAAGGACCGGCAGGTGCGTTATAAATAACTGGAAAATAAAGAATAAAAGACACAGGAGAGACGCATGGAAAAGATTTCCGCATTAGATGCCTTCTTCAAACCGAAAAGCGTGGCCATCGTCGGCGCATCCTCCGATCCCAAGAAGCCGGGTTTCACCGCGCTCAAGAACCTTGTGTCCATGGGTTATAAGGGGAAAATTTTCCCGATCAACTTGCGGGAGGAATCGATCCTGGGATATCCCTGCTTCAAGAGCGTGCTCGACATCCCGGAGCCGGTCGAAGCGTGCGTCCTGCTGGTGAGCGCGGACCTCACCATGAAGGTGGCCGGCGAACTGGTGGAGAGGAAGAAAAAGTTCAACGACGTGACCGCCGCCGTCTGCATGTCGGCCGGTTTCGGCGAACTTGGCACGGCCGAGGGAAAACAGCGCGAGCAGGATCTCGTCCAAATGCTCCGGTCGGCTTCCATCCGCCTCATCGGCCCGAACTGCGTGGGGATGATCGACGCCTACAGCGGCTTCAACACCAGTTTCGACATCCCCTCCTACCCGAAAGGGGGGTTGAGTTTCCTGACGCAGAGCGGTGCGCTGGCGACGTCGTTCCTCTTCTGGGCGGGCGGGCTCGGCCTGGTGGGATTGAGCAAATTCGCTTCGATCGGCAATATGGCCGACGTCGACATGGCCGAACTGCTCCTCTACCTGAAGGACGACGATTCGACCAAGGTCATCGGGATCTACATGGAAGGGCTGCCCTGTCCGCGGGAGTTTTTCCGGACCGCCCGCGCAGTCGCCGCCGTGAAGCCGATCGTGGTGCTCAAGGCGGGGAAGAGCGAAATGGGGACCGCAGCGGCCCTGTCCCATACCGGCGCCATCGCCGGCTCCGACGCCATCTACGACGGCGCCTTCCGGCAGGCGGGCCTGGTCCGCGCGCGGAGCGTGGCCGAATTCTACGACCTGATGCGGGCGTTCGAGCGTCAGCCGGTGCCGGAGGGGAACCGCGTCTGCGTGCTCACCCACATGGGCGGGCCCGGAACGCTCTGCATCGATGAGATCTCGGCGGACCCGACGCTGGAAATGGCCACATTCTCCCCGGAGACCCGGGACGCCATCAAGGCCGTCTGCGCCCCGATGGCCAATGTCGGCCATCCCGACGGCTATGTCGACCTGACCGCCGCCCACACCGAAAAGCTCCACAACCAGGTGCTGGGGCACCTGTTCGCCGAGCCGAACGTCGACATGGTACTGCAGATCCTGGCGCCGAGCGCTTTCCTCGAACAGAAGCTGCTCGCCGGGGAGATCGCGGCCGCCCACCGCTCCCAGACCGGAAAGAAGACGTTCCTCAACGCGGTCACCTTCGGCAGTTTCGCCCTTGAGGCCCGCAAAGGGCTCGAAGGCGCGGGGCTCCCCACGGTGGAATTCCCCGATGCCCTGGCCCGGGTGGCCGGGAGCATGGCGGGCTATGGTGCCTTCCGCCGCTCGGCGGCGGCCCGGGCCTGGACCCCGTCGCCGAGCGGCACCGAAGCGGTCGAGGAGACGGCCGCCATCATCGCCGCCGCAGCCGGGAAGGGGCAGGCGGGCCTGCTCGAGCCGGAGGCCTACGAGGTGTGCGCGAAATACGGCATCCCCACCTCCCCCCATCGCGTGGTCGACACGCTCGAGGAGGGTATCGGGGCGGTCCGTCAGGTGGGCTACCCGGCCGTACTCAAGGTGGTGTCCGCCGAGATCATCCACAAGTCGGATGTCGGCGGGGTGGTTCTGGGGATCACGTCGGAGGAGACCTTCAGGCAGGGGTATGAGAAGCTGGTCGGCAACATCCGGGCGGCATTCCCCCATATCACGCAGCCGAGGGTCCTCATCCAGAAGATGATGCCCTCCACGACGGAACTGGTGATGGGGGCCATCAGGGACCCCCTGTTCGGCCCCGTGGTCATGTTCGGCCTGGGCGGGATCTATGTCGAGGCCCTGAAGATGGTCAATTTCCGGCTTCTGCCCATCGGTCCCGGGGACGCCGAGGAGCTGATCCGTCAGACGCTGCTGCCCGCACTGCTCAAGGGGGTCCGGGGCAGGGGGCCGATGAAGGTCGATTCCATCGCCTCGGTCATGGTGTCCCTCGGGCGCCTGCTCGAGGAGCAGCCGCAGGTGGCGGAGGTCGATCTCAACCCGATCCTCCCCTTCGAGGACGGGTGCGTGGCCGTCGACGCACGCATCATCGTTTCCAAATCCCGCTGAGTGAGGGAAAGGGGGGCGCGTCACGGTATCGGCCGCGTCCCCCGGCTTCCTGTTCCCACCCATTGCCCGGGGGTCCGACCGGAAAGGTCCCCCTCCCGGAAGTGCACAATCTCCGGGCAAAGCGGTGGAACCCGCCTGGTCGAAGCAATTAGCCTGTGAATTTTGGCGAAATCCACAGGTTTATCCACAGACCTTGTGGATTCCGTCCCTGCCGGTTCCGACATAATGAACAATAATAAATCGGACGAGCGGGGTAAAATGTACTATTATTACTGAGTCAGACCGCGATCCGCACACGTAAGGTCAGGCTCAATATTCTGGACTTCCTGATCCGATCCCAGAATTCAACGAAAGGCAGCCGGGCAGCATGAAAGATGAATCGAGCGTTACCCCATTCCCGGACACGGATGGAACCGACAGCGACGTGGTTTCCCTCCTCCGGGACCTGAAGCGACAGGTGCTGTCTCTGGAAAGAAAGATCGACCTGCTGAGCGGCCAGCTGCAGGAGCGGCCCCGCCGGGAAAGTCCCCCCGACCGGCCGTTCCGCAAAAGGGCGTTTTACGGGTCGGCCGATACTTCCGAACGCCCGCATCGGCACGGCGGAGGGGAGCGGCAAGGCCCGAAAAAAGGGGCGGCGGCGCGTGAACCCTTTTACGAAAAACGTCCCCACGGCAGGAAGCCGGGCCCGGGGAAGAAACGCTTTCCCACAAAGCGCAGGGACCGGGAATAGCCCATGGGCCCGGGGGAGTGCCCGCGCGGCCGGCAACGAGTGTAGTAAAACATCAACATCAATGGAGAAATCAAAAAATGGCTTTCAGAGACAGACAGTTCGACAGGGGTCCGAGAGAAATGCATAAGGCCATATGCGCCGATTGCAAAAAGGAATGCGAAGTTCCGTTCAAGCCCAGGGAAGACCGCCCGGTGTACTGCCGGGACTGCTTCGCCAAGCACAAGGACCGCTGATCGTTCCTCTCCTCGTTTCATTCATGCCGGCCCGCAGCAGGGCCGGCGTTCCTTCCGGCTCCCCGATCTCCGCGATTTCTACCGGGCCGCCGAGCACGCTGCAGACAGCGGCTCGCGAACTACTAGCCATTACGTAATTAAATATTTGATACGGGTGCAATACCGCCCGCCCGGGGATGTGCTATGGTAGACGGGAAAGGGGATTGCGCCATGAATCGGTTGTGGATCGGGTGGCTTCTGGGGATCGTGCTTCTATTTCCCGCAGCCCGCGGGTTCTGCGGGGATGATCCCGAGGAGGAAAGCGAGGGCCTCCTCCTCGTAAGGGTCCATGGCCGCGTATTGACGAGCGAGGGGAACCCGCTCGACGGCGTCACCGTGCAACTGGACACCCCGATCTCGGAGGACGGCCCGATCCGGATGGTCACCGATCTGCAGGGCAGGTATGAAACCGAGTTCAGCGTCTTCGTCGACGGCCCGCTCCATCTGAGGGGGACGCTGGTCGCGAAGAAGGCGGGGTACCGGGAGGGACGCGAACTGCTGGACCTGGAGATCGACGGCGAGCCCGACGCCATCGATATCGTGTTACGCACTCCCGACGAAGACCCGGACCTCCTCCCCATGGATGCGCTGGTCCGGCAACTGGGGCCCCGGCTCAAGATCGATGCCGCCGCCAGGCATCCCAAGGAGGCCGGCAGCGAGGAATTCCTGCGCGGGTGCGAGGAGCTGATCGAAAAGCGCAACGCCGTCGATGCGGTGTCCCGCCTTCAGACGGCGGCCGAGCGCACGCCCGAATGCCTCGAGTGCGGCCTGCTGCTGAGCCTGGCGCTGCTGGACGCCGGCAGCTGGACCGGGGCCAACAACCTGCTCGTAGAGGCGATCGAGGACAATGCGGGAACCGCCGCCCCCCGCCCCGAACCGGACGGCATCCTGGGAGTGTTGCGGTCCTGGAGAGGGCACGTCAAGGACGCCGTGGCCTCCTATCTGCGCGCCCTCGAGTTCGATCCGAACCATGCCCTCTTCCTCCAGGAACTCGGGCGCATGCTCGTGGTGCAGAAAAACTGGGAGGCGGCGGACCCTTACCTGGAAAGGGCGATCCAGGCGGGGGCTGACCGGGTGGCCCATGTCCTGCGCGCCCGGGCGCTGCTGGAACTCGGCGACGCGGGCGAGGCAAACCGTGAGATGGACCTCTATGTCGCCGGGCGCAAGATCAAGGACCTTCCCGTGGAGGCGCGCCAACTGCACAGCCTGGTGAGCAATCGCCTCATGCTGATCTCCCAGGACCAGGTCCAGTCGATGATCGCCCAGACCCCGCAGGAACTCATGGCGGCGCTGCCAGAACTCTCGGGGCTGGAGGCCGCGTCGGACCAGGGGATGCTGGATGGCATCATGGAAAAGGCCGGCGAGCGGGTGGAGGCGTTCTTCCACAACCTCGCCAACACGGCATCGCTCGAGCAGGTGCACCAGGAACGGGTGGGCAAGAACGGCGAGGTCAGGGAGTCGCTCGACCAGCAGTTTCAGTACATCATGCTGGCCGACGCCGAATCCGGGGGGCTCGGCGTCAAGGAGTACCGCTCCAACGAATACGGGCGCGACGCCTCCATGGGGGGGCTCAAGCACGGGTTCATGCTCACCTCCGGTTTCGCCTCCGTCCCCTCGCTCTTCCACCCCGCCAACCGGTCGAAATCCGAATTCCGCTACCTGGGCATGCAGGAAAAGGACGGGCGCCGGACCCACGTGGTCGTCTTCTCCCAGAAGCCGGAGACCGCGCAGGTGATGACGCGCTTCATCACCGATCGCGGCAGCGCCCTGGTCCTGGTCCACGGGCTGGCGTGGATCGACGCCGAGTCCTTCCACCTCATCCGCATCCACACCCACCTTCTCAACCCCTATCCGCAGGTCCGTCTGCAGAAACTGTCGACGGAGATCCGGCTGCATGGGGTCGAGTTCGCCGGGATCGACGAGCCGCTGTGGCTTCCGCGGGAGGTCGGGATCTCCGTGGACTGGCGCGGCCGCGTGCTGCGCAACCAGCACAGCTACTCCGATTTCAAGGTCTTCAACGTGGAAAGCCGGGACGAGCAGAAAAAGCTCACCGACAAGGATGCGCAGCGGCTCAAGGAGATGTCGGCCGGACTCCCGGCCGACTCCCCGGCCCAGCCCGCGGCCGAAATGCCGGTCGAACTCCCGTAAGGATTCCAGCTGGCGGCAGATGCGCGTGAAAAGGGGTGTCCCCTCCCTTTTTTCAGTGTAAGATTCCCCCTTTGGTTCGATCGGTTTCCCCGGGCCCGACGGGGAGGTGTGGCATTGCAGGTTCAAGGGAAAGGATTGTGGGCATGCGTTTTTCGCAACGTGTTTTTTGCGGGGAGTTGGCCGCGGGGGATGCAGGACGAGCGGTGCAGCTTGCCGGCTGGGTGGACGCCTTTCGGGACCACGGGGGGTTGCTCTTCGTCCACCTGAGGGATCGCAGCGGCATCATCCAGGTGGTCTTCAGCCCCGAGATCGCCTCCGCCGAGGTCTGCCGCCAGGCGGCCGGACTGCGGGCGGAGTACTGCATCGCCGTCACCGGAGAGGTCAGGAAGCGGCGGGAGGGGACGGAAAACCCCAACATCGAAACCGGGGGGATCGAGGTGATGGCGTCCGGGCTCACCGTGCTGTCGGAATCGGACGCGCTCCCCTTCGCCGTTTCCGACAAGGCCATGACCGCCGGCGGGGCCTCCGCGCGGCGCGAAGCGGTGAGTGAGGAGTTGCGGCTCGAATACCGGTATCTCGACCTGCGGCGCGCTCCGATGCGGGACAACCTCGTCGCCCGGCACCGCATCTTCCAGTGCGTCCGGCGGTTCCTCGACTCCCGGGGATTCATCGAAATCGAGACCCCCGTGCTGACCATGAGCACGCCCGAGGGGGCGCGCGACTACCTGGTCCCCAGCCGGGTCCACCCGGGGAATTTCTACGCCCTGCCCCAGTCCCCCCAGCTCTTCAAGCAACTGCTGATGATCGGCGGGATGGAGCGCTATTTCCAGCTGGCCCGCTGCTTCCGCGACGAGGACCTGCGCCCCAACCGGCAGCCGGAGTTCACGCAGCTCGACCTGGAGGCGTCGTTTGTCGACGAGGAGGTTCTCTACGGCCTCATCGAGGAACTCACGGTCGAGATGTTCGCCGTCGGAGGGATCGAGCTCCCGCGCCCCTTCCCGAGGATGACGTATGAAGAGGCGATGGAGACCACCGGGAGCGACCGCCCGGACCTGCGCTTCGGCCTCCGCTTCGTCGACGTGACCGACGTCTTCCCCGGGACCGGCTACGCCATCTTCCGGCGCATCATCGAGGCCGGAGGGTGCATCAAGGGGATCAACGTCAAGGGGCAGTCGGGCCGGCTCAGCAAGAACGTGCTCCAGAACGAATACGCGAAGGAGATCGTGCCGTCGTTCGGGGGGCGCGGGATGACGTGGATGCGGGCGGAAGGGGGACGCCTGGACTCGAACATCGTCCAGTTTTTCAGCGCGGACGAACTGGACGCCCTGCGCCGGAAACTCGACGTCGCCGACGGCGATGTCCTCATCCTGATCGCCGATGCCTCCCGGAAGACCGTCACCTCGGTCCTCGGCCAGCTGCGGCTCCATCTAGCGGAGCGTCTCGGACTGATTCCCGGGGGGGGCTTCAGCCCGGTCTGGGTCACGGAATTCCCCCTGTTCGAGGCCACCGAGGAGGGGGGGGTGACCTCCAGCCACCACCCCTTCACCGCCCCCGACCGCACCGATTTCGACCCGAAGAACGTCGGGGAACTCCTGTCGCTCCGCTCCCGGGCTTACGACCTGGTCATGAACGGAGAGGAACTGGGGGGCGGGAGCATCCGCATCAGCGACCGCGACCTGCAGCGGAAGATCTTCGCCGCCCTGGGTCTCGGCGAGGAGGAGACGCGGGAAAAGTTCGGGTTCTTCCTGCGCGCGTTCGATTTCGGGGCGCCGCCGCACGGCGGGCTCGCGCTGGGGATGGACCGCACGGTGTCGATGATCCTCGGGACCCCCTCGATCCGCGAAGTGATCGCCTTTCCCAAGAACCGCAGCGCCGCCTGCCCCATGACGGGGGCCCCGGCGAAGGTGAAGCGGGAACAGCTGGCGGAACTGGGACTGCTGAACCTCGGCGGGACGGAACCGTTGCGCGGGACCGGCGGGGACGGAAACCTGGTCGATCACCTCTCCTGGGTTTCGCGCATCGGAGTCGGCGCAGGCGAGCGTCCGGCGGTGGAGGAGGCGCTCGGGCAGGCGGAGGAATTGGCTGCGGCGGCCGGTCGGAACGCGGGGACGGAGGAGCCGGTCCGGACCGTCGTGCCGGTCGCCAACCGCATGCGGCCGGGGGACGAGGCCAGGCGGAGTGAGCTGGCCGAATCGGGGAAACTGCTCGAGAGCGCTCCCGAAGTCAAGGGGGGGTACTTCAAGGTGGCCGGCATTCTGGAATAGGAGAGGAAGGTTCATGGAATCCGTTTTCGTCTATCGCAACCCGGAGCCCGCGCCCCCCGGGGACGGGACTCTCGCCGGGCTGCGGGTGGCGGTCCAGCCGAACATCTCGGTAACGGGCTGGCCGACCGAGGCCGGCTCCCGGGCGCTGGAGCGTTACCGGGCGGTGGAGGACGCCACCCTCATCCGGCGGCTGCGCACGGCGGGTGCTCATCTGTGCGGATCGACCCGGATGAGCGAATTCGGGTTCGGGCTCGAGGGGAGCCGGGCGGGCGAGAGCGTGGCCCTCACCGAAGCCGACGCCGAACTGGTTCTGGACCTGATGGGGGAGTGCCGGGCGGCCGGTTTGCGGGCGGGGGTGTGCGCCTACAAACCCAGCTATGGACTGATCTCGCGGCTGGGCCTCATCGGCTTGATCCCGTCGATGGAATCCTGCGGGATCCTGTCCGGGAGCGTTGACGTCATCCGTCGACTCCTGGCCGTCATGGCCGGACCGGACGGTCTCGATTTTTCGCTGCCGGAGGAACCGGTCCCCGATTTTTCCCCCGGCGCCTGCCGTGCGGCGGCCGTCATCGGCGTCCTCGCCGAGGCCCGGGACTCGCTGCCCGAAACGGAGAGGCGGGCGTTCGATTCCGTTCTGGGGGAAATCGAGAGCGCGGGGTTCGCCCTCCGGGAGCTTTCGCTCCCGGAATACGCCCTCTTCCCTCTCGTTCACGGCATCGTGGGCTCCGTCGAGGCCTCCTCTTCGGCCGGCCGGTACGATTCGGTGCGCTACGGGGTCCGCGCCCCCGGAGCGGGGAACTGGAACGACATGTACCTCGAGTCGCGCCGGGAGGCCTTCGGCCTGGTGGTGAAGAGCTACCTGCTGCAGGGGGCCTTCTTCCAGTTCAAACGCTACGGCGCGTACGAAGACGCCTGCCGCATCCGCGCGCGCCTGCTCCTCGGCATGGACCGGCTGCTCGGACAGGCGGACCTCCTCGTTCTTCCCGCGCCCGGCGCGGCGCCGAGCGCCGGCCGTCTCGGGGAAGTCCTGGCGTCGTTCGACCCGTCGATGTTCGCCAACGTGACCGGTCAGCCGGTCCTGTGTCTTCCCGCCGATGAGCAGGGGGGGGCGGGATTTCAGCTGGCGGGCGCCCGGCGCGGGGACGCGCGGGTGCTGGAGGCGGGGGAGCGGCTTCTGAACCTGCGCGGGAGGGAGTGATGGAATTCGAAGCCGTCATCGGCCTGGAAATTCACGTGGAGCTCAATTGCGCCACCAAAATGTTCTGCGACTGCCCCAACCGTCCTGGCGACGAACCGAACCGGAACACCTGCCCCACCTGCCTCTGGCTCCCGGGCGCGGCGCCGCGGCTCGGCCGCGCGGCACTCGAGAAGGCGGCCCTCATTTCCCTGGGGCTGGGGGGCGAACTGCAGCCCAGGAGCGCGTTCGACCAGAAGGTGTACTACTACCCCGACCTGCCCAAGGGGTACCAGCTGTCCCAGGCCCACCTCCCCCTTTCCCGCGGGGGCGGGATCGAAATTGAGGACGGGCGGGGGGGGCGGAAAACGCTCCGCATCCACCATATCCACATGGAGGAGGATGTTGCCCGCCTGGTGCATGACACAGAGGGGCGCACCCCCGTCGGCCTGGTCGACTTCAACCGCGCCGGGGCGCCGCTGGTGGAAATCGTCACCGAGCCGGACTTCCGTTCTCCGTTCGAGGCGATGGAGTTTCTGAAGGCGCTCCGCACCCGGGTGCGCTACGTCGGGGCCTCCGACTGCAGCATGGACAACGGCACCATGCGGGTCGACGCCAATATCTCGATCCGCCCGCGGGGCTCCACCGAGCTGAATACCAAGGTGGAGGTCAAGAACATGAACTCCGTCCGGCACGTGGGGGACGCCATCGCCTTCGAGATCGCCCGCCAGCGCGCCACGGTGGAAGCCGGGGAGGCGGTGGTGCTGCACACGCGCCTCTGGGACCCGGACCGGAAGGCCACCTTCCCGATGCGGGGCAAGTTCGAGGGGCCCTGCGTGCCCGATCCCTCGGTTCCCGTCATCGAGCTCTCCCCCGAATGGATCGCGCGGATGCGGGCGCGGCTTCCGGAAATGCCCGATGCGCGGGCCGCGCGCATCGCGGCCGCCTACGAATTTTCGGGCGAGGAGGCGCGCTTCCTGTGCGCCGAGGCGGAGGTCGCGGAGTACTTTGAGGCCCTGGTGCGGGAAGGGGTCGCCGCGCGCATGGCCCTGCACTGGATGGCCACCCAGCTCCTGCCCGCGCTCAGGGAGCGTAAGGTCGACCCGGGCCGGTCGCCGGTCGGTCCCGGGCGGCTGGCGGCGCTGCTCGGGCTGCTGGCGCGGGGGGAGGTCAATCCGGGAGCCGCACGGGAGGTGCTGCTCAGAATGTTCGATTCGGACGAGGCGCCCGGGTCGATCGTAAACGCCGGCGCGCTGCAGCAGGAGTCGGATGCCGAGCACCTGGCGGCCCTCGTCGACCAGGTCCTGTCTTATCATCCGGCCGCCGTCCGGGACATCCGCCGCGGCCAGGGGAGGGCCATCGGTTTTCTGATCGGCCAGATCATGAAGGCTTCGGGCGGGAGGGCCAACCCACGGGTGGTCCGGGAGCTGCTGCACCAAAGACTCTCCAGCGGGGACGGACCGGGATAACCGTTGCCGTGTCTATGGTTGCGGGAAACCGGGACGCCCCAGGCGAATTCAGGCTGAAACAAATCCCCGCCAAATCTGTCTGATTGGGTGTCGGCCTTTTTTTTACGACCATACATTCGCGGAGGGCACTTTATGCGACCGACACTATGGCTATGGCTTCTGACCTTTGCGCTTTTAATGGGATATCCGGCTGCAGCCCAGCGAGGCCAGGACCGGGACGACCGGTCCCGGGCCAAAAGCAATCCCCAGGAGGAGAGGGAAGAGGCGCGGGAGCGTGAGCGGGAGTGGCGCGAATACCTGAAGGAGCGGAGGAAGGCGTACAAGGAGGAGGCGCAGGCGACGCGGGAAGAACGGC
>JAFGSS010000051.1 GCA_016934555.1 Acidobacteriota bacterium | reverse complement strand
TCGCTCCGCCCGTAGCAGGTCCCCTCGGGGGCCAGGGTCTGAATGTGGCGCACCAGGGTCAGTCGCATGGCTATCCCTGACGAAGAAGGGCCACGGCCACGAGGTAGAGGCCCAGCTCGCACAGCTGCTGCAGGGCGCCCAGCACGTCGCCGCTGTAGCCGCCGGTGCGTTTGAGGATGTAGCGGCGGAAGAGGAAGAGGACCACCGCCGAGACCGCCAGCATGGCGGCCGTAAGCCGCCAGGGGAGGAGGAGGAGCGGCGGCACGGTGCAGCAGGCGGCGACGAGGAGCGACGGCACGCTGACCTCGTTCCCGATCGGCTTGGACTTGCTCAGGGCGTCTTCCCGGATGTAGGGGGTGGTGCGCACCAGCACGACCGGCACGAAGCGGCTGAGGGTGTGCGCGGCGACGAGGAGCAGGTAAAGGGCCGGCGGCGGCAGGGAGGCCAGCGCCGTGTACTTGGCGGCCAGCATCCCGAGCAGCCCTATGGTGCCGTAGGTGCCGAGGCGGCTGTCTTTCATGATTTCCAGGATGCGGTCGGTGCTCGTCCCGCCGCCGTAACCGTCGCAGAAATCGGCGAAGCCGTCTTCGTGAAAGGCCCCGGTGACGAGGATGGTGGCCCCCATGCTGAGGAGCAGCGCCAGGGGCGGGGGAAAGACGAGCAGCGCCAGCCAGAGCGCCCCCGCGCCCACGGCCCCCACCAGCATCCCTACCAGCGGAAAAAAGCGCAGCGCCCGGTTGAGCAGCTGGCTGGAGTAGGGAAGGGAGGCGGGAACGGGGATCCGGGTGAAAAACATGAGGGCCGTCCAGAATACGTGCATGTGCCACCGCCGGGGCCGTGGGACCGGCCCCTAGTCCCCCTGCCTGTTGGATACGCCCGCTTCCTCGAAGCTGGCCATTTCATTCAGAAACGCGACGGCGCTCTGAATCACGGGCAGCGCCACCGCTGCGCCGGTGCCTTCCCCCACCCGCATGTCGAGCTGCAGCACGGGCCGCGCCTGGAAATGCTCGAGCAGGACGGCGTGCCCCCGTTCGTCGGAGAGGTGGCAGAAGATGGCGTTTTGGGCCGCCGAGGGATCGAACTGGCAGGCGGTGAGCAGGCTGACGGTGGCGATGAAGCCGTCGATCAGCATCACCATGCCCCGGCCGCGCGCCTCCAGGAAGGCGCCCGTCATCATCGCGATTTCCAGCCCCCCGAAGGTCGCCAGGGTCTCGAGCGGCGTCCGCGGGTCGTATTTTCCCGAGATCTCTTCGAGCACCCGTTGCTTGTGGCTGAGTTGTTCCCCCTGCATCCCGGCCCCGGCCCCGGTGCAGATCCCTATCGGCAGGCCCGTAAAGCGGTGCATCAGGAGCGACGAGGCCGAGGTGTTGCCGATGCCCATCTCGCCGAAACCGATGGTGTTGCAGCCGTTTTCGGCTTCGCGCCGGACGAAGTCGCGCCCCCTGGCCATGGCCTCCTCGCATTGCCCCAGGCTCATGGCCGGTTCCCGGCGCATGTTGCGCGTGCCGCGGGCGACCTTGGCCGGGATAATGGGGCAGCCGGGGGGGAAATCGTAGTCCACCCCGGCGTCGATGACCTTCAGGGCGATGCCGTTGTGGCGGCAGAACACGCTGATGGCGGCCCCCCCGGCCACGAAATTCATCGCCATCTGCCAGGTGACGTCCTTGGGGTAGGGGCTGATGTGCTCCTCCGTCAGCCCGTGGTCGGCCGCGAAAACCAGGATGGTCGGCCTGCGGATCGAGGGCGACAGTGTGTTTTGGATGACCCCCACCTCGAGGGCGATGGTTTCGAGGCGCCCGAGGGCGCCCAGGGGCTTGGTCTTGTTGTCGATTTTCTGCCGCAGCCGTGATTGCATCGGCCCTTCCCTCCCCGGGGCGCCGCCGCGCCGCGGGCGATGTGAAAAGCGCCAGTATATCACGGCGCGACCGCGCGGCAAGCCGGTCGGCCACGGCTCAAAAGCTTTGCTAATTTCGGAAAGGTTTCCTATTGTAAAGGCTGTGGCTGGACGTGGCCGTATGCAGGCGGGTGTGCGAGCATAAGGGGAAAGCATGTCGACCGGGAAACGGATGATTTGGGTCGTGGCCCTGTTCGCCGCCCTGGGCCTGTTTTCCGGTTGCGGCGGAAAGTCCGGCAGCAGTTCCCAGGACAGCGACAAAACCTGTCCCCGGGGGTACACGAAGGACAGCCGGGGCGAATGCGTGGACATCAACGAGTGCCTGACGGACAACGGCGGTTGTGACCCGTTGACCTCCTGCACCAACACTCCGGGCGGGCGGACGTGCGGTGCCTGCCCTCCGGGGTACACCGGGAACGGCCTGAGCGGGTGCGTGGACATCAACGAGTGTCTCGCAGACAACGGCGGCTGCGACCCGCTGACCTCCTGCACGAACACTCCGGGCGGGCGGACGTGCGGCGACTGCCCTTCGGGATACGCCGGCTCCGGCCTGAGCGGGTGCGTGGACGTCAACGACTGCCTCACGGACAACGGCGGCTGCGATCCGTTGACCACCTGCATGAACACCGTCGGTGAATGCACCTGCGGGCCCTGTCCTCCAGGCTACGCCGGGGATCCGAGAACGGGCTGTGTCCCGGACAACGCGTGCATGGAGACCTGCGTTCTTCCCGAGACCTGCGGGGGAGGGGGCGTGCCCGGGGTCTGCGGCGTGGCCCTGCAGAAGTGCCAGTCGGGCGATTCCGTCTGCCCCCTGGAATGCAACGACTGGGCCCTCGACTCCGACTGCGGCGGCGTCCCGGGAGTTCACAACTTCGTTTTCCCCGACGATCCTTCGGTTCTCCTGGGCAATCCTTGGCAGGATCCCACCATCAAGGTGTACCTGCCCCTGGTGGATAAGGTTGCGGAGCTGACCGGGGGGCTCACCCTGGAGTATGACAAGGCCTACGCGTTGGCCGCCTGGGTCAAGGGGAAGGCGGAATACGACCTGACCTTCCAATGTCCCGAAACGATCGCCGAACTCATGGGCATCGACAAGGGATACTGCGAGCAGTCGGCCCACCTGCTGAGCTACGCGCTGCGCACCGCCGGCATTCCCGCGGCGGTCTCGGTCCAGGGGGGGCACTCCCTGACCGTGGCCAATGTGGACGGCCAGTGGGTCGATTTCGACGCCACCTTCGGGGAGGGCGCACCGGGCGTCACGAACCCGGGGATGGTGGGCAACGTTGTCGACCAGACATCGTGGCACCTGCCGGCGGATGTATTCATCCAGCCTTTTGCGGCCCCCTACATATTCAGGGAGCCGCAGATCTACATGCCCAAGACGCGGCGTGTCCCCCTGGTCAAATCGGGGGGGACGCAGGCCGGATGGGGGACCGTGCTGATCCCGGTAACGAACCAGAGGCTGTTCATCCGCAAGGACGGCTCCGTTTCGGTCAAGTACGATGCGGCGGAGCAGGACGGCCTGTATTACGTCATCCCCAGACTGCGCTCCTTCGACTGGTTCCAGACGGGCCACGGGGCGGCGCATCTGCCGGGCGACTGGGACTACCTGGTGCCGACGGAGTACAGCGTCATGCGCGCGAAGGATCACCTGTCCTGCGACTCCGACACCCTGAAACCGAACGGGTACGTCAAGGTGGCGCTCCCCGAGGGCGCTTATGAAGTGACCTACGACTGGTGGGATGCCACCCCGGTCGCCCGCCGCTGGTTCACCGTCGGGGGTGGCGACGAGATCCGGATCGCGCCGGGCACCCTCGAGAAGGCCCAGGACGCCGACGGGGCGCTCTTCGGGGTCTTCATCGACTCGCTCTCCCACGCCACCGAAGGGCTCTGAAAACCGGAGACGTCCGCAAACCGGGCGGGATGAGTTTCGAGGAACCATGCCCCTGCAATTTCTGCTCGGCATCACCATGGGCTTCGCGGCCGCGGTCCAGCCGGGGCCGACGCAGGTCTACCTGCTCTCCCGGACGCTGATCGACGGCTGGAGGCGTGCCCTCCCCCTGGCTACGGTGTTTCTGGTCAGCGACCTGCCGATCGTGGCGCTGGTGCTGTTCGTGCTCCGGGCGGTCCCCGACGGGGCGACGATCGCGCTGCGGCTGGCGGGCGGCCCCTTCCTCCTCTACCTGGCGTGGCGGGCGGCGAGGTCGCTCGAGGAAGCGGGGGATTCGCCGGCGGCCGCGGCGTCGCCGGCAGAGACCTACTGGAAGGCGGTGGCCATCAACCTCCTCAACCCCAATCCCTACCTGCAGTGGAGCCTGGTCATGGGGCCGCTGCTGCTCCAGGCCTGGAAGGTGAAGCCCGGGGCGGGGGTCGCGGTCCTGGCCGCTTTTTACGGCACCCTGGTTTTGACCACCGCCGCCCTCATCCTGGCGTTCGGCCTCCTGGGCCGGCTCGGCGCCGGCACCCGGCGCGCCCTGATCGGCGTGTCGGCCGCCGCGCTCGCCGGTTTCGGCCTCTACCAGATCGCCGCGGCCCTCGGGCAGCTGCGGGGCTGAGGCCGCCGGAAGGATCGACGGCGGGGGCTCTACGGCGCGCCGAGGAACGACCGGGTGGCGAGCGCCTGCTGGAGGCTGCAGAAGTGCCACTCGCGGTCCGCCGGCGTCCAGGTCCCGTTGCTGAAATTGAGGCAACTGGAGGGCTTCGGCAAAGGGTACTCCTCGAGCGGGTCGTCGACCAGGTCGTAGAAGGTGCAGTGGGCCGTTTGCGTGTCCTCCGTGCAGAGGAGCTTGTAGACGGCGTTTTTCGCGGCCGCCTGCCGCGTGTCGCCCGCCAGCGGGTTGACCGTTTCCGAGATCACGGCGCCCTGGTCCGGGTGGCGTACGGCGGCCGCCCCGGCGAAGAGGATGGGCGCGAGCGAGACCGAATCGGGCGCGACGTAGCCGTCGCCCCGGCCGTTCGGGACGGTCAGGGGTACGCGGGCTCCCGCCAGGTCGAGGATGGTGGAGAACAGGTCGAAGCCATGGACGACCGCCCCGTTTTCGCTCCCGGCGGCGATCCCCGGTCCGCGCACGGCCAGCGAGACGCGCACGCCGCTTTCGTAAGCGGTCCCCTTGGCGCGGCCGGCGCGGGTGATGTACATGTTGTCGATGAAATTGAGCGCGGGCAGGCCGTACATCGGCGTGCCGTTGTCGCCGATGGCGATGACGTAGGTGAACGGGTCGATCGCGTCGACGGCCTCGAGCAGTTTTCCGAGCACGGTATCGAGGGAGTTGGTCATCGCGCGGTTGAGGGCAGCGGCCGGGCAGGATCCGATCTCCCCCGTGCCGAAGACGCCGCCGCAGGCGAGGATCTCCTCCCGGGTGGCTTCGTCCAGGGTGTCGTAATCGGGCACGATCGTCACGGGCGCGGCGGCGGCGATGTGGGACAGGTTGAAGGCGAGCCAGGCGAACCAGGGTTTGTTCGGGGCGGCCTCTTCCCGCGCGGTGATCCAGTCGAGGGCGTCGGCGGCCTTGACGACCGGGGCGTAGGTCGTCGGGCCGATGCCGGGGAGCGAGCGGGAGGGCGCCTCTTCGGTGCGCCACTGGTAGGGGGGCGTCGCCTCGTCCTGGATCTGGTAGTCGTAGCTCCAGTAGTCGTCGATCGCGCCGTTCAGGTTGCCCAGGAAGAGATCGAATCCCGCCTGTTTCGGTTTCATCCCCAGGTAGTACCCCAGCCCCGCCAGGTGCCACTTGCCGAAAATGGCCGTGCTGTAGCCGGCCTCCTCGCGGAGGATGCGGACGAAGGTCTCGTGGGTCGGCGACAGGGGGTCCGTGTAGTCGAGCACCCGCGTTGCGGCGGCGGAGAGCCCCGTGAGGATCGAGGCGCGGGTGGGCGAGCAGTAGGGCTGCACCCAGGTATGGGTGAAGGCAATCCCCTGCCGCGCCAGGGTGTCGAGCGTCGGCGTCGAGGCGCTGCGGCCGGCGATGCGGCGGTAGTAGGGGTGGTTGTGGCCCGCGGGCCCGTACAGCGCCGTGAGGTCCTCGATCAGGCCGGGGTGCATCGCGGCCGTGGTGTCCATCCCGACGTCGTCCAGGAGCACCAGAAGGATGTTGGGCGATGGAACCCCCTCGGGACGGACCACGATCGTGACCTCGGCCGGTTCGCTCTCGTATTCCCCGTCCCGGACGGTGAAGCGTAGACTGTCGGTCCCGCAAAACCCGGGGCTGGGCGCGTAGGTCACGTCGGGGGGCGTGCCGGTCAGGACCCCGCTCGCGGGACCGGCCACGACGCTGTAGAGCAGGGGATCGCCGTCGGGGTCGTCGCCCGAAAGCGCGATCGGCTGTGCCGAACCGTAGTCGACGAACACCGTCTGCGTCCGGGCGGCCGGCGGCCGGTTCGGGGGCGCGGTCACATTCCAGTCAAATTCCACCCGGCTGGAGGCCCTCCCGTCGCTGACGGTCACCGCCACCGTGTAATTCCCGGCGGTGGTGTAGACGCCGGAGATCCGGCCGGCGGCGGAAACCATCGAAATCCCGGCAGGCAGGCCGGCCGCCGAAAAGCTCAAGGCGTCCCCGTCGGGGTCGCGGGCGGAGATCTCGAGGCTCGCCCACTCGCCCGTGAGCCCGGTCTGCGATCCCGGGTTGACGGCCGTCGGCGCCCGGTTGGCCGGTGTTTTCGGGCTCGACGGGGAACCGCAGCCGGTCCAGAAGGCCGGAAGAAGGGCGGCCAGGGCGCAGCATGCGAGAAAGCGCTTCATATCGCGGTATTCCCCGGGAATCCTGATTCAGGTTTGATGTTCCTTGTCGGGCGGGTGTTCAGGAAAAGGATCCGGCGCGGGCCCTTCGTCCCGGCCCGCGCGGGAACAATTCCCCCCTGATGGCCCGCGGCCGGCGCGATACGGCCGCGGGGGCGACTCCCTCCTGTTGTCCCGGTCGCGGCGCGGACGAAGCATCAGCCCCGCCGCGTGGCGTCGTTCAGCATGCGTGGGCCATGACCGCAGCCGGATCGAACTTCATCTTCCACACCTTGCCGGCGAAGATGACATAGACCGTCGCATGACCCATGGCTTCACCCAGGGCGGAAGCAAGGTCTTCGAGACATTCCCTGGTCTGGGCGTCGGTGAGGTTCGTGTTGTACGGCATGCCGGTGTGGCCCCAGAAGAGGGCCACCGGATCGGAATCGGCCTCCGCCAGCTGCGGGGCCAGCGGCAACGCGTGCAGGAAATCGACGCTCGTCATCCAGCCGGCCAGGAAGGGCTTGTTGTCCACCGCGCGATCGACCATCCACTGCCTCACGGTATCCTCGGCAAGAGAAAAGACGGCCTCACGCGTTTCGGGATTTGTCACCTCCGGCATTACGGCCGCGAGTTCAAAGGTGCCGATCTCGCGTTCCGAGTCCTCTTCCACGATATAGCACATACAGCCTCCTTTCGCATCCCCCCGTCATGATGAGATTCCCGAAACCGGCGCGCCCCGCCGGTCGATTGCGCAGGATTCAGGCGCCGACAAATCCACGATTGTATCGCGCATGACTTCCCCGTCAGCAAATGCAGGGATGCGGTGCTTGAGGATCCCTGCCGTCAAGCTGTCTAAGAGGGATGCTTTTGCCCTTATGATAACCGAAGATCCGGCTGTATTGCATTAGAATTCAACAAATTTCAGCGACGCCGGTCCCGGTTTCCGCACGGTTTCTGCTCCCCCGCATTGCCGGGCACTGCCGGAATCCATTCGCCGTGGCGGCGATTGCCGGCCACAGTTCGATCACGATCACGCAGCGATAGATTCACCCTCAACAAGCGGAGATCCGCGAAGCGCTGGAAGCAAAAACCGGTCTCAAAATCGGTCATGCTGCAAGCCGAGACCGTCTGAAAGTGGTTGGTAACGAAACGCAGGATTAAGGGAAATGATTGATTCTGAAGCGGTTGGCGGAGAGGGTGGGATTCGAACCCACGTACCCCGGATTAGGGGGTAACTCGATTTCGAGTCGAGCCCGGTACGACCACTTCGGTACCTCTCCGTGTTGCTGGCAAAGCCTACCAAAAATCGCGCGCTGCGCCAAACACTATTCGGCGGGAGCGCGCGGCCCCCGCGCCCCGTCAGGACGGGCGGGGGCCGGCTTCGATCTCCCGGAGGGTCTCTTCGATCAGCGCGCTCTGGTCTTCCTTGGTGAAGTTGCGCCCGATCAGCTTGGACGCGATCTCGACCGAGAGGTCCGCGATCTCGCCCCGGACCTGCCGGAGCGCGCGGGCGGTTTCGGTCTCGATCCGGAGCCGGGATTCCCGGACGACGGCCTCGGCGTCCTCGCGCGCCTTCTGCCGGATCTCCTCGCGCAGCTTCTCGGCCTCGGCGCGGCTGCCGGCGACGATGGCCTCGGCGTCGGCGTGCGCCTGGCGCAGGATGCGCTGCGACTCCTTGCCGAGCGCCTCCATCTCCGCGCGCGCCGCGGCGGCGTCCTCGAGCGATTTCCGGATGGTCTCCTGGCGCGACTCCAGCGCACGGAGCAGCGGCCGCCAGGCGAACCGGGCGAGCAGCCACAGGAGCACCAGGAAGGTGACGATGGTCCAGATGGCCAGGCCGGGATCCGGTTGAACCAGGGGATTGTTCATATCGGGATTCCCCTACTTCAGCAGCACGATGAGGAGCACGAAGACCTCGGCGATGATGGCGACTCCTTCCAGCAGAAAGAGCGGGAGGTTGACGGCGCCGCTGATCTGGGCCGCGGCCGCGGGCTGCCGGGCGATGCTCTCCGCGGCGGCCGCCGCGAACTTGCCGATGCCGAGGGCGGCGCCGATGACGATGAGGCCCAGCCCGATGGCCGCGCCGAAGTAGTGCCACACGGGGACGACGGCCGGGGCCGCGGCGGTGTCCTGGGCGTAGACGGGGGCGGCGATGAAGGCGAGCGCGGCCAGCAGAAAGGCCGCGACCAGGGCGCCGCGGGAAATGCCTGTCTTCTTCATTCTGGTGTCCTTTCGATGAACGTTCGGTTGAACCGGTTTAGTGATGCACATGGATGACCATTCCGATGAATACGGCCGAAAGCAGGGTGAAAACGTACGCCTGGACCAGGACCACGATCAGTTCGAGCCCGGTGATGGCGACGGCCAGCGGCACCGAGACGGCGATCCCGATGCCGATGCCGATCATGGCGTTCTTCATCATCTCGGTGAACAGGAACACGAGCGACAGCACCGCCAGGATGCCGATATGCCCGCCGGTCATGTTGGCTGCGAGTCGCATCGTCAGGGTGAAGGGCTTGACGAACATGCTCAGGATTTCGATCGGGACCAGGAGGAGGTAGATCGGCCACGGCATGCCGCGGGGCACGATGTTCTTCCAGTGGTTGACGAACCCGTGGGCCCTGGACCCGGCGATGATGATGGCGAAGAAGGTGATGAGGGCCAGGCCCACCGTCACGTTGAAGTTGGCCGTGGCCGTCGTCCCGCCATGGAGCATGCGGCCGAACATCGAGTCCGCCCCGGCGTGCAGCACCCAGTGGTTGAGGAGGCCCAGCACCTCGAAGACCGGGATGAGGCCGATGATGTTGGCGGTGAAGATGAAGACGAACAGCGTCAGGATCAGGGGAGCCCAGGTGCCGACCCAGCGGTCGCCGACGTTGGGCCGGACGATGGAGTCGCGGATATACTCCACGACGGCTTCCAAGGCGTTGCCGGCCCCGGAGGGGACGGGCCCCCGCGCGAGGCGGCGGCGCACGATCCAGGTGACGAGGGTGAAGACGACCAGGGCGACCAGCCACAGCATCAGGACGTGCTTGCTGATGGAGAGGTCGATCCCGAACACCGGGGGGAGGTGCAGAATCGGGTGCCCGGCGTTGTTGGCGATATGGTGGATGATGGTCTCGCCGGCGTCGAACCCCCCGGCCGCCGCCGCTTCCACGTGTCCCTCTGCTTCCGCTGTCTGCCACATGGTCCGTTGCCTACCCGTTTTTCAAGGGGCCCCGCAGCGACGCTTCCGCCTGCCGGAGCCCGCGCGCCTGGAGCCGGTAAAGCCCGGCCGCTTCCGCGCCATGCAGGGCGAGGTAAAACCCCGCGAAACTGATGGCGAAGGGGACCGGTTCCACCCGGGCGATCCCAAGCGCGACGACGACGTACATCGCGAAAAAAGCCATCTTGGCCGCAAACGCCTGCACGAGCAGGCGCGTCATGCCGCGGGGATTTTTCCGGTACCGCCCGAGCATCAGGAGCCAGGATACCACCGCGGCCGCGAGCGGCCCGAGCATTCCCAGCCAGATCGCCCGCGGACTGACCGGCCCGAGCGATGCCGCAGCCGCCGCGAGCACCGATCCCCCCACCATCCACCAGACGAGTTTCATGGGCGCCAGATGACTTTAGCCAGTTCAAAGAACCCGACGACCAGGCCGAGGAGCAGCCCGCCGAGCAGAAACCAGGGGGAGGTGCCGCGCCAGGCGTCCAGGCCGTAGCCGATGCCGCCCAGGAGCACTATCGCCCCCAGCAGGGTATACCCGGCCCCGGCCGCCGGTCCCGAGCGGCGGATGTTTTCCTGCATGACCCTCAGGGACCGCGCCAGAAACCACTCGTTTTCCTTGTCGGGCATCTCCCCGCACCCAAAGCGGCGAATTATAGCAAAGACTTCACTTAAAGCTCAATGGCGGAAACCCGCCCCCCAGGGGCCTACTCCCCGGCCTCGTGGATCGTCTTCAGGCCGCGCATTTCGTAATCCTTTGTTCCGGAAGGCGTTACGATTTCAATGGCGTCTCCCACCCCCTTTCCCACCAGGCTCCGGCCGATCGGGGAGGTGATGCTGATCATCCCGCGCGAGAGGTCCGATTCCTCCGGCGTGACCAGCCGGTATTCGACCTCCCTGTCGGTTTCATAGTCGTAAAGTACCACCCGGGAGCCGTAGGCGGCGCGGTCGGTCGGGATCTTGTCCAGGTTCACCAGCGATAGAGACGCAAGTCTTTGCTGCAGTTGAGCTTTTCTCCCCTCAAGGTAAGACTGCCTCTCCTTGGCCGCCTTGTATTCCGCATTTTCGCTGAGGTCTCCGTGCTCGCGCGCCTTCAGGATTTCCTTCGGCAGGTCGACCCGCAGTTCGCGTTCGATGGTGTTGAGATCTTCCTGAAGTTTCTTGCGAATATCGATCATTACAGACTCCAAATGAAGGGATGACTATTTTAGGCCGAGACTGGAGTAACCGGCAAGTGCAAGAAACCGGTCGGGGCTGACGCCGAGCCAGAGAATGAGGAGGACGCCGATGGCGAGGATGGCCCAGACCGGACGGCTGACCGGGTCGATGTCCGTCGTCCCCCCCGGGGCTTCCTTCATGTACATGTAGACCAGGACCCGGAAGTAGTAGAAGACGGAAAGGACGCTGTTGAGCACCGCGATGACGGCAAGGCCGACAAACCCCGCCTTGACGGCGGAGCCGAAGAGGAAGAACTTTCCCATGAACCCGCCCGTCAGCGGGATCCCGGCCAGGGCCAGCAACGTGATGCCCATCGCGGCCGCGGCGTAAGGGGCCCGGCGTCCCAGGCCGGCGTAGTCGTCCAGGTGCACGCGGCGGTCCCCCGGGCCGCTCAGGGCGAGGATCACGCCGAACGCCACCAGGCTCATGACCGTGTAGATGACGAGGTAGAAGAGGGCGGCCGTGAACCCTTCCCGGGTGTGGACCACGACACCCACGAGGATGTACCCCGCCTGCGCGATGGCGGAATAGGCCAGCATCCTCTTGACGTTCGACTGGACGAGGGCCGCCGCGTTCCCCAGGGTCATGGTCAGGACGGCCAGCAGCCAGAGGATGCGGGTCCAGTCGGGCGCCAGGCCGGGGAGCGCCTCGGCCAGGATGCGCAACAGGGCGGCGATCCCCGCCGCCTTGGGCCCCACGGCCATGAAGGCGGTGACGGGGCTGGGCGCGCCTTCATAGACGTCGGGAACCCAGGAGTGGAAGGGAACCAGGCCGATCTTGAATCCGACTCCCACCAGCAGCAGCCCCAGCCCCGGGAGCAGGAGCGCCGGGATCTCCCCCTGGAGGGCGGCCGAGGCGCGGATGGCCTGGTACTGCGTGCTTCCCGTGGCGCCGTACACGAGGGCGATCCCGTACAGCAGGATGGCGGTGGCGAAGGAGCCGAGGAGGAAGTACTTGAGCGACGCTTCGTTCGAGGCGATGTCCCGGCGCTTGAACCCGGCCAGGATGTAGGTGGAGAGGGAGAGGATCTCGATCCCGATGAAGGTCAGGATCAGGTCTTCGCTCATGGCCGCGAGCGACATGCCGGAGCACGCCGTGAGCAGCAGGGCGTAGTACTCCCCGCGGTCGATCCCCTCCCGCTGGTTGAAGTCGGTGGAGAGGACGGCCGAGAGCCCCGCGATGACGAGGAACAGCCACTGGAAGAAGAGGCTGAAGCCGTCGATCCGGATCATCCCTCCCGCGATGGAGCGCGGCTCGAGCCCCCACTGCAGCTGCAGGGCGTAGGCGGCGGCGGCCACGGCGGCCACGGTGACCAGCCCCAGGCGCCGCCGGCCGGCCGGCCGGCCGAACGGTTCCATCAGCATCAGCGCGGCCGCGGCCGCGAGGAGGATCCACTGCGGAATCAGGAGGAACAGTTCGTCAAGGGTCATTTCGTTTCTTCGCCCGGCGTGCCGCGGGCGTCCATGAAGTCCACGCGATAACTCCCCCCCGGGGCGCGCGCGCTTTCCACCCGCCGGAGGACCCCGGCCACGGACGCGTCCATGCGCCGGAGGAACGGCGGGGGGTAGACCCCGATCCAGAGCATCAGGAGGAGGATGGGCAGCAGGAGGACTTTTTCCCGGGTCCCGATGTCGCCCATGCCCGCGTTGGCCGGGTTTTTGGGGCCCCAGAAGACCCGCTGGTACATCCGGAGCATGTAGACGGCCCCCAGCACCATTCCCACCGCCGCCAGCGTCCCGAAGACCTTGCTGCGGCTGAAGCTCCCCACCAGGATCAGGACCTCCCCCACGAACCCGTTCAGGCCGGGGAGCGCGATCGACGACAGCGTCACCACCAGAAAGGCCGCGGCCAGCACCGGGCTCGCGTGGGCGACGCCGCCGAAGTCGGCTATCCGGCGCGTGTGGCGGCGGTCGTACAGCATCCCGACCAGAAGAAACAGCGCGCCGGTCGACAGGCCGTGACCGACCATCTGGACGAGGGCCCCTTCGAGCCCGGGGGTGGTGAAGGTGAAGATGCCGAGGACCACCAGCCCCATGTGGCTGACCGAGGAGTAGGCCACCAGCTTCTTCAGGTCGGGCTGCACCATGGCGACCAGGGCGCCGTAGAGGATGCCGATGACGGCGAGGACTGAAATACAGGGTGCGAGGGCCAGGGCGGCGCCGGGGAAGAGCGGGAGGCAGAAGCGGAGGAGGCCGTAGGCCCCCATCTTCAGCAGCACCCCGGCCAGGATGACGGATCCCGCCGTGGGCGCCTCCACGTGGGCGTCGGGGAGCCAGGTGTGCAGCGGGACGAGGGGGACCTTGATGGCGAAGGCGAGACCGAACGCCAGGAAGAGCCAGAGTTCCTCGCGGGAGGTCCATCCGAGCGCCCCCGATTCCAGCCGGGCGACGAGCTCGACCAGGCTGAAGGTGTCCCCCCCCGCGGCGAAAAAGAGGTACAGGATCCCGACCAGCATCAGGAGCGACCCGGTCATGGTGTAGAGGATGAACTTGACGGCCGCGTAGAGCCGCCGCTCCCCCCCCCAGATCCCGATCAGGAAGTACATCGGGATCAGCACGACCTCCCAGAGCACGTAGAACAGCATCAGGTCGAGGGCGCAGAAGACGCCGATCATGCCGGTTTCGAGCAGGAGGATGCAGGCGAGGAACGGCCGGACCCGCTGCGTGACCGATCTCCAGGAGGAGAGGAGCACCAGGGGGGTCAGGAAGGTCGTGAGGAGCACCATGAAGAGGCTGATGCCGTCGACGCCGAGATGGTGGCGGATCTCGAAGGCCGGAAGGCGGATCCAGGAAACGGATTCCTCGAACTGCATCCGGCCCGTGAAGGGGTCGAAGTGGAACACCAGGTGGAGCGAAAGGACGAAGGCGGCCAGGGAGCCGGCGAGCGCGATCCGCCGCAACGCCCGGTCGGATGCGCCCGGGAGGGCGAGCAGCAGGAGCGCGCAGGCGGCCGGCAGGTAGGTGGTCCAGGAAAGGATGAAGGGAACATCCATAAGCGCTCTTTCAGCTCCGCAGCAGTGACAGATAGAGGAGGACGGCCGCCATACCGGCCAGGATCCAGGCGGCGTAGCTGCGGATCAGGCCGTTCTGCATCCCCCTGAGGATGCCGCCGAGGCTCAGGATCGACGCGCCCGCGCCGTTGACGGCCCGGTCGATCACGCCGACATCCACCCGCTGCCAGAGCGTCCGCTCCGAGAGCCCGAGCAGCGGGCGGACGACGGCACGGTCGTAGAACTCGTCGACGCGGTACCTGTCCCGGAGCAGGCGGTGGATGGCGCCCCAGCGGGCGGCGATCCGTCCCGCCCCCCCGGGGCGCGCGAGGTAGATCCGGTGGGCGGCGAAGATGCCCGCCAGCGCCACCGCCACCGACAGCGCCGCGAAGGCGAACTCCAGGGCATGGGAAAAATGGGGCACCGCCCCCCGGTGGACCAGGGAAAGGGAGGGCTCCAGGAAGCGGGCGAACCGGTTGGCCCCGAGCCAGGCGGGGAGCCCGATGAAGCCCCCCGCGGCGGACA
Organism: Acidobacteriota bacterium; assembly: GCA_016934555.1. GTDB lineage: Bacteria > Acidobacteriota > UBA6911 > UBA6911 > UBA6911 > UBA6911. The sequence continues at coordinate 11,697 of JAFGSS010000051.1, read as the reverse complement.
GGATCGCGAGCGCCACCAGGGGCCCCGTCATGCTGCGGGGCGATTCGTGCGGATGCACCCCTTCCGCGTGCCGCGGCTCGCCGAAGAAGGCAAGGTATATCAGCCGGAACATGTACAGGGCCGTCAGGCCCGCCGTCAGCAGGCCGAGGATCCAGACGGTGGGGTGGCCGCCGGCCCAGGCCGCCCAGAGAATCTCGTCCTTGCTGAAGAACCCCGCGAGGGGAAAGATGCCGCTGATGGCCAGCGCGGCCACGAGCATCGTCCAGAAGGTGACGGGGATGCGGCGGCGGAGCCCCCCCATGCGCCGGAGGTCCTGTTCGCCCGACAGGGCGTGGATCACGCTCCCGGCCCCGAGGAAGAGGAGGGCCTTGAAGAAGGCGTGCGTCATCAGGTGGAAGATGCCGGCCGAAAAGGCTCCCGCCCCCGCGGCCATGAACATGAACCCGAGCTGGCTGACGGTCGAATAGGCGAGCACGCGCTTGATGTCCGTCTGCGCCAGGCCGATCGTGGCGGCCATGAGGGCGGTGGCGAGGCCGACGACGAGGACGACGTCGAGGGCGACGGGGGCGCGGCTGAACAGGGGGGCGCAGCGGACGACCATGTAGACGCCGGCCGTGACCATGGTCGCGGCGTGGATCAGCGCGCTGACGGGCGTAGGCCCCTCCATGGCGTCGGGGAGCCAGACATGGAGCGGGATCTGGGCGCTCTTGCCCGTGGCGCCCACGAACAGCAGCAGGGCGATGGAGGTCAGGACCCCGACCCCGGCCTCGGGCGGAAAGCGCGAGGGGTCCGATGCGATTTTCCCGAACACCCGGCCGAAACCGAGGTCCCCGAAGGTCAGAAAGACCAGGAGGACCCCGAGGATGAACCCGACATCACCGATCCGGTTGACGACGAACGCCTTCTTCCCGGCGTCGGCCGCCGCGGGCCGGTGGAAGTCATACCCGATCAGGAGGTAGGAGCAGAGGCCGACCCCCTCCCACCCGACGAACATCAGGAGGAAGTTGCCGGCCAGGACCAGCAGCAGCATCGAGAAGAGAAAGAGGTTCATGTAGGCGAAGAAGCGGTAATACCCGTCTTCGGCCCGCATGTAGCCGATCGAATAGATGTGGATGATGAAGCCGACGCCCGTGACGACCAGCGTCATGACGGCCGACAGCGGGTCGAGCAGAAGGGAGGCCTGCGCCGTAAAATCGCCCGCCGCGATCCAGGTGAAGAACTCCCGCTCGATGCGCCGGTCCCCGGGGGCCAGGGAGAGCAGTTCCATGAACGCGGCCAGGGCCAGAACGAAGGCGGCGCCCGAGGCGCCCACGGCCACGAGCGTCACCGCCCGCTTCGGGAGCCGCCGCCCGAGGAGGCCGGTGGCGGCCGCGCCGGCCAGGGGAACGAGCGGCAGGAGCCAGAGGAGTTCGGTCATCATGTGCGCCCCTAACCTTTCATGGTGTCCGCATCGTCCGGGTTCAGGGTCTGGCGCCGACGGTAGAGGACGATCATGATCGCGAGGCCCACGGCGGCCTCGGCCGCCGCCACGACCATGACCAGGAAGACGAAGATCTGCCCCTGGAGCTGGCCGAGGTCGCGGGCGAAGGCGACAAAGGCGAGGTTCGCCGCGTTGAGCATCAGCTCGACGCAGAGGAACATCGCCAGGACGTTCTTCTTGACGATGAAGCCCGTAGTTCCCACGAGAAAGAGGAGAAGGCTGAGGACGAGGTAGGGGTTCATGGCCTCCATCTCAGGACCGCTTCCGGGCCAGCACGACGACGCCCATGATGGCGACCAGGATCAGGATCGACGTGGCCTCGAAGGGGACCAGGAACCGGGTGAAGAGCAGCTGGCCCAGCCGGCTTACAGAGGCCGCGTCGGCCGGGATCCCGCCGGCGACGACGGGGAGCGCCGCCGGGTCGTAAGCCCGCATCAGGGTAAACATCACGACGAGGGCCACGAGTCCCAGCGCAGCGGCCAGGCAGGTCAGGCGCTTGCGCTTGTCGCGCGCGGCGGCGGCCGAAAACGGGTCCAGAATCATGATGACGAAAAGAAACAGCACCATGATGGCGCCCGCGTAGACGATGACCTGAACGGCGGCGATAAAGGGCGCCTCCAGCGCGAGGAAAAGGACGGCGACCGAGCCCAGGCAGAGGATGAGCGAGAGGGCCGAATAGAAAACGTTCTTCTGCGCCACCACGCTCACGGCCGCGAGCAGGGCGATTCCGCCGAACAGGTAAAAAATCAGGGTCTCCATTATTGCAGGCCGTCCAGGATACAATCGATTTTTTCCGGCGTGAGATTCTCGTGATACTCGTCGTTGATCTGCATGACGGGGCTCGTGCCGCAGGACCCCAGGCATTCCACCTCCAAAAGCGTGTATTTCATGTCCGGGGTCGTTTCCCCCGGTCCGATTCCCAGCCTGCGGCGGAGGTGGCGGAGGATTCCCTCGGCGTCGCACAGCTGGCAGGAGATGTTGGTGCACACCTGGATGACGTACCGGCCCACCGGTTTCTGGTGGAGCAGGGAATAGAAGCTGACGACCTCCCGGACTTCGTTGGGCGACAGCTCCATCATGCGGGCGATTTCGACCATGATCTCCTCGGAGATGTACCCCGCTTCCTCCTGGGCGATCTGAAGTGAGGGGATCAGGGCGGACCGCTTCCGGGGGTATCTGGCCGACAGTTCCTCGATCCTGAGCCGCGCCGATGGCGAAAGTCCCTGCATCCGATCCACCCGGAAATTTTTTGATGGCCACAAACACCTGCAAAATATATATTTGTGACCATAGGCCGTACATGGATCTTAGTGGACGGGTTCCGGGGCTGTCAAGCCATTTCTCGAGCCGCGGCGGTCTCTCCGGGGCCCCGTTGCGCCGATCAGCCGTTGCGGCCGGGCGGGGGCTGTGATTATATTAGGAGCCGACCAGAGGCCGTCCATGAAGAAAGTCCCGTTGTTTCCCGCAAATGGCAAAATCCGTTCCCTCTTCCACCCCGCCCGGAAGATCGTGACGGGCGTGTCGGAGCTCCTGCTGCTCGTGCTTTTCGGGGGGGTGGCGGGATGCTATCACCGCTATTCGGGCATGATCGATGAAAGGCTCTCGGGGAAGCGGCTCCGGGCCGAGTCGCGCATCTTCACCGCCCCCCGGCGGATCTGGGTCGGTGAGAGCGTATCGCGGGAGGAACTGATCGCGTACCTCAAGTCCTCGGGCTACTCCATGGCCGCGGACGGGGAAAGCGCCGGGCGGATCGTGGCGACCGACACCTCCATCCAGATCCGGCCGGCGGCCGATTCCTATTTCAACGGAATGAACGCGCTCAGCGTCGATTTCTCGGGGGGGGGGATTTCCCAGCTGCGCTCCCTCGACAGCGGGGAGAGGCTGATGTCGGCCGAAATCGAACCGGAGCTGATCACGGGCCTCTTCGGCCGGAACCGGGAAAAGCGCCGGCCGATGAGCTACGGGGAGTTTCCCCCCATCCTGCTCCAGGCGGTGCTCTGCGCCGAGGACCGGCGTTTCTTCGAGCACCCCGGGTTCGATCCCGTCAGGGTGATCGGGGCGGCGTGGGCCGACATCCGGCGCGGGGAAAAGGCGCAGGGGGCCAGCACCATCACGATGCAGGTCGCGCGCAGCTTCTTCTTTTCGACCAAGCGGCAGTGGCGGCGCAAGGCCCGGGAGACCATGATGGCCCTGGTCCTCGAGCACCGGTTCAGCAAGGAAAAGATTTTCGAGCTTTACGCCAACGAGGTCTACCTGGGCAACCGCGGCAGCTATGCCATCCACGGTTTCGGGGAGGCGGCCCAGGCCTATTTCGGCAGGGACCTGCGGGAGCTCAACCTGGCCCAGTATGCCTTCCTGGCCGGCATCATTCACGCGCCCAACAGGTATTCCTCCGCCGAGCGCCGGCCCGAGCGGGGGGCGGAGGCGCGCGACCGGGTCCTGGTGAAGATGAAGGACGCCGGGGTGATCACGGCCGAGGATGCCCGATCGGCCCGGAGCCTTCCGCTCGGGCTGGTGCGGGGGACCTACGGCGCAAGTCCCTCGGGCCATTTCGTCGACATGGTCAAGGATGACCTGCTCGACAGGTTTTCCGAGGACTCCCTGGGCGCCCAGCGGTACCGGATCTACACCACGCTCGATTCGGATCTGCAGCGGGCGGCCATGGAGGCCGTGGAGTGGGGGCTCGCCAACGTCGACGCCCAGCTCGAGAAGACCTACGCCCGCTGGAGGGAGAAGGGGGAAACGGTTCCCCTGCCGCAGGTCGCCCTGGTCGCCCTCGACCCCCACACGGGTGAAGTCAAGGCCCTGGTGGGGGGGCGGGACTACGCCTCGAGCCAGCTCAACCACTGCCTGACGCGGCGCCAGCCCGGGAGCGTCTTCAAGCCGTTCGTGTACGCGGCCGCGCTGGAAAGCGCCCTGACCGATGACGAGAGGGTCTGGACCCCCATTTCACAGGTAGTGGACGAGCCGACCGTTTTCTACTTCGACGGCAAGGAGTACAAGCCCGACAACTACGGCGGCGAATACCTCGGCCCCGTTACCCTGCGTGACGCGCTGGTGCATTCGCTCAACGTCGCCACCGTCAAGCTGGCCGCGGAGGTGGGGTACGGGCGGGTGGCGCGGTTCGCGAAGAGGATGGGGCTCCCCGCCGACATCCAGCCCACGCCCGCGATCGCCCTGGGCGCCTACGAACTGAGCCCGCTCGAGGTGGCCCGGGGGTACACCCCGCTGGCGAATTACGGTTCGGCCTGCGAGCCGCTCTATCTCAAAAGCGTCCGCAACGCCGCGGGGGACTCCATCCACGAGAACCCCTACCGGCGTCGGGCGGTCCTGGACCCGCGCGTGGCCTATCTCGTGACCCACATGATGGAGGACGTCATCCACCGCGGCACCGGCGCGGGGGTGAGGCGCCGCGGTCTGCGCGTGCCCGCGGCGGGGAAGACCGGCACGTCCCATGACGGGTGGTTCGCGGGCTACACGACCAACCTGCTGACGGTCGTCTGGGTCGGTTATGACGACAACCGGGAACTCCGGCTCTCCGGAGCCCATTCGGCGGGCCCGATCTGGGGGGAATTCATGAAGCGGGCGGTGTCTTTGCCCGGCTTTTCCGACGCCCGGTCGTTCGAGCGGCCCGAGGGGGTGGTGGAGGTGATCCTCGACGCCCAGAACCTGATGCTGGCCCAGCCCGAGTGCCCCGAGGTGCGCCGGGAAGTCTTCATCGCCGGGACCGAGCCCACCGAGCCCTGCACCCTGCACGGAACCAGTACCATGGACCGGCTGCTGCGGCCGTTCTCGTGGATGGGCGATCTCTTCTGACCCGGGTCACCGGCACAGCTCGACGACGGTGGCGCCGCCTCCTCCGCCTTCGGGGGGCGCCAGGGCGAACCGCTCCACCTGCGGGTGCGAGGAAAGGTACTCGGCGATCGCCCGGCGCAGAATCCCCTTGCCGTGCCCGTGGATGATGCGGACGGTTTCCAGCCCCGCCACGACAGCCTGGTCCAGGAACCGGTCGACCCGGTCCAGGGCCTCGTCGGCGGTGAGCCCGATGACCTTGAGTTCCCGGGCGGGTGCCGGTGCCTCCTCCGGCGGGTCCGCCCTGTATGCAGCCCTCTCCGGCGGCGACCCCGGGCCGAGCCGCAGGAGATCCCCGCGCTCGGAACGGTAGCGCAGCGCCCCGATCGCGACGACGAAGGTCTCCCCCTGGATCCCTTCCACGACCCCCTCCCGGTCGAGCGCGAGCACGCGCACCCGGTCCCCCGGGCCGATCTCCCCCCCTCCTTCCGCGGAAGGCGCCCCCCCTTCCGCAGAACCCGCTTCCGCTGCGGCGGGGCCCAGGCGCCCCGCCCGGCGGCGCAGGCGCGCGGCCTCGCCCTCGACCGCCCGGCGCGCGCGGGCGGCCTCGGTGCGGTCCCTGATCGCGCGCAATGCGCCCTCGCTCTCCTTTTGGAAATCCGCGACCACGCGCTCGAGGGCGGCCGTGAACTCCGATGCGCGCTCCTGTTCCTTCCGGGCGAAATCCCGCTCGAGGGAGGAGTATTTCAGTGCGACCGCCGCGCGCTCCTCGACGAGCGCCTTCCCGAGCGACTCCTGTTCATCCAGCGCCTCCTTCAGCCTCCGGAGGTATTCCCGCGCCCGCGCGTGATCCGGCTCGATGAGGGCGGCGGCCGCCGCCGCGATCTCCTCGGGGAGTCTCATCCTGCGGGCGATTTCGATGCCGGAGGAGGCCCCCGCGGTCCCCAGGATCAGCCGGTAGGTGGGACGGAGCGTGCGCTCGTCGAATTCGACCGAGGCGTTACGCACCCCCGGCGTCTGCTCCGCCCACATCTTCAACCGGGGGTAGTGCGTGGAGGCGATCGTGACGGCCCCGCTCCGGCGGAAGTGGTCCACGATGGCGATCGCCAGGGCCGCCCCTTCGTCCGGGTCGGTCCCGGTGCCGACTTCGTCGAGCAGGACAAGGGCCGGGGGGGCGAGGCGTCCGGCCGCTTCCGCGATGTTGCGCATGTGGGCCGTAAAGGTCGAGAGGTTGGCGGCGATCGACTGGTGGTCGCCGATGTCGGCGAAAACCTGCCCGAATACGGGCAGCCGGGCGGCGCGCGCCGGGACGTGGAACCCCATCTGCGTCATCAGCGCAAGCAGCCCCGCGGTCTTGAGCGCGACCGTTTTTCCCCCGGCGTTCGGGCCGCTGATCACCAGCACGTTGTGCTCCCCGTCCAGTTCGAGCGAAATGGGGACCGGGGCCCCCCCCGCGCGGCGCAGGGAGTGCTCGAGCACCGGGTGCCGCGCATCGGCCAGTTCGCAGGTCCCGTCTCCCGAGATCCGCGGCGCGACACACTGGAACTCCTCGGCGAAGAGGGCTCTTGCCTGGGCGACATCCAGCTCGGTGACCAGCTCGAGGAGGACCCGGAGCGAATCGGCGTTGTGCCGGAGGAGGTCGGTCAGGGCGCGGAGGATGCGGGCGATTTCGATCCCCTCCTCATCCCGGAGGCGGACGAGGTCGTTGTTCTGGTCGATGACGGACATCGGTTCCACGAAGGTGGTCTGCCCGCTGGAGGAGAGGCCATGCATGACGCCGGGGACCCGGGTGCGCGAATCGGTCCGGACCGGGATGACGAAGCGGCCGTTGCGGAAGGTGATGATGTCCTCCTGGACCGCCTGCGGCGAGGCGCGCAGGATCGATTCGAGGGTACGCTGGATGCGGTGCCTTCGTTCGGCGATCTCCCTCCGGACGGCGCGCAGGCCTGGGCTGGCGCCGTCGTCGATTTCGCCGCTGGGCAGGATCTTGCCGTGGATCTCTTCGAGCAACGGGCGGGTGTCCGGGATCCCGGCCGCCATGCGCCCCAGGATGGGGAGGTGGCCCGGGGACGCGGCGGCACGGATCGATTCCCGGAGTCCCTTGCCGGCGGCGAGGAGCCTCTCGAGCGCCAGGATCTGTCGCGGTTCGAGCGCCGTCCCTTCGATATGGAGCCTCTGCATCACCGGGTCGAGGTCCTCGACCCCCGCCAGGCCGAACCGGCCGCTCGCGGCGAGAAACTCCACGCACTCGCCGGTGAGGTCGAGGGCCGCGGCGATTTCGGCTGCGTCGGCGGACGGGCGCAGGCGCTCCAGCCGCTTCCGGCCCGAAGGCGTCTGCACGTGCCGGGCGGCCAGGTCGATCAGCGCCCCGAGTTCGAGTGTTTCCAGCGTCCGTTCGTCCATGCGACCCCCGCAGTCCCCAGCATCTTACGCTTCCGCGCATTTTACCAGAAGCGCGATTTTGCTCCGTCCCCCCCGGATATTAAGGTGGCCCGACGGCGCGTTTTCCGATAAAGTTATGAACCTGAACCCCCGTGGATAGTGGGGATGGATGGGACGACTATGAGACCTAAGGACTTTATCGCCATTCGGGACTGGTCGCCGGAGGACCTGCTCGCGCTGCTCGACGAGGCCGCCGCGATCAAGGCGGCCCCGGGAAAATACCGCAGGGGACTCGAACTGAAGGCCCTGGCCCTGATCCTGGAAAAACCGTCGCTCAGGACGCGCGTTTCCTTCGAGGTCGGCATTCACCAGCTGGGGGGATACTCGCTCGTGCTGACCCCTGCGGAGATCAACCTGGGGAAAAGGGAATCGGTGCGCGATGTCGCCAAGAATCTCGAGCGCATGGTGGACGGGATCATGATCCGCACCTTCCGCCACGAGACCGCCGTAGAGATGGCCGAGGAAGCCTCCATCCCCGTGATCAACGGACTCACTGATTTCTGCCATCCCTGCCAGGCGATGGCCGATTACCTGACGATCCGGGAGGTGAAGGGGCGGCTGGAGGGGATCAGGATCGCCTATGTCGGCGACGGCAACAACGTGGCCCATTCCCTCATCTTCGGGGCCGTCCGCTTCGGCGCGCACCTGAGCGTGGCGCACCCGCCGGGATACGCCCCCGACGCGGGCGTGATCCGGTGGGCGGCGGAGCACGCGGGCGCCACAGGCGCCCGCGTGGAGATCCTCGAAGACCCCGTCGCCGCGGTCAGGGACGCCGATGTCGTGTACACCGACGTCTGGACCAGCATGGGGATGGAGACCGAGGCGGAGCAGAGGAAAAGGGATTTTCGTCTCTACCAGGTCAATGACGCTCTTGTCGGCCACGCAAGGGAGGATTATGTCTTCATGCACTGCCTCCCGGCCCACCGGGGAGAGGAAGTGAGCGACAGCGTCATCGATTCAGCCCATTCCATCGTGTTTCAGCAGGCGGAGAACCGTCTGCATGCCCAGAAGGCCGTCCTACTTGCATTGATAGCCTGACCCGGAGGTTTACGCTCCCACCGAGTCGGCCTGCCGCTCCGCGGGGGCGGCGGCCCCTTCCACGCGCGGGATGTAGACGGTGTGGATGTTGCCGATCCTGGGATCGTTGGTGCTCTTCAAGCCCCCGCCCATCCGCCCGGCGATCGCGCGGAGGGACGAATTGCGCCGTTCCGGCTGAACCGCGCAGCCGTCGGTGCTGAAGGTCAGTCGCACGTAGATCCCGGGACGGAGTTCGGGGGGGATTTCCGGGGCGGGGCCGGCCACCTCGATGTTCCGGGTCCCGATGGTGACGAGCCCCCCGAGCGGGAGCGCCTCGCGCGCGTTGGCCATCAGGTTGCCGATGAGCTGGATCACTTCGTTGCGGTCGGCCCAGACCAGCCCGAGGCGGGGCGCGAGTTCCATCTCGAGCTCGATATCGGTTCCGATCAGGCTGTGGAACAGGCGGTCGTTTCCCGTCAGGATCTCGTTGAAGTCGAGGAGGTCCGGGAAGCGATCGTCCCTCTGCGCGACCGACAGGAACTGGCCCGCGTGCCGGACCCCCCGGCCCGCGTCCCGGGAGAGGGAGTCCGCGATGCGGCGCACCTCCTCGGCGTCCCCGGCCGCCTGCAGGAGGCGGTCCCCGGCTTCGGCCAGGGAAGCGCAGAGGTCCCTGAAGCTCGTCACCGTCGCCGCCGCCAGATCCCCCGTGGAGTGGATGCGGCGGATGTCCTCTTCCAGCCCGTGGGTGTCGGAGATGTCCGTGAGGATGCGGTGCACCAGCGGCGTCTCCCCGTCAGCGGCCTCGACGAGCACGGCGTTTTCCCGGATGCGGATCGGCTTCCGCTCTTTCCCCAGGGCGGTCCACTCGATGCCCTCGAGGCTCCCCTCTTCATCGAGACGGGCGGCCAGGGCGCCTTCAAAGGCGTAGATCCGGAAGGGGCTCCCGTCCGGCCGGGACAGCGCCGCCTCGGCGTTCGGATACCCGAACATCCGGGCCGCGGTGTCGTTGCATTCCACGACCTGCCCCTCGCGGGTGGCACGCACGATTCCGGCGGGGATGAACCGGGACAGGCGCTGGTAGCCCCGGCGGTAGTGGGAGCCTTCCCGGGCCAAAGACCGGTTCTCCGATTGCAGCTCCTCGAGCTGCTTGTGCTCCTGCTCCAGTTGCACGGCCTTGGACTGGTTCTGTTCGGAAATCCAGGCGAGGCGCGCTTCCGCCTCGCGGACGGCGTTCTGCAGGGCGGCCGCGTGCGCCTTTTCCGCCTCTTCGAGCCTGCGCTCCATTTCCACCCGCGCCGACTGCCACGCGGCCTGCTCGGTCTGGTATTTCCCGGCCAGATCGGCCAGCCGGGTTTCGACCTCCTGGAGGCTCTCGGCAAGGGCGCCGCGCTGCTTTTCGGCGGTCTGGAATTTCTGTTCGGCTTTCTTCTGCGCGAATTCGTACTGGGAGATCTCCGTTCGGTGTTTTTCCGCGAGCTGGGACAGGGCGGACTCCCCGTTCGCCACGGCCGTCTGCAGCCCGGCCAGCTGCCTTTCTCCTTCCCGGATCCGAAGCTCCAGATCCTCGCGCTCGATGCCCCACCGCTCCCGCTCCGCGTCGTGGCGCTCCTTCATGGCTGCGACACGCGATTCCGAATCGGCCAGGGCCGTCTGGAGCGAGATCCGCTGATGCTCGGCCGCCTGGTATTTCTGGTCGAGTTCGGCGAGTTCGGCCGTCAGGCGGGTCCGTTCGGACGCGTGCTCCCTGCCGAGCGCCTGCAGGCGGGCCGCGGCCTCCCCGAGCTCGCGCTGGCGCTCCTCGAGCCTGCTTTCCGCCTCCCCGTATCGGGCCTCGAGCGCGAGCAGCGACTGCTGCATTTCCGAGCGCTCCCCCTCGCGGGCGGAGGCGAGCTCCCGCGCCCGGGATTCTCCCTCAGCCAGCGCGGCCTCCAGTTCGCCGATCCGGGTCTCGGCGGCCTGGTGATCCCCGCGGAGTTCCTCCTCGCGCCGTTCCTGTTCGCGGCGTTCGGCGATATATTTCTCGGTCAGCTCCCGGATCCGCGCTTCCGCGTCGCGGAGCGCCGCCTCGAGCGGCGCCCGCTGCTCTTCTGCGACCAGGTGCTTCCGCTCGAGTTCCATGGTGGCAAGCTCCTGCCACGCACGGCCCGCGCCGCTTCTTTCGGAGAGGGCGGCATAGCGCGCCGCCTGCGTCCGGAGGGCCGCCTGCAGCGACTCGCTCCTCTCCTCCGCGCCGCGCCGGCGCTCCTCCAGCCGCCCGTGTGCCGCGGTAAGTGCGGCCAGGCGCGCTTCCGTTTCCTCGAGCGCCGCCTCCAGGGCCAGCCAGGAGTTTTCCGTCTCCTGGAGCTTGCGCTCGAGCCCGGCGCGGTTTTCACCCTGCGCCGCCATTTCCGCCCGGTACTCCTCCACCTGCCTGAGAAGACGGGCCTCGGTTTCCTCGAGCCTGCGCTCGAGTTCGATGCGGCTTTCTTCCCGCGTGGCCAGTGCGGCCTCGAGCGACTCCTCGAGGGACGCGCGTTCCGCCAGGGTCTGTTCGAGCCTGCGCTCGAGTTCGATGCGGTTCTCGTCCCGCGTGGCCAGTGCGGCCTCGAGCGACTCCTCGAGGGACGCGCGTTCCGCCAGGGTCTCTTCGAGTCTGCGTTCGAGTTCGATGCGGCTCTCTTCCCGCGTGGCCAGTGCGGCCTCGAGCGATTCCTCGAGGGACGCGCGTTCCACCAGGGTCTCTTCGAGCCTGCGCTCGAGTTCGATGCGGCTCTCGTCCCGCGCGGCGAGTTCCGTCCGCAGCGACTCCTCGAGGGACGCGCGTTCCGCCAGGGTCTCTTCGAGTCTGCGTTCGAGTTCGGCGCGGCTCTCTTCCCGCGCGGCGAGTTCCGTCCGCAGCGACTCCTCGAGGGACGCGCGTTCCGCCAGGGCCTCTTCGAGTTTGCGCTCGAGTTCGGCGCGGCTTTCTTCCCGCGCGGCGAGTTCCG
>JAFGSS010000007.1 GCA_016934555.1 Acidobacteriota bacterium | reverse complement strand
TGCCCAATAAGTGGATGTCCACAATTTGGCTTCCACAATTGGGTGGTTGCGCCGGGCTGCGGGACGCGTATACTCCCGGATATGGATACACATACTCCGACGAGGCAGGAGGCCTGGGACCTTCTCTGCCGATACAACGAAAGCGAAAGCCTCCGCCGGCACGCTCTGGCCGTGGAGGCGGTGATGCGGCATATGGCGCGCAAACGGGGAGAGAACGAGGAGATGTGGGGCGTCATCGGCCTGGTCCACGACCTGGATTACGAGCGCTATCCCGAGGAGCACTGCCGCAGGAGCGCCGAAATTCTCCGCGAGGCGGGGTGGCCGGAAGAATACGTGCGCGCCGTGGTGAGCCACGGCTGGGGCATCTGCTCCGAAGTCGAGCCCTTGAGCCCGCTCGAGAGGACGCTCTTCGCCGTCGACGAACTCACGGGCCTGGTCGCCACCTCGGCCCTGGTGCGGCCGTCCAGGAGCATCCTCGACATGGAGGCGTCGAGCGTGAAGAAGAAGTGGAAGGACAAGCGCTTCGCGGCCGGGGTGAACCGCGGGGTGATCGAGAAGGGGGCGGAGCTCCTCGGCACCGATCTCACCGCTCTCATCAGCGACACCATCCTGGGGATGCGGCTCGTGGCGCGCGAGATCGGGCTCGAGGGGAACGCCTGACCTTTCCAGTCGCCGTGCCAACCCACGGCTACGGCACGGGGGCGAACCCCTGCCTGCGCGCCTCCCGGTCGACGACCTTCAGAAAGTCGTTAACCCGCTCGAGCGGCTTCCCGTTGACGTAGACCGAGGGGGTGGCGTCGACTCCAAGGCGGTTGGCCTCGGCCACCTCCGCGTCGAGCGTCGACCTGGTCCCGGGGTCCTCGAGGCAGCGCCGGAAGGCACTCGGGCTGAGCCCCGCTTCGCTCCCGATCTTCACCACATCGTCCAGCTGCGGCTCGGCGATCCCGGCTTCGAACGCCCGGTCGTGATAGGCGGAGAACCGGCCCTGCCGGCGGGCACAGACGGCGCCCAGGGCCAGCCGGCAGGCGCCGGGATGGGTCGAGCGGGACAGGGCGGGGTTGCACTCCCGGTCGAGGGGGTAGTTCTTGAAATACACCCTCACTCTCCCCCCCGATTCCGGCACGTAGCGCAAAAGCGCCATGGAGAGCTGGCGGCAGTAGGGGCAGAGGAAATCGGAGTATTCCACCACGGTGACCGGCGCGCTCTCATTCCCTTCGCCCGGGATGCCAGTCAGATCGATCTCTTCCGCCTTCGCCTCGTCGAACTCCCTCAGCGCCTGTTCTGACCAGTAGGCCTCCGTCCGGCGCGGGTCGTCGAGAACGGCCTCCAGGCGGAGCGCCCGCTTCTGCCAGTAGGAGGGATCCCCGGGGTTCCCGTCCTCCGCGTCATCCCCATGGGATGGGGAGCCGAGCAGCGCGCCCGCGCGCGCGTCGGCCCGGCTCGCCAGCATGCCGTTGAAGGAGAAGACGGCGAAGGCGACCGCCACCGCAGCCAGCGCCCATCCGGCCAGCGCGAGCTTCCCCTCCGGCGGCGCGAATTCGGCGAAAAGTCGCTTCGGATTCCCCCGGAAGGGGAGAAGAACCAGGAGGGCGGCCAGGCCGAGGATGTAGGTGGCGATGCAGAAGGCGCACCAGGCGTGGAGGACGAACGCCTGCAGCATGAGGAGAAAGAGGTCCAACGCGAGTCCGACGAGGAGGCAGGGGAGGAGGATGGAGCCGATCATTGCTTTCCGGAGCCCTGCCGGGGCAAGGAAAGCAAGGGAAGCGAGAAGTGCCAGGGAGGCGTAAAAGGCGAGGCCCAGCGCGGCGAGCGGGATTCCCGCGAAAGTGGACCAGCCGCTCTGTGCCACGTCCCCGCATCCGCTCGATTCAGCGTCTCCGCATTGTTCCGTCACCGTGGCCACCGCCCAGGGCTCCCCATGGTGCTGCCCCAGGAGGATGCCGGAAATCACCCCCCCGACCAGGCAGAGGATCATAGCCAGGACGATTCGGATGCGGGCCTTCGTTTCCACGCTTTTCCCCTTTCGGTTCAACCCTTTGCCAGGCCCGGACGCTACCTGCGGCTCCTGCTGCGTCGGCGCCATCGGGCGTGGCTGCCGCTGCGTGTCGGAGCGGATTCCCCGATCTGCCGCGGAGTATGCCTGCGGCATCCTCCCGGCGCCCGCCAGGCATCCGCGCCCGATTTCATTCCCCTTGCGACGCGCCCGCACTCATTATCCGGGTCCGGGGAAGATTTTACGGAATATCGGGGAAGAAGAAAACAGTCGCCTTCGGGGCTTCATGGTACTGTTGGGGAATGGCACTGGTCACGCTGGACAGAATATCGATCGCCTACGGTTCCCTGCCGCTGCTGGATAATGCAGCGCTTCAGATCGAGGAGGGGGAAAGGGTCTGCATACTGGGCCGGAACGGGACGGGGAAGTCGACGCTGTTGGCGATTCTGGCCGGCTCCCTGGAGCCCGATTCCGGGTCGGTTTATCGGCAGCCCTCAATGCGGACGGCCCTGCTGAACCAGGACGCGGCACTCGGGGATGACCGTCCCGTTTTCGACGCCGTCGCCGATGGACTCGGGGATCTCGGGCGTCTGGCGGCCGAGTACCATCACGCCGCCGTCCGGGTCTCGGAGAGCACCGACCCCGCGCTGCTTGACCGGCTGGGGCGGCTCCACCAGGAGCTGGAGGAAAAGGACGGGTGGCGGCTCGAGCAGCGGGTGGAGACGATACTTTCCCGCCTGGAACTCCCCCCCGACGCGATCGTGGACACCCTCTCGGGAGGCTGGCGCCGCCGGGTGCTGCTCGCCCGGGCGCTGGTGGCCCAGCCGGAGCTCCTCCTGCTGGACGAGCCGACCAACCACCTCGACATCGGCGCAATCGCCTGGCTCGAAGGCTTCCTGGCGGAATACGCGGGGACGGTGGTGACCGTCACCCACGACCGGGAATTCCTGCAGCGGCTGGCCAGCCGGATCGTGGAGCTCGACCGGGGGCGGCTCACTTCGTGGGAGTGCGGCTACGGCGAATTCCTGCGCCGGAAGGAGGAGTGGCTGGCCAACGAGGCGCTCGGGAGGGCAAAATTCGACCGGCGGCTCGAGGAGGAGGAGACATGGCTCCGCCGCGGGGTCAAGGCGCGGCGGACCCGGAACGAGGGGCGGGTGCGCGCCCTGATGGCCATGCGGGCCGAGCGCGCCGCCCGCCGTTCCCGCATGGGGACCGCCCGGCTCGAACTTCAGGCGGCCGACCCCTCGGGCCGCCTCGTTTACGAAGCCGACCACGTCTCCAAATCCTTCCCCGAAAAAATCATGGACATCCACTCTTTGCCCAAGGCCGGTCCAATCATGGACATCCACCATTCGGCGGGGCCAATAGGTGGATGTCCACAATTTGTGATTCGGGACTTTTCCATCCGGATCATGCGGGGGGACCGGATCGGCCTCCTCGGCCCGAACGGGGCGGGCAAGACCACGCTCCTGCGGATGCTGCTGGGCGAACTGGCCCCCGATTCCGGTTCCATCCGGGTCGGCACCAATGTCCAGCCGGCTTACTACGACCAGCAACGGGAGCAACTGGACCCGGAAAAGACCGTGCTGGAAACGGTGGGGGAGGGGAACGAGGTCGTGACCATCAACGGCCGGTCCCGCCATATCAATGGCTACCTGCGCGATTTCCTCTTTGCGCCCGAGCGTGCCCGTTCCCCCGTGAAGGCGCTCTCCGGGGGGGAGCGCAACCGCCTCCTGCTGGCGCGGCTCTTTACGCGCCCGGCCAACGTGCTGGTGTTGGACGAGCCGACCAACGACCTCGACCTGGAGACCCTGGAGCTGCTCGAGGCGCGGCTGGTAGATTTTCCCGGCACCATCCTTCTGGTCAGCCACGACCGCGCCTTTCTGGAAAATGTTGTTACCAGCATGCTGGTGTTCGAGCCGGGCGGCCGCATCGAGGAGCACATCGGTGGCTACGCGGCATGGGCCGAACGGAAGGCCGCCGCGGATGCGAAGGAAAAGCTCGCGCCGAAGCCCCGCGCCGCCCCTCGCGGCGAGGAGATGGAGCGGAAGCCCGCGCGCCGGAAGCTCTCCTACATGGAGCAGCGGGAGTATGCCCTCCTCCCGGGGCGGATCGAGGAGCTGGAGCTGGAACAGGAGGGGATCGACGCCCGGATCTCCGCCGCTGATTTCTACCTTGAGGCCCCCGACGAGATCGCCCGGGTGCTCGAGCGGAAGGAAGTCCTGCATCAGGAGCTGCTCGACGCCTACACACTCTGGGACTCCCTGGACTCCCGCACTCGATGACGCGTGCGGCCTCCCCCCGGTCCGCAACTCTGAAAGGCAGATGTCCACCATTTCCGCAATAGGTGGGTGTCCATGATTTTGGATCCCGCGCTTCCACCGCAGCCTCATTTGGTGGGTGTCCACAATCGGCTTTTGGTTTACAATGAAGTCCGGAACTTGCCTATAAACAGATCTTTCGAGGATGCATCCATGAGCCGAAACCTTGTCATCGTCGGTGGGGGAGCCGGGGGAGCCTCAGTTGCCGCGGAGGCCCGCCGACGCGATCCGGCGCTGGAGATAACCATGATCGAGCAGGGGCCTCATGTGTCCACCGCCGCCTGCCCCATGCCCTACTACATCCAGGACCTCATCAAGGACGAAAGGAAGCTCATCGCCCGGACCCCGGAAAAGTTCCGCGAGTCGGGAGTGAACGTGCGCCTGGAGATGCGCGTGGAGGAAGTGGACCGAAGGCAGGGGGTCGTCCGGCTCCAGGACGGAATCATGGTCCCCTACGACATCCTGGTCCTGGGGACCGGCACGGTCCCCATCGTCCCGAAAGTCCCGGGGGTGGACCTCGAAGGGGTTTTCATGCTCAAGACCCTCCCCGACGCGGTGGCCATCAAGACCTACATCCGAGAAAAGGAATGCCGGAAAGCGCTCGTGGTGGGCGCCGGCTTCATCGGTCTCGAGATGTGCGAGGCCCTGCGCGGGCATGGCATCGAAACGGAGATGATTGACCTGGCCCCGCGCACCGCGGCGATGTGGGACCCGGAACTCACCGCCATGATCGAGGAGGAACTCACGCGCAAGGGGGTGAGATTCCGCCCGAACACCGGGCTCCAATCGATCGAGAAGGGGGGTGACTATGCGCTTCGGCTCCAATCGGACAGCGGTCCGCTGGAGGCCGATTTCATCCTGATCGCCATCGGGGTGAAACCCGATTCCGCCCTCGCAGCGGCGGCCGGGCTGAGGCTCGGGGAATCGGGCGCCATCGGGGTCAATTTTTCCCAGCGGACATCGGAGGAAGGCATCTACGCTGTCGGTGACTGCGCGGAAGTCTACCACCGCATCAGCCGCAAATGGACTCACATCCCGCTCGGCGACATCGCCAACAAGCAGGGGCGCGTGGCCGGAATCAACATAGGCGGCGGCGAGATGGTGTTTCCCGGGGTGGTCGGTGCGCGCTGCTTCAAGATCTTCGATCTTGAGGTGGCGGCGACAGGGCTCGATGAAGATGAGGCGGCCGAGGCGGGATACCATCCCGAAAGCGTGCTTATCTGGGGAAGCGCCATCGTAGCCGCCATGCCGGGGGAGAAGAAGCTGGGGCTGAAACTGGTGGCCGACCGGCCGACGGGAAAGCTCCTGGGGGCCCAGGCCGTCGGCGCCAGAGGGGCCGTGGAGAGGGTGAACGCCCTTTCGGTCGCCCTTGCGGCGGGGATGACGCTGGCGGACATAGGGTACCAGGATTTCGCCTATTCGCCCCCGTTCAACACCTCCTGGGACCTGATCCACATAGCGGCGCAGAAACTGGCGAAATCAATCGGCGACTGATCGCGACAACCCGATCGCCAATTGTGGACATCCACCTATCGGCTTTGAGCCGCCCCAATTGTGGACATCCACAAATCGTCGGCCCGCGCGGAAAAGATGGACATCCACCTATTGTTCGTTGGGCATTCAATGAGTGGATGTCCAGGATTTCACCAAATGGTGGGTGCCCACAATTGGGGAAGTCGGTGGATGTCCACCATTACGGGTTACCTCCTTGTGGTTGGGGCCTTCTTCGCGGCGGTTGATCCCGCGGCGGCTTTCCCGCCGGCCGCCTTCTTTGCCGGCGCCGCCTTTGCCGTAACTTTCTTTCCCGTCGCCTTCTTGCCGGTTTTCTTCGCCCCCTTTGGGGTCTGCTGTTTCGCGGCCGGGGCTATGGCGGCGACTTTCGATTTCGCCCGGGTCCCGTTCGTACCGGCGGCGATGCGTTTCAACTCCTCGTACCCCTTTTCCCCCAGAATCAGGATGGCCTCGTCCCGGTAGATCTCGAACATCGGGCGTTTTTCATCCGCCTTATGGCGGCAGAGAGCCGTCTCCTCGTCCAGCTCGGTGGTCTCGTCGATCGAGAAGACATCGTTCTCCAGGTAGAGGGGATAGATGGAGCAATAAAAAGGCTTGATGCCGGGCCACCCCAGTTTCCGGTCGCGCGAAATCACCTGCAGCGCGCATTTGCGGTCGGTCCGGAGGAAGATGCAGCAGGTCTCGTCCTCCCGCACCGGGTCCTCGACCGTGTTGGTTCCGGTCTCGATTCCGCTTGGGGTGTCCTTGGACTTGCGCGTCACGAACCATTGAGTCTCGTCGTGCCGGTCCTTGGGCAGATGGCGCTTGATGGTCTTGGCCCATTTCATGATGCGGGGGGGTTCGTCATCCGTCATCCAGACGCCACCCGAGCAGCAGTCGGCAAGGCAATCGGGCCCGCAGGGGCGCAGCGCCACCTTCCTGAAGACGCTCTTGTCGACGCGGATGCCGTTGATGACGATCTCTTTTCCGTTCTTCTTCATAAACCTCTCCCGTTCTCCACTGGATGGGGGCCGGGCCGAAGGCCGCAAGCCTGAAAATTTTTGACGCGGCATTGTAAGCCGAAACGCGCGAGGCTCACAGGAAAAACTGTCTTTTTTTGACCACGGCTTTCCGCGCGGCGGCTACAGGCGCGTGGACGCCTCATCCGGGTCATCCGGGAAGCTTCGGCCGCGGCGGTGCAATCCGCCCCATCCACGGTGTTCCACCCGACTGCGCGTCGCGCGATGAAGCTTCGTGAATGATTCGCGTCGGGGGAAAGGGGGCGGCCTCGGGTCCCGAGCCGGTCGTTGGTGGAATTAAAAGGTGAGGGAGAGTTCGAACAGCCAGGGCCAGTATTTGCCGGTCACGAAAAGCCGGTTTCCCGCCCCGTCGTAGGCGATGCCGTTCATCACATCGGCTTTGGGGGTGTGATCGTGCCGGGGGTATAGGGCCGAAAGATCGAGCCATCCCGTGACGAATCCGGTGGCGGGATCGATCCGTACGATCTGTTCGGTCAACCAGAGATTGGCCCAAATCTCCCCCTGCACGTATTCGAGTTCGTTCAGCCGGTCGACGGGGATACCGCGGTGGACGACCGGCAGGCGCCGTACCGCCTTGAGCGTCTTCGGGTCGAGGAAGGTGAGCGTGGAACTCCCGTCGCTCATCACGAGGCTGCGGCCATCATGGGCGAGCCCCCACCCCTCTCCTTCGTAAGTGAAGGTTCCGATACGGCTGAAATCCCCCGTTTTGTAGATAAAACCGGTCTTTTCGCGCCACGTCAGCTGGTAGAGCCTCCCCGCCCGCTCAGCGAGTCCCTCGGCGAAGTACTCACGCCCGAGAGCCTTTTCCCTGAGCACCCTCCCCGTGGCGATCTCGACCTTGCGCAAGGTCGACTCCCCGTACTGCCCCGTGCTTTCGTAGAGGAAGCCGTCGAGGTAGACGAGCCCCTGGGTGAAGGCGGCGGGATCGTGCGGATGGCGGGCGGTGAGCCGGTAGGAAACGGAGGTGGATGCCTGAGGCTTCTTCCCGGGCGCGAGCGCCGCTGCCAGCCCCACCGCGGAGAGCGCCACGGCCGCCACCCAGGGCCAGAGCCGTATCCGCTTATTGTGCGCTGCGAGCTTTTTCATGATCCCCCGCTGAATTCAAAAGAAAATCATTATACCTCAGCCCACCGGCAGGCAGGGGGAGGATCCCCCCCAAGGGCCCGGATTCACATTGAATGGCCCCCGAAAGGGAATCGAAAAGGATCGTTGACTCACATTTCAGGTTACCCGGAATCCGGCGTGCTTGGATGGACTCAAAATCGAGGACATCCACCAACTTCCCAATCATGGACATCCACCAACCTGCCAATCATGGACATCCCCGGATTTTCACAAATAGTGGATGCCCAGGATTTGCCTCCAGGATCTGTCCTTCAGGATTCTGGAGGGATGTCATATAAATGATGGACATTTCAAGATTTGGAGTCGCAGCTAGCCGCCAAAATGTACGCAAATAGGGATATGCATCAACCCACCAATCATGGACATCCACTGATTTTCACGAATAGTGGATGTCCAGGATTTTCACAAAAGGTGGATGTCCACAATTATGGCGGGAACGGGATGGCAACTGCCGGCAGCTACGGCAACGGTTTCCGCTCCAAACAGGGATATTCTATCTTCGAGGATTGGCCGGCAATTGGGCTGTCCGGCCCGAGGATCCACTCCCTGATGGCGTCCCTGATCGCGCGCACGGCGGCCAGGCGCTCCTCGCGGGACCCGGTCGCGGCGGCGGGGTCCGGGAACGGGTGATGCACCCGCCGGGTGATTCCGGGGTAAACGGGGCATTCGGACTCTGAGTCGTCGCACACGGTGACGACGACGCCGAACAGTGCGCCCCGGCGGAACAGGTCGAAGGCGCTCCGGGGCGTTTTGCCGGAAAGGTCGATCCCCTCCTCCTGCATCGCCTCGACAACCAGCGGGTTGATCTGTTCGGCGGGTTCGAAGCCGGCGCTCGAGGCCTCCCACCGGTCCCCTGCGAAGCGCCTGACATACCCTTCCGCGATCTGGCTCCGCCCGCTGTTGTGCCGGCAAATGAACAGAATGCTGTTTTTGGTCATGCGCACCCCCTTCTGCTTTCACCTTAAGCGCCCCTTCGGGCCGAATCAACCGGGCCACCCCGATTTCATGAAAACTTCATCTGAGCGACAACCCGGCGGGGCCCGGCGCGGATCGCCGTCACGCGCCGGGTCCACAGGTGTTGCGCAGGATTGCGCCGCCGGGATGGACCCAGACGCCTGCATGATTGCGCTCTCGACCCGGAGAACGACCGGGTCGCAGGAAACAGGACCAGGAGAGGGAAGTCCGTCTGGTTGTTCCCCGGGCTGGGATCCGGCGATTCGATGAATCCGAAATCGAGGACATGCACCAATTTCCCAACCCCAATCATGGACATCCACTGATTTTCACAAAGAGTGGATGTCCATGATCTGTCTTGCGCGGGATTGCGCCGCCGGGATGGACCCAGACGCCTGCATGATTGCGCTCTCGACCCGGAGAACAACCGGGTCGCAGAAAACAGGATCAGGAGAGGGAAGTCCGTCTGGTTGTTCCCCGGGTTGGGATCTGGCGATTCGATGAATCCGAAATCGAGGACATGCACCAATTTCCCAACGCCCAATCATGGACATCCACTGATTTTCACAAAGAGTGGATGTCCATGAT
>JAFGSS010000006.1 GCA_016934555.1 Acidobacteriota bacterium | reverse complement strand
GTGCGGGTCGCGCCCCATCCGGTAGTGCCACTGGGCTTTCTCGAGCCCCGGCACGGCGCCGAAGGTGTTTTTCACCGCCGCGGTGAGCGTCATCTGGCCGTGGGTCTTCACCTTGGCGAGGTTCAGGAGCGGGTGGCGCCGCATGAGACTCGAGAGGTGCAGCCGCCAGGCGCCGGTGTCGGAGGACGGGACCCACTCCCCCTCCCCCGCGTCGACGATTTCGAGGAGGTCGCCGGTGACCAGGCCGATTTTGGCCGCGCACTGGGCCGCCGTCCCCACCCCGGGGCTGTCGCTGACGAGCACTCGCGAGGCTCCCGCCGCGCGCGCCCGCCGCGCCGTTTCCCTGATGATCTCCGGGTGGGTGGTGACGGCCCGGCCGGTCCCCCGCGGCGCGAGAAAATTGGGCTTGAGCAGGATCGGGGCCCCAGCATCGAGGAAGGATTCCATCCCCCCCAGCGGCTCGAGCAGGGCGCTCATGGCCTCGCCGACCGCGCCCGGGTCGTAGCTGTCGAGTTTTTGAATGGAGACCTTAACCGGCATCGGGATTCCTTTCAGGCTCCGCTTCCGGTCCGGGGACTGTTTCCGGGGTCGGCTCGAGCGTCGGCTCGAGCGGCGGCTCGGGCGAATCGGGGTTCGCTCCGGGGTCCGGGATCGATTCGGAAGCGGATTCGGGAGTTGCTTCGGTTTCCGGTTCGGGGGTCGCGGGGTAGTAGCGCGCGCGCTCCATGCGGGCGCGGATGGTGCGGATGCGGCTGCGGATGCGGCGGTTGGGGTTGACGGGACTGTAGCGGCGCGGGTTGATGATCACGGCCGCGAGCGCCGCCGCCTCGTCCCGGCCGAGGTGGGCCGCCGACTTGCCGTAGTACGCGCGCGCGGCCGCCTCGGCGCCGTAGATCCCGTCCCCCCACTCGATCACGTTCAGGTAGAGCTCGAAGATGCGGCGCTTGGTCAGGTTCTTTTCGAGCGAGCGGGTGATGAGGAGTTCTTTGGCTTTCCGGAGCGGGCTGCGCGAGGGGGAGAGGTAGAGGTTTTTCGCCAGCTGCTGGGTGATGGTGCTCGCCCCGCGCACGATTTCGCCTTTTTCGAGGTTGATCTTCATCGCTTCCCGGATCTCGTCGTAGTCGATCCCCTCGTGCTGGAAGAAGGCGGCGTCTTCGGTGACCAGGACGGCGTTTTTGAGGTGCGGGGAGATGGAGGAGAGCGGGCGCCACTGGTGGCGGCGGCGCACCGGGCGCTTGTCTTTCCTGGCTTCCCGCTCGCGCAGCTCCATCCAGGCGGTCGAAGCCGGGTTGGTGCGCGCCAGGGCGGCCGTGTCGGGGAAGACAAGCCACTCGTAGCCGAGCCAGGCCGCCGCGAGGAGCGAGAGGAGAAGGAGGGCGTTCCGGCGCCGGTTTCTTTTCTTCATATCTTGTGGATTATGCGCTTTTTCCCACCCCCGTGCGGCGGGAGCGGTTAAAAAAAAAGTGGCTCATTTCGGGGCGGGTTCATTAGAGAGGGTACGCGAAAGGGGCACCATGACGAAAGAAGCGGGAGAAGAGGGGCGGGAAGCGGCGCCGGAGCGGATCCGGGCGCTCGAGGAGGCGCTGCGGCAACTGAGCGGGGGGAGCGCGGAGTGCTGGACGGCTCCCGACTGTCCCGAGGATCTGCGCCAGGCGCACCTCGAGGACATGCTGGCGTTCGAGAACGTGGGGGTGGGGCTCAGCCTCTTCGAGGGGCTCGAGATGCACGGGCTCAGGCTCCCGCGCCCGGAGACGCTCAACGAGAAGCAGAGCCGGAAGAAGGTGTTCGAGATCATGCAGGCGCTTTTGGGCCTGCAGGTCATGCTCGCGGGGTTCGAGCACCTGTCGGGGCGGAAGCTCTACCGGACGCTTTATGAGGATACCCTCTGGGACGGCTGCTACGTGAAGAAGAAGAGGCCGGAGCTCGTGACCATCATCGACATGTCCCGCCCGCCGCGGCGCAGCGAACAGCGCCTCCGGATGATCGCGATGGCGAAGGCCAAGACGGTGCAGTAGGGAGTCGTGCCGTCAGAGGACGCAGAGATTATCCGGCCGGGCGATGCGGACGAAAGAGAGGCCTATTCCTCGGTCGAACGTCGCCAATCTGCCGCCATGCTTTGCGGCCAGCGCCAGCAGGTAGCCGTCCGTCAGTTGGAGAGAACCATGAATGCGATCCTGGGCAAAAACTTCTTCGTCGCGCAACGAAATATCATCCGGCCAGAAGACATGATCGGTATTTTGGGCGAAGAGACGAAGCCTGGCAATCAGGTCGCCCGGAGCAAACTTCACCTTGGCGCTGTAGGCCGGGTTGGACATGACGCGGACCACTCCGTTTTCCGAAAGAGGGCAGCTGGCCCATCCGGTAGCGGCATGTTCCTCCCACCAGTCGTGTGCCCGCTCGTGAAATACATGGTCCGGGTCGAGGAGTGCGATGATGACGTTTATGTCAAGGAGTGCGCGCATGCGCTACACACCCTCCTCGTCCCTGATCTTCCGCACCCGTTCGAGCGTAATGACCTCACCTCGGGATGGGAGCAGGGGGATGCCGCCCCGAGTGCGCGTGCCCTCTTTGCGTTCCGATTGCGGCAGCGCCAGGCCGCGCCGCGCCCAGGTGGAGATGACGCGACCGGCCGTGCTCCCCTTTCGCTGCGCCGCTTCCTTGGCCGCCTGCAGAACGTCGTCCTCAATGTCCAGTGTGGTTCTCATGCATCAGATGCTATTGCATCAACGCATCGGTGTCAAGGGGCATTTACGCCTCGAGCCGGAAGTGCGGCGCGGCTTATCTCGAGGAAAGAAAATGATCGAACCCCCCCTTGGGGAGGGGGCGGCGCCGCTCGCCCGGGGGGGCGAGCCAGACCTGGCCGCGGCCCGGGACGAGGCGGCCGATCCGGGTGATCGGGGCGAGGCGGGGGGGCCAGAGTTTTTCGAGCCGGGCGGCTTTGGATTTCGGCACGGCGAAGAGGAGTTCGAAATCCTCGCCGCCGTCGAGGGCGAGCGCGAGGGGGTCGCACCCCCAGCGGCGCGCGGGGGGGAAAAGGGGGAGCAGCCCGGGTTCGATTTCGGCGTCGACGCCGCTTGCGGCGCAAAGGCGCGGGAGGTCGGTCGAGAGCCCGTCGCTCAGGTCCATCATCGCGCGCGCGAACCCGCCGGCGGCGAGATACGCCCCTTCCCCGCACCGCGCTTCCGGGAGGTGGTGGGAGCGGAGCGCCTCCCGCTCGGCCGCGGTGCGCCCCCGCAGCCTCCCCGCCCCGAGCAGCGCGAGCCCAGCCGCGGAGCGGCCGAGGGTGCCGGTGACGTAGAGGAGGTCCCCCGCCCGCCCCCCGGAGCGGTAGACCGGCTTCGGTCCGGCCGGTTCCCCGATCGCGGTGATGGAAATCACGACGCCGGCGCCGGAGCGGGAGAGGTCCCCGCCGACGAGCACCGCCCCGCGGGCGCCCGCGGGATCGGTGAGGCCGCGGTAGAGC
>JAFGSS010000220.1 GCA_016934555.1 Acidobacteriota bacterium | reverse complement strand
TCGGTGACCAGGATGTTGGGCGGGGTGGAAATCCCCGTGAAGGGGCCGCCGAGCAGGCTCCCCAGCGCCAGCGGCATCAGCAGCCGGCCCGGCGGGCGGCCGCTGCGCCGGGAGAGGTCCATGGCCACCGGAAGGAGGACGGCGGCCACCGTGACCGTGTTGATCAGGGCCGAAAGGAGGCTGGCCGCGACCATCAGGGCCGTCATCAGGGCGAGCTCGCTTCGGCGGGTGAAGCGCTGCAGCGGACGTCCCAGCTGGTGCGCGATGCCGGTGCGCGAGAGGGCGGCGGAGAGGATGAACATCGCCCACACGGTCACGACCGCGGGGCTGCTGAAACCGGAAAGGGCCTCCGCGGGGGTGACCAGCCCCGTGAGCCCCAGCGCCGCCAGGACGAGGAGGGCCACCAGGTCGGCGCCGAGCCATCCCCCGACGAAGAGGGTGAAGGCCGCGGCGATAATGGTCAGAAGCACGACGACGTCAAGGGTCACGGGCGACGCTCCAGGTCCACGGGGTCCGGCCGGGTCCGGGACCCGGGCTCCTCCCGCCCGCAGGGGCGGGCACGACGGCATTATCCCAAATCGGGAATCGCGAAGCGAAAAAAATCTCTTGACTTCAATTCCCGGTGGGTCATGATAGGGCCCGATTTCTCGAGAAAGGAGGCCGCGCCGTGAAGTTCGTATTCCGCTATTGACGGTGATCTGAACTCGCTGGCTCCCCGTGCGGGAAGCCCGATTCTCCACAGGCGGCAGTCGGCCGCAAAGGGAAATCAAGGCGCACATCAGGTCTCGTGCATCGTCCGCTGTAACCCCGCCTTCATCCCCTTTCGCAGACTCCGCTGAAACTTTGACGGACCCCTCGGCCGGATCGACGCCGCGCTGCCGCATGCGCAGGCGCGGACGCCGCCATGCCGGCCCGGGGACTATGGCGAAAGGAATAGGAAATGTCTTTTGATGTTCCAGGAAACCGCAGTGCCTTGCGTGCCCCTGCCGGGGGGCTGCGCCGGCTGGCGACGCTTGTCGCGGCGGCGTTTCTGCTCCATGCGGGCGCCATCTCCGCCCTCGGCGGTGTGAAGACGAAGATCGATGAGGATACCTGGTTCGATGTGGGAGCCAGGGTCCAGGGCTGGTACCAGTCCATCCACGAGGAGGACGCTCCCCACATGAACGATTTCATGATGCGGCGGGCTTACGTCTCCGTGCAGGGACAGGTGGTCCCCAAACTCACCTTTTTCACCCACATCGCCGGCGACCGGCTGGGGCAGCAGGGAGTCGATACCCCGGGGTCCGGCCTGGGCACCGGCATCGCGCTGCGGGACGGGTGGATCGCCTATGCCCCTTTTGAGGAACTGAAAATCCAGGCGGGACGGATGTATGTCCCCTTCACCCGGTCGTTCGGGACGGAGAGCACGTTCACCCTCCTGACCCTGGATATACCCTTTGCCCAGGGGGGTGTACGCTCCGGGGTGTTTTACCCCTGCAATGTCGGCAGGGACGACGGCGTGACGGTCTGGGGGAACCTGGCCGAGGGCGTCGTCCAGTACCGGGTCGGCGTGTTCGACGGCCAGCAGGGGACGCCCAACGCAGGGAGGAGCCCGCGCACCGCGGGGCGGGTCTCCATCAACCCCCTGGACAAGGAGGGGGTTTTCTTCAACAAGGGCAGCTATCTCGGGACCAAAAAGGTGCTCTCGATCGGCGCGGGTTTCGACCGGCAGGCGGACCTGCAGTGGACGGCCGAAAGACCGGTCGCCGACTATTCCGCCTGGACCGTGGACGCCTTTTTCGACCACCCGGTCGGCCCGGGGGCCGTCACCGCGGAGTGGGCCTACACGGGGATCAAGAACTCCCCGATGCTGGGGGACGCGAAAACCTGGTACCTGCAGGGGGGGTGGCTTCTTCCTAAATTCAACGACAAATTCCGCCTGCAGCCCTACGCCAGGTACGAGAGCGTCTACCGGGACGGGGGCTTCGACACGGCATACGCCGGGGGCGGCGTCAACCTTCTCTTCAAGGGGCATGACGCCAAACTCACCTTCGAACTGGACCGGGTGATCCCCGAGGCCGGTTCCGCCGAAACCACCAAAACGATCTTCACCGTCCAGATGGGGGTGGGCATCTAGGCCCGCTTCCGAAAGGAGAGGAATCCATGGGGAAATTCGTACAGTTTTTCGCAACCCGCTGGGGCATCGTCACCGTCGGGGCCGTCATCGGCATCCTCGCGCAGCTCCTGCAGAAGTGGGGAAACCCCGCGAACATGGGGATCTGCGTGGCTTGTTTCGAGCGGGACATGGCGGGGGCTCTGGGGCTTCACCGCGCGGCCGTGGTCCAGTACCTGCGCCCGGAGATCATCGGGTTTGTCCTCGGATCGATGATCGCGGCCTATATGTTCAAGGAGTTCAGGGCGCGGGCCGGCTCGGCCCCCATCGTCCGTTTCGTGCTGGGGGTCTTCGCCATGATCGGCGCCCTGGTGTTCCTGGGCTGTCCCTGGCGCGCGGTGCTGCGACTGGCGGGCGGGGACGGGAACGCCATCCTGGGTATTCTCGGCCTGACCGCGGGGATATGGATCGGCGTTCTCTTTCTCAAGGGGGGGTTCGACCTGGGGCGCTCGACTCGGACCTATGCCTCGGTCGGCTGGCTGTTTCCCCTCGTCATGTTGGGGTTTCTGGCGCTCCTGCTGGTTTTCCCGCAGGCGGTGGGAGAGGACAAAAGCGGCGTGCTCTTTTACAGTCTCAAGGGCCCGGGCTCCATGCACGCGCCGCTGCTGGTTTCCCTGGGGATCGGGCTCTTGGTCGGATTTCTGGCGCAGCGGAGTCGGTTTTGCACCATGGGTGCCATCCGCGATTTCGTGCTCTTTGGCCAGACCCATCTTCTTTCCGGCTTCACAGCGCTCGTCGTGACCGCGTTTCTGGCCAACCTGGCACTGGGACAGTTCCATCCCGGGTTTGCCGGCCAGCCGGTGGCGCACACCATGGGGCTCTGGAACTTCGGCGGCATGGTCCTGGCGGGGCTGGCTTTCGCTCTTGCCGGGGGGTGTCCGGGCCGCCAGCTCTTCCTTGCAGGGGAAGGGGACGGGGATGCGGCCGTTTTCGTGATGGGGATGATTACGGGCGCGGGGTTCGCCCACAATCTCGGGCTGGCGAGTTCCACTGAGGGGGTGGGCGCGCACGGGGTTGCGGCCGTGGTCATCGGAATGCTGGTCTGCCTGTTCATCGGATTCACCATGAGGAAACAATCGGCTTGAGCCGGGGAGGGATATCATGAGTTCCATCGTTGACGCACGCGGGCTGTCCTGCCCGCAACCCGTCCTGATGACGGTGAATGCAATCAAGAAGGTGGGGCGGGGGGAGATCACGGTCCTGGTGGATACGGACACCTCGAAGGAGAACGTCACCCGTGCGGCGGCCTCGAAAGGCTGGGCCCTCGAGGGGGTGGAGCCGGACGGGTCCGGTTACCGCGTCACGCTGGCAAAGGAATAGCCAATGGCTGCATTGGGATTCCTGCGCAAACGGTCTCCCGGGAACCGGGCGTCGCACAATGCGGCGTCCGGCTTCCTGGTGTTTGAGAACACCAGCGAGGTGATCCGCGCCGAAAATATCCTGAGGAAACAGGGGTGGGATATCCGCGTCATGGGGCCGCCGCCCGAAATCCGAAAAGGGTGCGACCTCGTCATCGAATTCCCCCTGATCGAGGAGCTGCGGGTCAGGAAGGTGCTCGAAGACGCGGGGCTCCCGCCCCTGGAATGCGTGCCGGTATCGGGGCCGCTGCTGAGTCCGGTGGATCTCTTCAGGATCAAGGATTTCGGCGGGTACCTGATGATCCAGGCCGCCAACATGAAACTGACGGTCGACCGCCAGTCGCTGGTGATCGTCAACATTTCCGGGGGGGGGTGTCCCGATGTGCCCTATATCGCGGAACGGATGGTGGGGCGGCGTCTCGATGAGGCGCCGGACCCCAGGGAAATAGGGCATACCCTTTGCGGGTATGCCCTTCAACTGGCTTATGAAGAGGCAAAAACAAAATGCTTGCAGTGGTAGGGACCGTTCCCGAACAGGGCTTTCCCCTTGTGGCCGGGAAGATTACGCTCCGGGACCGGAGCATCTGCATCCAGGGCCGGACGGCCCCCGTCAACCGGGGCACTCCGGCCCTGCTGGCCGCCGCGGCCAGGGCGGCGGAAGCGCTGGGACAGGAGGAACCGTTCGCTTTTCTGATCGGTGATGTCGGCCGCGGTGACGGCAGCCGGGAGCTCTACCGGTATCTCGTGGAGCATCTCCGCCCGGACGATTTTCGGACCCTCGTCTTCCACTACCTGCAGCCCATCGTGGAATGGCACGACAAAATCCTTGCCCGGATCGAGGGGGCGGCGGTCCGACCGCTTCTCATCGCCGATGCCGGCTATATGTACGTGGCCAAGATGAGCGGGAGGTCGGCGGCCTATGATCTCTTTACCCCCGATATCGGCGAACTCGCCTTCCTTGCGGACGAGATTGCCCCCCATCCCTTTTATACCCGGGGATTCATTCTTCACGAGCAGGACCGCGTCCCGGACATGATCGCAGCGATTTACGGGCGCGGGAACGCACCCGCCTGCATGCTCGTCAAGGGGAGCCGCGACTATTTCGTGACCCGGGCCGGGATCCAGGCCGTCATCGACGGTCCCGTCACGGAAGCGATGGAGGCCATCGGGGGGACCGGCGATACCCTGACGGGAATCGTGGCCGCCCTCAGCGCCTCCGGGATGCCCCTGCCGGAGGCCTCCGTTGTGGCGGCAAAGGCCAACAGGCTGGCCGGGGCCCATGCCCGGGCAACCCCTGCGACGCAGGTGGCCGAAATCATCGATTGCGTCCCCGGGGCGCTTCTGGAATCCTTGGAACCGTCATGAAGAGTACAAAAGAGAGCAGGGAATACGGCGTCGTCCTCTTTCACACGAACTCGGCTGCGCTCCGGGCCGAGAAGACCCTCCTGAGGCACGGGGTCGCGATCAAGATGATCCCCACGCCGCGCGAGTTTTCGAGCGACTGCGGCGTCTCGCTCCGCTTCGAGTGGGGGGAGGAGGCGCGGGTGCGGGAACTGCTGGAGTCGGCCCGGGTGGAGATCGGCTCGCTGCATCGCATGCCCTGAACGGGCGGCCGCCCTTGCGCGGGCTCCCGAGCTTCTGCCATCATGGAAGATCACCAGAAGGATGGCGCTCGATGTCCGTACGGCGTTTCTTCAGGAGCCTCCGGGGGTTTCTCCGGGACGCCCTGCCCTCCCTGGGGCGCTGGATGCTGGCCCAGGCGCAGGACTCATTGCTGGTCGGGGCGATGTGGCTCACGGGGCTGCTCGTCATCGGCGTGCCCCTGGCGCCGCTCTGGGCCCTGCTGGCCGCGCTCTTTCAGTTCATTCCCCACTTCGGGACCATCCTGGCGTTGCCGGGCCCGGCCCTGGCGGCGGCCGCGGGGCAGGGACTGGCCGGGATGGGCTATGTCTTCATCCTGTATGCGGGGATTGTGGTGATCGACGGACTGGTGCTGCAGCCCCTCCTGATGAAGCGAACGGCCAGGGTCCCTCTGTGGGCTTCGATCGTGGTTCCCCTGGTGCTGGGGGCGGCGTTCAATGTGTGGGGCGTTTTCCTGGCCCCCCCGCTCCTTGCCGTCTTCTACGGCTGGCGCGCAAGGCGCAAGATACGCGGGGCGGGGAACTGATGACTTGATAGAGCTCCAGGCGTCCGCCCCGAAACGGTTTCCCGCTGCGGGGCGGACGAGCACAACTACCGGGTGATGGCC
The DNA here is from genome assembly GCA_016934555.1 of Acidobacteriota bacterium. Taxonomy (GTDB): domain Bacteria; phylum Acidobacteriota; class UBA6911; order UBA6911; family UBA6911; genus UBA6911. Next base: position 413 of record JAFGSS010000220.1, on the reverse strand, counting down.
CGGTCCTTTCCGGGCTGGACGCCCCGTTCGACGCAGCTGCCGTCGCGCCGGGTCAATCCGCGGCCCTGGCCCTGCTTGTTGCCGCGGCCGCTGCCGTCCCGCAGCCCCTGGCCGTTGCCACGCTTCGGACCGTACCCTTGGCCGTTGCGCGGGCCGTTCCCCTTGCCGTCCCGCAGTCCCTGCCCCTGGCCGCTGCCGTCGCGCGGGCCTTCGCCGGGGGTGGCACACGGGGCCGACCCCTGGGCGAACGATACCGGTCCGGCGGCAAGCATTCCAAAAGCCAGAATCGAGGCCGCAGCCATGCTCAAAGTTCTTTTATTCATATCCCTTTCTCCTTTCGCGGCCCCTCTTGAACCGCATGCACCCTGAGATAATGCAAATCCCGTGCCAATCGTTTTTCCGCCAAAACAGGC
>JAFGSS010000050.1 GCA_016934555.1 Acidobacteriota bacterium | reverse complement strand
TCTGGGCCAAAACCATGATGCCGCTGGCGATGGAATTCTCGGCTTCGGCGGGGATCGCCACCTCCCTTGTGATCCTGCACCGGTGGCAGGAATTTCTTCCCTTGGCACTGGCGCCACTGCTTGGACTCGTCTGGGGATACCACCAGCAGAACCGTTCCCGCATTATCGCCAACAACGCCCGAATTCTGGAAGCGGAAAAACACCTTAAAGAGCAGGAAGACTTATATTTAAGAACTGTAGAATCACTCGCTCTGGCCGTGGACGCCAAGGATCAGACCACCTACGGCCATATTCGCAGGGTCAGGGTATACGCAATGGGGCTGGCCAAGTTTATCGGCATCTCGGCTCCCGATGAACTGAAAGCAATAGAAACTGGCGCGCTCCTGCACGACATCGGCAAGCTGGCGGTGGACGACTTCATCCTGAACAAGCCCGGGAAACTCACCAGTCAGGAGTTCGAAAAAATCAAAATGCATGCCGCCGCCGGGGACGAAATCCTGCAGCAGGTCCGCTTCCCCTTCCCGGTTGCCCGATATGTGCGCTGCCATCATGAACGCTGGGACGGCAACGGGTATCCCGATGGGCTGAAGGGCGAAGATATCCCCCTCGGAGGCCGGATCCTGTCGGTCGCCGATGCCTTCGACGCGATCCGCTTCTCCAGGCCGTACAAACTCGCCATGTCGACCGAAGAAGCCCTCGAGGTTCTGCGATCCGAATCGGGCACCTTCTTCGACCCCAAGCTGGTGCAGTTGCTGGTGGAGCATATCCACGAACTGGAGGAGGAAGCCATTCGGGAATCGGCCAACGCCCCGGAACTCTCCTTCCGCAAATACTTCCAGCCTGATCAGTCGGGTGCCGCAGCCCGCTTGGCGCCTTTGCCCGCCCCCGACCTACCGGCGGAATTCGTCCGCATCGCCGAATTCTGCAACACCATGTCTGGCTACTTTGAACTGAAGGACGTTTTTCCGGTGGTGCTCAGTCAGCTGGAGCCTTTTTTGCCCTTCAGCACCTGTGTGCTCTATCTGTGCAACGAAAAAGGCCGCCTTGAAGCCGCCTCCGCGACCGGCCGCCATTCCCAGCATCTTCGTGGACATGGCATGGAAATGGGGATGGGAATCAGCGGCTGGGTGGCCGCCTACCGCCGCCCCATGCGCAACACCGGTCCGGCGCTCGATTTCATAGGGCTGGCGGGGGATTTCAGCTCACTGGTCGACGCCCTAGCGGTTCCCGTGGTCTACGAGGACGAGCCCCTGGGCACCCTCTCCCTCTATGCGCAGGAAAAGGGCTTTTATACCCAGGAGCACCAGGACCACCTGCAGATGCTGGCCGGCCTGATCGCGCCCCTGATCGCAGAGTCCAAAAAGCGCAAGGGATCGGAAGACCCGGACCTGCTCGATCCCACGACCCAGGTCCCCCGGGTCTCCTATCTGGCAGCCATCGGTCCGCAACTCCTTGCCGCGGCAGCCGCCACCAAGGCCCCACTGGCGCTCATCTACCTGGAAATCAGGAATCTGAGCCAGATTGCCCGCCTTTACGGAGGCCACGAGGGGAATTCCCTGCTCCGCAGGATCGCCAACTGCATCAAGCCGGAACTCCGGGGTACCGACACCCTGGTGCGTTACGGAAACCAGGGGTTTGTGGCCCTCCTCCCCGGGATGCGGGAAGAACAGGCCATTCGCTGCGCCGACCGGCTGAAGCAGCAGATCAGGCGGGAGGTCACCAACGCGGTCCAGGGAATCGCGGTCGATTTCAAAGCCGGCATCGCCGTCCATCCCAGGGACGGCGCCACCATCATGACCCTCCTGCATGCCGCACTGGAAGCGGTCAAATCCACATCGGTCGAACTGCCTCAGGGCGATAACGTCATCGATTTCACCCACCGCCCCTGACATCCCGCTGATCCCGCGGGTTCAGGAATCCCCGTCCCCGTCACCCCCCTTTTTTCGAAAAGGCCGGTAAGGCAGGTAGCACCCGTTCCGCTTGAGAAACTGCAGGGTGGCGGTGTAACGCCGATCGGGCACCCCGAGAAGCCTCAACGCCATCCTGTAATTGCCGTTCGTTTCCTCCAGTGCCTTGCCGATGATGTCGCCCACCAGCGCGGCACTTACCTGGTGAAGAAGAAAGGGGACTTTGACCAGTTCGTCGAAGTCCCCCTGTCCTTCGAGGATGGCGCGATAGATTCGCCCGGCTGGATCCGCATCGATCACCGCTCCGGAAAACCGTCCGCAGAGCACCTCCGGAGGCAGGTCCCCGACATCGATGGCGGGATCATTCCCGCTATAATAGATTCCCTGAATCATGCCCCCCAACTCACGCACGTTCCCGGGATAGGAATAGCGGAGGAGGAGGTCCATTGCCTTGGGACGTATGTGCCTGCGAAATCCCTTCTGCTTCGCGCACATTTCGAGAAACCAGTCTATGAGGAGCGGGATGTCTTCCCTGCGCTCGCGCAAAGGAGGAAGGTAGATCTGCACGATTTTGATCCGGTAGTAGAGATCCTCGCGGAAGCGGCCCGCGCGCACCTCGGCCATGAGATTGCGGTTGGATGCGGTGATGATTCGGATATCCAGTTTCCGATTGTGCATTTCCCCGATCCGGCGCACCTCCCGTTCCTGTATCACCCGAAGGAATTTCACCTGCATCGTCGCGTGCAGATTGGTGAACTCATCCAGGAAAAGAACACCCCCATCGGCGGCTTCAAAACACCCGGGCCTGTCCTCCAAGGCTCCCGTGAAGGCTCCCCTGCGAAAGCCGAACAGCTCCGATTCCACCAGCGTTTCCGAGAGGGCGCCGCAGTCCACCGATACGAATTTCCCGCGCTTTCCGGGGCTCATCCGATGGATGGCGCGGGCCACCAGCTCCTTTCCCGTGCCGCTCTCCCCGGTGATCAACACATCGAGCGGTGAACCGGCGACCGACCCGATCCGCTTTTTCAGGGCACAGATCGCAGGGCTCTTTCCCACGATCTCGGGATACGGATCCTCCGCATCGGACCGCGCACCGGCCGCAGGGATATGGACCGCAGGCGGATGCGGCCGCATGAGAATGTTGGCGACCCCCAGTGCCGTCAGGGAGCAGGCGGTGGCAAACAGGTTGATTACGGGCTCGGGAATGCTGTCCGAAGGCGCGGCATGATCGGCATACAGGACGCCGATCACCCTGCCGGGAGCCTTCAAGGGAGCACACATCAGTCTCCCCCCGCCCCCTCCTCGAGTGCGGGTGTTCTGGATCCGTGGGTCCCGCCGACAATCGGCGCTGAGGAGAGGGATCCCATCGTGAAAAACGGTCTCCACGACCTCCCGGTGGACCGAACCGTGCTCGACCAGGTTGACCTCACCGATCCCCCTCCCTTTTGCAGGCCGCAGCTTCCCCGCTGTTCCTTCGTGCAGATAAACGAAAGCCCGCTCCATCCCGATCGCCGGCAGCAGCTGGTCCAGAAGCGCCTCCAGAAGATCGTCCAGGTCCTGTGCGGAAGTGATCGCCGCGCTCAGGCGCTGAAGCATACGGGCATTCCTGTCTTCGGAGCCCGCTCCCCCGAGACCGACCGGAACCGGCCGCTGCGTCCGTCCCTCTTCGATGGCGCCGAGGAGTTCCACTTTCAGCCGGCTCCGGCCGAAAACTGTGTAGAAGGAGACCAGC
>JAFGSS010000219.1 GCA_016934555.1 Acidobacteriota bacterium | reverse complement strand
TCGACCGTCATATAGGCGACGAGCTCCGGGTTGAACAAGGCGACGAACAGTCCCGCCACCCCGGCGGCGGCGACCCAGGGGGCCCATTTCAGGAGCCGCCCGGCTTCCCAGAGATGACGCCCGAGCGCGTAGTTGCGCACGGCCAGGACGGCGGCCAGGATCCCGAGGGCGGCGAGCAGAAAATAGAGCAGGGGTTTCAGGCTCTGCTCCCGGAACACGCCCATGCCGACTTCGAACGCTGACAGGCCGAGAATCGCGTGGTTCGGCATCCACACGGGTTCGCCGTTTCCGGAAAACGGCTGGTCGAGCACCGCCCCGTAGAAAAACCCGGCCTGCCGGCTGTGGCAGTCGGTGCATCCCCCGGCTCCCAGGGCGGAGCGGGCGGGGAGGACGTTGTGGGAATATTTGTACACCGAGGCGTAGGGGGTGGCTTCGTGCTCAAGGCGCGGCATCTCCACGCTTTCACTTCCCGAGTAGAATTTGGTGCTGCCGGAAACGTACACCAGCCGCTTCCTCTCCATCGGGAACGCGGTGTCCCCGAGGTAGCGGGAGGTGGCCGCAAGCAGAGCATCGATCTCCCCGGCGCCGTTGACTTCGAGCATGCCGTCGCCGTTGTCGTCCCGGATGCGCCCGAGTTCGGGGTACCGGGACGGATCGCTCCGGTGCCGGGCCCACATCGAGTAGAAGTCCTTCATGAAAAGCTGGTTGAGCCCAGGTTTTCCCTCCTCCTCGAGCCCCACCCAGGCGGAATGGACCCGGTTGCCCGGAAAGATCTTCCCCTTGTAGCGGATGAGGGTGGGGCGGAACTCGTCGGAAGGCTGATCCTTGACGGTGAACAGTTCCAGCTCGCCGTAGTGGTTCCAGAACTTCATCTCCTGGTCGTAAAACGTCCAGATATGCTTGGGTGGAGGGGAAATCCGGGGGGCGGGGTTGTACACGTCGCTCGCCTGGACCAGGGCCGATTTGGTGTACCGGCGCGGGATGTGGCAGGCCGTGCAGTCCAGCTTGTCCATGTGCAGCGGCGGGAGCCAGGAGTGGCGGGCGACCGGGGCCCCCAGGGTGCCGTCGGTGTGGCAGGACTCGCAGCCGCGCACCGTGTTGTCGAGGTCGTTGCGCACCCATCCCGAGGGATCGTCCCCCTTGCCGAACTGGTGGACTTCCTCCCCCCGGATCCTGGGGTCGGACGCCCGGCTGCCGGCGGTGTGACAGTCGACGCATTTCAACCCGCCGGCCATGTGCACGTCCGTGTGGGGCGCGAAGGACGCCCCGCGCTTCTTCCAGTCCGGCTTCGCGTGGCAGAGGAGGCAGGTCTCGTTGCGGGGGGACCGGACCAGGTGGACCTTGACGTTTCCCTCCGCATCGAAGAGCTCCTTGCGGTATTCGACCTTCGGTTGTTCCCCCGCGGCGATCTTGCCCGAAATCCGGCCGAACCCCGCCCCTTCGGTCGCCGCCCAGCGGAAGTTCAGGTCGGCCAGCTGCGCGTTGCGTCCCCCGTAATCGTATTCGGGCATGTGGCAGAGGAGGCAGTCCGCCTCGATGACGCCGGTCTCGGACCAGCGCGCCTTGTAATAATCGCCGTCCAGGCCGTTCTCCCCGCCCGGGGACAAACCGGATTGCGGGTCGGCCATCCTGCGGTCGTAACGGATGCCGTCCCGGTCGAACTCCATCGGGCCGCCCCCGGGATGGCAGTTGCCGCAGGTCGCGGTCACGAAATCGTAGGAGGTCATGTCGATGGTGCGCGCGCTCCGGTTCTCCCGGGGCGCCAGCTGCCGGTACAGGGGAGAGGGGGAGCACCAGTTGCCGCCGTAGTTGCCGGGGCTGCTGGCCCAGTTGTAGCGGGCGGCAAACTCCGGCGGCATGCTCTCTCCCTTCCCCTGGGTGAAATGAAACCCCTCGGTAATCTTGTCATAATCGTGGCACCCGCTCGCTCCGCAGGTCTGCCGGGGGGAGTAGGGGACGCCGGAGGCGCTGTCGATGACGGCGCCGGAATCGTCCCGCAGTGGAAAGGGGGGGCAGACGCCCGAGGCCTCGGCAGCGCCCGGCTCCCGGGACTTGTCCGGAACGGGCCCCTGGGCCCGGGCCGACATGCCGGCCAGCGCGATCAGGGCCAGGCCGATCGCACACGATCCGGCGAACAGGAAGCGGCGGGATCTCGGTGATTTCATGGGAACAGTCCTCTCGGCATCCTCTTACGTACCATGCTTGCTTATTCCAGCTTCCGATGATCCTCGGCGTTACGCGCCATGACCTCCCCGACGCAGTCGAAAAAACGCAGGATGCAGGGGAGGTGGAGGCGGTAGTAGACCTGCAGCCCCCGCTTGTCCGCCCGGAGGATCCCGGCGTTCTTGAGCACGGCCAGGTGGCGGGAAACGGTCGAGACGTCGGCCCCGATCATTTCGGCCAGCTCGCCAACGCACCATTCCCCGGCCGCCAGCCGCTCGACGATGAAGAGGCGGGACGGGTGGGCCAGCGCCTTGAAGATCCCGGCGCGGACCTCGTATCCCCTCTCTGTTTTCTTGTCCATAGGCGGGAAAATATCCCTATTTGGCCAATTATGCAACTATTCGCGCTTCCGCGTGCGTGCAGTGAGCGGGTTCCGTTTACGGGTCGAGGGGGTCGAGGGGGTTGGGCTGCACGCAATCCCTGACAGGGAAGAATTCGCTCTCCTCCTCACCCAGCTTCTCGAGCCCGAGATAGGGGAGATAGCCCAGTTCGGCCATGAAGCGCTTCTGCATGACGGAGAGGAACCCGTTCTGCACCGGGTCGGTGACGATCAGGATCTTCTTGGCGTCGGGGATGCCGTAGCGGCAGGCCAGGCGCGCCGCGTTGCGCATATTGGTGGTGCTGTGGCGCGCGTGCGGGTCGACGAGAATCGCCTCTTCCGGGACCCCGAGTTCCCGCACCAGGTACTTTTTCATCTCCACCGCCTCGGAAAACGGCGTCTTGTTCGGGTGGACATGCCCCCCCGAGACGACCACGATGGGGGCCAGCCTCCTGCGGTAGCGCTCCGCGGCCGCCCGGCAGCGGCGGATGCTGCCGGGGGAGATCGCTTCCCCCTCCAGCTCCGGTCCCTGCCCGGGGACCAGGATCATGCTGTAGGCGTAGGCGTGCCAGTCGATGGCCGGAATCCGCCCCACCGTCCTCCGGTTCGTCCCCCGGTCGAGCGGTTCGTAGCGGGCGGCCTCGTCGCGGCCGTTGATCGCGAGCGCCCAGAGGGCGAACTCGAGCGGGGCCCGGAAAAAGAGATCCCTGCCATCCCCTCCCCCGACCAGGCCGTACAGCCGCCGGCGCACCTTTTCACGGAAGGCCGGGTCCCCCTCCGG
>JAFGSS010000049.1 GCA_016934555.1 Acidobacteriota bacterium | reverse complement strand
CGCTTTCAATGCGGCAACACGGGTTCGAATCCCGTTGGGGACGCCAGATTCCAGGACCCCCCTCCCATCGGGGCCCGTATCCCACGGGCGCCCCCGCCCGGTCCGCCGTCGCCCATTTCATGCCTTGAGTCGCGCTTTGCAAAAGGTTTATAATCCCGAGCGAGCACGGTGAGCCGCTGTTGTCGCTAGGCACCGCAGGCTCTGTACCACGGGAGGCTCCATCAAAGGAAACATCATTAGGAGATACTACTCATGAGACTTGACGGTAAAGTGGCACTGATCACGGGAGGCGGCAGGGGCATCGGCGCCGCGATCGCAAAACGGTTCGTGGATGACGGGGCCAAGATCGTCATCAGCGACGTGCGGGCCGAACTCCTCGACGAGGTGGTCAAGAACCTGAAGCCCGGCATGGCCAAGGCCTGCGCCGGCGACGTCACCAAATGGGAAGACGTGCAGAAGATGGTGGACGCCACGGTGGGCTTCGGCGGGAAGATCGACATCCTGGTCAACAACGCGGGGATCGATCCCGGCGGGAGCATCGTGGACATCGATATCGACCTCTGGAAGAAGATCCTGGACGTCAACCTGAACGGACCCTTCTACTGCATGCGGGCGGCCATCCCCCACATGATCAAGCAGGGGGGGGGGTCGATCGTCAGCATCGCCTCGCTGGCAGGCGTGCGCTGCCTCCCCTCGATGCCGGCCTATTGCGCCTCCAAGGGGGGCCTGATGCAGCTGGCGCGGCAGGCGGCCCTCGAATACGGGCCGAAGGGGATCCGGAGCAACCTGGTGGCCCCGGGAGCCACCAGGACGGAGATGCTGGTGAACGCGATGGCCGGGTTGTCGAAGGCCATCAAGAAGGACGCCTTCGAAGTGCTGACCGAGAGCGTGCCCCTGCGCCGCGGCGCGATGCCGGAGGAGATCACCGGTGCGGTCTCCTTCCTCGCCAGCGACGACGCTTCCTTCATCAACGGCGCGTTCCTGCTCGTGGACGGCGGCGCCGCCATCGTGGACGTCTCGGGTGCTTCCGTGGCCAAGGCCGGAGCGGGTTGGGGAGTGTAGAGTTTCGGGATCGCGGGTCTGCGGATCCCGGGGTCTATAGCGCAAGGCGGCGGGAACCCGTTCCCGCCGCCTTGCGTGTTTCAGCAGGTCAGTTGCTCGGCACCATGGGGTAACCGAGTTCCACCCAGCGCAGCGAACCGCCGCTCAGCACCTTGATCTTTTCCCGCTCGTAACCGAGGATGTAGAGCTCGTCGGCGATCGTGGCGCTGCTGGCGTCATCGGTGCAGTCGCAGTAGGTGACGATGAGCTTGTCCATCGGCAGGGCCAGAAGCATCATCTGCCGCTCCATGGGATCGGCGGTGGAATCGTAATAGATGTTGACGGCGCCCTTGATATGGCCGGCGCTGTAACTGCCGGCGTCCCGCACGTCCAACACGACGAAGTCCCCTCCCTCGTCGACCATCTTCTTGAGTTCTTCCACCGAGATCCGGGGGATATCCGGGAGCACCACATTTTCTTCCCCCGCCCGGACCCCGGTCGCGGGGAGGAGAAACACCGTCAGCATCAGGACAACCAAAGCTTTGATCTTCATTTTTCCTCTCTTTGCGGTCGCTGCAAAACCTTGCAGAATTCGTTCGTATCCTCCACACCTGTAAGTTTAACCGGCCCGGCGCGTGTGTCAATCAATGCTTGAGTCTCCCTGCGGAATGTCCTATAAGTAGAAAGCTGCACCAACAGTGCTCCGGTCTTGATAACCGCCAGATACCGGATTCGGGCGGCAGCCGACAAAAACGTCTATTGGGAGGTTTGAGATGAAGATCAAAGCAGCCGTAGTGCGCGAAAAGGGTGGGCCGTTTCTCCTCGAAGAGATCGAACTGGACGAGCCGAGGGATGACGAAATCCTGGTGCGCATCGTCAGTTCCGGCCTGTGCCATACGGACCTGGTGGCGCGCATGCAGTACCTGCCCATACCGCTTCCGGGCGTGTTCGGGCATGAAGGCGCCGGCATCGTCGAGAAGGTCGGATCCCAGGTGACCAAGGTGAAGCCGGGCGACCACGTGGCGACCAGCTACATGTCCTGCGGTGTCTGCCCCGCGTGCAAGATGGCGCGCCCGGGCTGGTGCACCGAGTTCCGCCGGCTGAATTTCGGGGGGCGCCGCAATGACGGGACCACGACCATGAAGAAGGGGGGGGAGACCATCTACGGCTCCTTCTTCGGCCAATCCACCTTCGCCACCCACTCCCTGGTGACGGAGCGCAACGTGGTCAAGGTGCGGCCGGACGTGCCGCTGGAGATCCTGAGTCCGTTGGGGTGCGGCATCCAGACCGGCGGCGGCGGCGTCATCAACTCGCTGAAACCGGAACCGGGATCGAACATCGTCGTCTTCGGAATCGGCCCCGTGGGCCTCAGCGCCATCATGGCGGCCGTGATCAGCGGCTGCACGCGCATCATCGCGGTCGATATCCAGGAGGGGCGGCTGCAGCTCGCCAAGGAATTCGGCGCTACCGACCTCATCGATTCCTCCAAGGTGGATGCGGTGGACGAAATCCGCAAGCTGACGGAAGGGGGAGCCCAGTACACCCTGGAATGCACCGGAATTCCCGCCGTGTTCCGGCAGTCGGTCGATTGCCTCCGGATGGGGGGCGTCTGCGGCCTGATCGGCGTGGCCCCGGTCGGGGTGGAGGCGAAGCTGGAGATGCAGACCATTCTCGACGGGCGCACCATCAAGGGGATCGTGGAGGGGGACAGCGTGAGCGACCTCTTCATCCCCCAGCTGATCGAATTCTACCGGCTCGGCCGGTTCCCCTTCGACCGCCTGCTGACCTTCTACCCGTTCGACAAGATCAACGAAGCGGTCGAGGACGCCGAAAAGGGAAAGGTGATGAAGGCGGTGCTGAAACCGTAATCGTCCCCGCCCGTGTCAGAAGAGGTTTTTCTGTACCGCTTCGCCCCCGAGCGCCGCGCGCACGGGGGCGAAGCT
>JAFGSS010000048.1 GCA_016934555.1 Acidobacteriota bacterium | reverse complement strand
CTGGTCTCCATCGACGGCAAGGTGAGGGGGAGTTCGCCCCTCTCGATCGGGAGCCTCCCGAGCGGGGGGCACCAGGTGGGAGTCCGGCTCGAGGGGTACCGGGAGCAGACCCGGCAGGTGATGGTGATCCCGTATGCGACCGAAAGCGTGCACTGGGAACTGGAGCCCGTCGTCCCCCGGCTCAGCAACGAACAGCTGGCGGAAATCGAGGCGCTCGGCAGGAAGCTGGAGGGCGCCCTGAAGGACAACATCCTCCTCCCCCCGCCCGAGGACTACAACGTTCTTTATTTCGTCGACCGGATCCTCGAGATCGACCCCGCCAACAAGGACGCGGCCGACACCCGCGCCCGCCTGGCCGATACCCTCCGCCGGCGCGCCGAACTGGCCTACGCGCGGGAGGACTGGCTGGAGTCGGAAAAGCAGTACAAGAACCTCCTCCTCCTTTTCCCGGAGGACGGCGTTATCGGGGAGCGCCTCGAGGACATCGCGGCCAAGCTCGACGCGAGGGTGCAGGACCGCGAGGAGCAGATCCTCGAGTGGCGCGCCCGGGCCGAAGCCGCCATGAAGGTAGGGAGCCTCCTCCCCCCCGACCGGGACAACGCGCTCGACGCCATCCGGAGCATCCAGCGCCTCGACCCGAACAACGGCTACATCCGGGAGGCGATCGCGCACCTCAAGGAGCTGATGCAGAACCGCGGGGACGCCAAGATCGCCGCCTCGGACTGGGCGGGGGCGCGCGCCGATTTCCGGGCGATGCTCCAGTATTTCCCCGAGGACAGCTACAGCCGCGCCCGCCTGGAGACGGTCGAGGCCCGCCTGGCGGAGGCGGCGCAGACCGAGCGGCGCACGAGCGAGGAAAAGGAGTCGCGGGAGAGGACGGGCGCGCTGCGCCGGTCGGCGCTCCAGTCCTTTCGGGCGGGCGCCTACGAAAAATCGATCGCGGAGTGGAGCGAATATCTCAAATCGGAGCCGTCGAGCGACGAGGCCTACTTTTACATCGGCGCCAGCCACCAGAACCGGAAGCAGCTCGATACCGCCATCCTGAATTTCGAGAAGTGCCTCCAGCTGAACCCCCGCAACGTCCTGGCGCACCTGAACCTGGGCCTGCTCTACGACTACCACCGCAACGACCTCGGGCGGGCCGAGGGGCACCTGGTCCGGGCCCGCGAACTCGGGGGGGCGGACCAGTACACCCCCGAGCGCCTCCTGTCCATGATCCAGGACCTGAGGGACCGGGACCGCGCCGCCGCCGTCATGAAGAAATCCTACCCGGTGGAGCACCGCCACGCTTTTTCGAGCTGCCGGGGGAACCTCCATTTCTCGGAGCAGGGGATGGAATACCGGACGTCGGAGACCGACCACAGCTTCTACGAGTCCTACCGCGAAATGCGCCACTTCGCGATCGAGGGGGACCAGATGTCGGTCCGGACCCGCGACAACCGGAAATACAACTTCCGTTTCCTCAACGCCGGCGATTCCGAGCGCATCCGCGCCTGGATCTCCTCCACCCGCCACATCATCGTCGGCGACAAGGTGGAGTAAATCAAAGCTCCTTCCTGGGGACGTGGTCCGCCCCGGGTTCCGCGCGTGCGCCGGAACGCGGGGCGGGCGGGTGCGGGCGCCGCGGGCGCCGGAATATGCCGACGATGCCGAAGAGGAGAAACCCCAGGACCGCGCCGACGGCCAGGGGAACCGGGCGCAGGGCGTCGCGCACGCGGCGCAGCGCGTCCGCGGCCTCGAGCACCGGCTCGCGGTCGAGGAGCCCGATCTCCGCGCCGCCATGGTCGATCAGGCGGACCGAAAAGCGGAGACGGGCGTCGCGGTTTCCCTGGTGGTGAAGCGTCCATGTCCAGAGGGAGCGCTCCCGCTCCCGGATCTCCCGGACCGGTTCCCCCGGCCCCGCCTCCGCCCGGACGGACGCGGCCCCCGGGTCGAGGCCGACGCGGACCCGGAAGGGGTCGCCGAGCGAGCGCAGCACACGCTTTTCCTCCGGCGTGGCGCGCACGTAATCGATCGATTCGGCCGTGAACGCGGCCTCCGCCTCCGCCCCCCGGCCGCGCGTGACGGCGGCGGGGATCCTCCATTCGAGGGAGCCGATGACCAGGTCGTTGACGAGCACCTGCGCCTTGCCGGTGCGGAAGCCGTCCGCCTCCTTCTCCTCCACGAGCCGCGTCCGCAGCGCCCGGACGCCTGCGGCGAAGTCGTCCAGCTTTTCCTTCTCGTTCTTGAGCTCCAGGTACTGCCGGGCGAGCGAATCCTCCTTCGAGGTCAGCGTCCGGATGGTCTTCTGCAGCCCGCTGTTTTCGTCCCGGAGCTCCGCGTTTTCCCCCTCGAGGCGCGCGCCGGCCGCTTTCCGGGCCTCGAGGTTCTTCTCCAGCGAGGCGACCTTCGCCGTGAGCGTGTCCTTTTCGGTCTGCAGGGTGCGCAGCGCCTGGCCCAGTTCGGCGATCTGCCGGGAGAGGTCCTTCCCCGCCTCCGCCTTCAGGTTCAGCGAGCGCTGGATGGCCGCCAACTCCTTCTGGTACCCCTGGGCCGTCCCCTGGGCCGCCCGCAGTTCCTCCCCCAGGCGCGAAATCTGGGAGGAGGAGGCGCGCATCCTTTCCTCCAGCTCCGAGCTCGAGCGTTTCAGGCGGGAGGATTCCGCTTCGAGGCTCCCGACCTTGGACTGGAGCCCGCGGTTTTCGCTCCGGGCGGTTTCCAGCTGGGCCGATATCTTCTGGAGCCGTCCCTCCAGGGAGGCGGTTTCCCGCTTCGCCTGCTGGTAGGCGGGGAGAAGCGGGGCGATCTGCTCGAGCGCCGCGTCACGGCTGATGGAGGCGGCCTCCGCCAGTTCCCGCACCGACCGTTCGAAATGGCCGGTCACGAATTGGCGCCGGGCGTCGTCGATCTCGGCGTACCGGAGCCCCTCCGTGAGGACGGCCCCGAGCGCCTGGTCGAACACCTTCCGGTTCGGAAAATCGTCCTCGAGTCCGGCGTCGAACTGGAAGGAGAGCTCGACCGTCTCGGAGGTGGTGACGGGGCTCAGGCGGAAACGGATCTGGTCCCCCGAGAAGGCGATTTCCAGGACCCGCAGCTGGTCCCCCACCTTGAAGCGCGGGGTCCCGGACCCCGGCTCGACGCGGTAGCCCGGGCCGGTGATGCGCACCGTCTGCCGGTCGCCGTACAGGGGGACCTTCAGCACCATCGCCTTGTGTTCGTAGCGTTCCCGGTATTCCTGCTGGACGGCGCGGGAAACCCCGGCCGCGGCGGGGAGGGAGCCGCAGGCGAGCAACAGGAGAAGGGAGAGAAAGTGGAACAGGGTTTTGTGTCCTGGGAGCATAAGGGCCTCGTGCCTCCGGTTTGCGATATCATAACACAGGGCTCCAGCCGGAAGGGTGCCCGGAGCCGGGGGGAGGGTCCGATTTCACCCCATGGTTTTGGTGTCGTTCGGGCCGAAAGCGGGGTATGATGAACAGCGTCCGGGACCGGCCGCCGCTCGGGCGGCGGACCGGCCCCATTACGGACGCCGGGGTATACTGAGTGCGTATCGAATTCGGGGTGCTGAGCGATCAGGGGAGGGTGCGGGAGTCCAACGAGGACGCCTTCGTCGTCGATGGCCCGAACCGCCTTTTCCTGGTGGCCGACGGGATGGGGGGGCACGCCGCCGGCGAGGTCGCCAGCCGGATCGCCTCCTCGGTCGTGCACGACGTCATCGGTGCCGCGGGCGCCGCCGGGGATGCGGGAGAGACTCTCGGCTCGGCCGTGCGGCAGGCCAACACGCGCGTTTACGAAACCCAGCGGGAGCACGCCGAGTACCGCGGGATGGGCACCACCCTGACGGCGCTCTTTTTCGACGGGCCCCGCTACCACGTGGCCCAGGTGGGGGACTCGCGCGCCTACCTCCTCCGGGGGGACCGGCTCGAACAGCTGACGCGCGACCACTCGCTGGTCTGGCCGCTCTACGAAAACGGGATCCTGTCCAAGGACGAGATCGTCCGCCATCCTCAAAAACACCTCGTCACCCGCTCGATCGGCACCCACCCCGAGGTGGAGGTGGATCTCTGCTCCGACCGGTGCCGGGAAGGGGACCTCTACCTCCTCTGCTCCGACGGGCTGACCGACGTGCTCGGGGACGGGGAGATCGAACGGATCCTCTCGCGGCCGGCCGCCTCCCCGGAGGACTCCTGCCGCCAACTGGTCCGGTCGGCCAACGAGGCGGGGGGGCCGGACAACATCACCGCCGTCGTCGTCCGCATCCTGGCCGTAACGTAACCCTTCCGGGTTCCCTGCCGATAAGACGAGGACGGGCGGAATTATCCACAGGCCGCCCCCCTCCCCGTGCATAATCGACAAACCCTTTCGATGCAACGTTAACAGAAAAACGTCCTCACCCGTTTCCACATCATTTCCACAGGTTTTGCACAGCGTGCGGGATCCGGCGGGGTTCGAGGCGGGCCAGAAACTGCGCGGGCGACAGGCCGCGGATACGGACCGTCTTGTCCCTCGATTTCGCTCCCGCCGCGATGGCGATCGAGGACCGGGCCACCCCCAGGACGGAGGCCAGGAACCCGATGACGGCGTGGTTGGCGGCGTCGTCGACCGGCGGGGCGACTACCTTCAGCTTCAGGGCGCGGTTGTGGGTCCCGGCGATTTCCATCCGCTTCGCCCGCGGCTGGACGTGGACGCGCACCTCCACCCCCTCCGCGGTTTCCCGGATGTCGAGCTCCCCCGTCATGCGCGCGTCCCGAAGATGGCGGTGCCGACGCGGACGATGGTGGCCCCCTCCCGGATCGCTTCCGCGAAATCGTGGCTCATCCCCATCGAAAGGTGCCGCCGCCCCAGGCACCCCGGCCGCTCCGATTCGAGCTCTTCCCGCAACCGGCGCAGCCTCTCGAAATAGGGGCGCGAGCGGGCGGGGTCGTCGAAGAAGGGGGGGATCGTCATCAGCCCGTCGACGCGGAGGTTCGGCCAGCCGGCGGCCGCTTCCAGGAGCGCGCGGACCTCTTCGGCGGTCGCGCCGAATTTGGTCTCCTCCCCCGCGAGGTCGGCCTGCAGCAGGACCGACAGGGTCCGGCCGGCTTCCCCCGCGGCCTGGTCGAGGCGGGAGGCCAGCTTCAGGCTGTCCACCGAGTGGATGACGTCGAACAGCTCCGCCGCCCGGCGCGCCTTGTTCGACTGCAGGTGGCCGATCAGGTGCCATTCGAGTTTCGGATCGGGGCCGAAAAGGGGGATCTTCCCCTCGGCTTCCTGGATGCGGTTTTCCCCGAATCGCGTCTGCCCCGCACGGACCGCCTCCGCGATCGTTTCCGGGGGAAAGGTCTTGCTTACCGCCAGGAGGAGGACGTCCCCGGGCGCGCGCCCGCACTCCTCGGCCGCTTTGCCGATCTCCTCCCGGATCGATTGAAGGTTATGCGCAATCGGGTTCATGGGCCTCCACGCCTCGGCTGAGAATTCGGTTTGAGTTGAGGACCGGGCTTTGTTACCCTGATGCATTCTAGAAGGCTTCGGCCCCCCTGGCAAGGATTCCGATGTTCATTACCTTTGAAGGGATAGAAGGTTCCGGCAAGAGCCTGCAGATCGGGCGGGCGCACGAGCACCTCGGCCGCCGGGGCATCCCCTGCCTGCTGACGCGGGAGCCCGGGGGGACCGAGTTCGGGCGGGCGCTGCGCCGGGTCCTGCTCAGTCCCGATGGCGGACGGCGGGAGCCCTGGTCGGAACTCCTCCTCTACCTCGCCGACCGGCACCAGCATCTGCGCGAAGAGATCGAGCCCGCCCTCGGGCGGGGCCAGGTGGTGCTGTGCGACCGGTACCAGGACGCCACGCGCGTCTACCAGGGGGCCGCGCGCGGGATTCCCATGGACGACATCGAGCGGGTGGCCCGGCTTCTGGGCATCATCGAACCGGACCGGACCGTCCTGCTGGACCTCGACGTGGAAACGGGGCTCGGCCGGGCGCGGGCGCGCAACGGCTCCGATCCGGCCGCGGCGGCCGAGGGGCGGTTCGAAGCGGAGGACCTTTCCTTCCACCGGAAGATCCGCCAGGGCTACCTCGCGCTGGCCCGGAGGTTTCCCGGCCGGATCGAGGTCGTGGATGCCGCCGGGAGTCCGGACGAGGTTTTCGCCCGGGTCCGGGAGCTTCTCGACCGGTGGCTGCCGTGAGCGCGCGCACGCCTTCCCCGAAGACGGCTCCCTGCTTCGGCTCCTTCATCGGCAACGCGCGGGCGGTCGATATCCTGCGGCGCGCGATCGGCCGGGACCGGTTGCCGCACGCCATGATCTTCGCCGGCCCGCCCGGGGTCGGCAAATGCACCCTGGCCCTCATGGCCGCCCGCCGCCTCAACTGCCTCTCCCCGGAAGGGGACGACGCCTGCGGCCGCTGCTCCCCCTGCGTGAGGATGGGCGCCGCCATCCTGGCCCGGCGGCTCGAGTGCGAAAAAAGGGGGGACCGTCCCTGCGGCAGCTGCCCGAGCTGCAGGATCAGGGAAATGCGCCATCCCGATCTGCACCTGGTCGGGCCGGACGAGGGAAAGACGGCGATCGGCATCCAGCGGATCCGGGGCCTCATCGGGGAAATCGCCTTCCAGCCGATCGAGGCGCGCTACCGGGTCGTGATCCTGGACCCGGCCGACCGGATGACGGTCGAGGCCCAGAACTGCCTGCTCAAGACCCTGGAGGAGCCCCCGAGCCGCACGGTGATCATTCTCGTGACCGCCAACCCCTACGCGCTGCTCGACACCATCCGCTCGCGCTGCCGGCTGCTCCATTTCGGGGAGATTCAGCCGGAGATGATCGAACGGCGCCTGGTCGAGGCCGAGGGACGGCCGGCGGCCCAGGCGCGCCTGGCGGCCGCCCTCAGCGGGGGGAGTCTGGGGGCCGCCCTCGATTTCGACACCGCCGCCTACAGCGGGATCCGGGAGCAGGCGTTCGACTTCGTCTCCCTCCTGCTGGGGAAGGGGTCCTTCCGCGAAGCCAGCGCCGCGGCGGCCCAGGCGACCCGGGACAAGCAGTCCTTTCTGATCTACATCGATTCGGTTTCGGCCCTGCTCGAGGATGTCTACTACGCCCGGATCGACCCGGGGCGGGTGGGGCAGCGCGACCTCCTCGACCGGATCGGCCCGCTCGCCCGGTCGGTACGGCACCAGACCCTGGTGCGCTCCATCGAGGGGGTGCAGAGGCTCAAGCTGAACCTCAAGAGCAACGTGAACCGCCAGATCGCGCTCGAGGCCCTCTTCATCGAAATCACCCGGCGCTGATTCCGGGCGCGGTCTACGGCTTTTCCAGCCGCTCCATCTTCCGGCGGTATTCGGGGACCCCGGGGGAGTCAGGGTTCTGTTCGATCAGCGTCTTCAGGGCGTCGATCGCCAGGGAGCGCTGCCCGCTTTTCTCATAGGCCTTCGACAGGGCCTCCCAGGCCGGGACGGAGTCGGGCTGGTACCGGAGCGCCTCGAGGTATCTCTCGATGGCGGCCGGATAGTTCTTCCGCTTGAAATAATAGTCGCCGATGTCGACGCTTTCCTCCGCCCGGGCGGGATCGGGCTCCGGCAGCGGCTCCTCCGCGGCCGTCTCCTCTTCCCCTTCGGCCACGGCGGTGTCCCGGATCAGCTGGGGCCGGCCGGAGTCCTGCGCCGCGGCCGCGTCCGGCCGCGGGACAGCGGGCGCAAGCAGCAGCAGCGACAGGACCAGCAGGGGTTTCATCATGCGGCACCCTGAGAATAAGGCATTTCTAAACTCACTGGACATTAAATTTAGCGGATTAATTTTCTCTTGTCAAAGGGACAGTGAGAGATTACAATGCCGCTTAATCCGACTGATCGACCGCACGGACAGGCAGCTTACGGCGGCTCGCGGAATATCGCCAATCGCTCTCTAGCAACCTCCACCGGAGGATCCTATGGTTAACAGGAAGCTCATTCGTCCCAGTTTGTCCGAGATCAAGGACCAGATGCCGCGTTACGGTTCCGTGCCTCGCAAGCGCGTTCCGCCGGAGGTGACCAACGCCGAGAACTACTACTACATCAAGCAGATGGCGGCAAAGACCCCGATGGTCGTCGCCCTCATCGACGGCGAGGAGATCCGGGGCGTCATCGAGTGGTACGACAAGAGCTGCATCAAGGTGCACCGCGGCGACGGACCGAACCTCCTCATCATGAAGCACGTGATCAAGTACATCCACAAGCAGAACGAAGACCAGGAGCCCGACGAGGTCGATCTGGACCACCGCGAAGAGGAGTAACCGGGTCCCCTTGCCAGAACAGGCCGCTCATACGCCCCGCATCGGCATCACCACCGGCGACCCCGCAGGGGTCGGGCCGGAGGTCTCCCTCCGGGCGGCCGCGGAAGCGGAGTTCGGAAAATGCCGGCTGGTGCTCTTCGGCGGCCGTGACCTGCTCGAGGCGCGCGCGCGGGAGCTCGGGCTCCCCTTCCCCTACGAAACCGTGGACCCCGAAGCCCTGCATGGCGCCCACCCGCTGCCGGAGCGGGCGGTCGTGGACCTTCCCGTATCGGGCATCGTCGCCGGAACGGGGTCGAGGGCGAGCGGGGCCGCCGCGGCGCGCAACGTCATGGAATGCGCCGCCGCCTGCCTCCGGGGGCACCTCGACGCCATGGTCACCGCTCCCCTGAACAAGCGGCACTTCCAGGAGGCGGGCTACGATTTCCCGGGGCACACCGAATTTCTCGCCCATCTCTCGGGAGCCCGCGAGATCGCGATGGCTTTCCTGACCGAGCGGCTCCGGGTGGTCCTGGCCACCATCCACTCCCCGCTGCGCACGGTCGTCGACACCCTCTCGCCCGACATCGTGTACGGGAAGCTGCGCATCCTCCTGACCGAGTTCCCGCGCCTCGGGCTCCCCTGCCGGCGGGTGGCGGTGGCGGGGCTCAACCCGCACGCGGGGGAAGGGGGGATCATGGGGTCGGAGGAAGAAAGCGTGATCCTCCCCGCGATCGAGCGGGCGCGCGCGGAGTTTCCGGCCGCCGCCATCGAGGGGCCGCTCCCGGCCGACACCCTCTTCTGGCGCGCCTACAGCGGCGAGTTCGACGTGGTGCTGGCGATGTACCACGACCAGGGGCTCGGCCCCGTCAAGCTCATCGGCTTCGGGGAAACGGTCAACGTGACTCTGGGGCTCCCCTTCGTGCGCACCTCGGTCGACCACGGTACGGCCTACGACATCGCGGGGAAGGGGACGGCGCGCCACGACAGCATGAACTCGGCCATCCGCTGGGCCCTGCGCCTGGCGGCCGCCCGCGCCGGACATTCCCCCCGGGTGTAGCTTATTCCAGCCAGCCGACGAGCGTCCTTACCCCGAACCCCGTCGCCCCCTTGCAGGCGAAGGGGCGCCCATCCGTTTCGAGGTCCATCCCGGCGATGTCGAGGTGGACCCAGGGGGTGTCCTCGGTGAACTCCTCGAGGAACTTGGCCGCCGTGATGGCCCCCCCCCAGCGGTCGCCGATGTTCTTCACGTCGGCGATCTCGCTCCGGATCGCCTTCCGGTAGGCGTCGTCCATCGGGAGCTGCCAGAGCCCCTCCCCGGTGACGCGGCAGTTCCGGCGCAGCAGGTCCATCGTCTTCTGGTCCGTCCCCATCATCCCGGCGTTGACGCGCCCGAGGGCCACCATGCAGGCCCCGGTCAGGGTGGCGACATCGAGGAGGCGGGCGGCGCCCAGGGTCCGGGCGTAGGCCAGCGCGTCGGCCAGGATGAGGCGCCCCTCGGCGTCGGTGTTGATGATCTCCACCGTCTTGCCCAGGTACGAGGTGACCACGTCCCCCGGCCGGGTGGCCCGGCCGCCGGGAAGGTTCTCGACCGCCGGGACCAGCCCGATGACGGGGACCCGGGGCTTGAGCCGGGCCAGGGCGGCCATGGCCCCGAGGACCGCGGCGCCCCCGGCCATGTCCCCCTTCATCTCCTCCATCTTGTCCGCGGGTTTGAGCGAGATCCCCCCGCTGTCGAAGGTGACGCCCTTGCCCACCAGGGCGTGCAGGGGACCGCGGCGCGGCCGCTTCGGCTTCTCCCCGGGGATTTCCAGGACGATGAGGCCCGGGGGCTCGGCGCTGCCGCGGCTGACGGCCAGGAGCGCGTGCATCCCCATCCTTTCCATCTCTTCGCGGTCCAGGGTCCGCACGGCGAGGCCCGGGATCTCCCGGGCGCGCTCGGCCAGGCGCGCGGGGGTCAGGATATTGGCCGGTTCGTTGGCCAGGGTGCGGGCGAAATTGGTGGCCTCCCCGGTGATGACGCCGCGCCGGATCCCTTCGGCCGCCTCGCCCGCGGCGCGCGCGGGGGCGCCGGGGAGGAGGATGTAGAACCGCTCGAGTTCCCGCCGCTCGCGGCCGCGCGTCTTGTAGATGTCGGCCTCGTAGTCGGCGTAGAGCGCCCCCTCGGCCGCGACCCGGGCCGCGAGCCCCGCCGGGTGGTCCCCCCGGCCGAGGAGGGCCGTCGTCCGGCAGGCGGCCGCCCGTGCCGCGCGCACCGCGGTGCCGGCGACGTCGCGCAGCACGGCGGGATCGAAGCGCCCTTTCTTTCCGGCCCCCACCAGCAGCAGGCGGCGCGCCCGCACCCCCGCGACGGGGAAGAGGGTGCAGGTCCGGTGCAGTTCCGGTTTGAACTCGCCCGATTCCAGCGCCCCCCGGACCGCGCCGCGGACCCTCCTGTCCAGCGGCTCGAGCGGGGCGAAGTCCTCGGCCTCCTCTTCAAAAACGGGATACGCCAGCAGGTCGCAGGCGATGTCGGAAAAAGTGCCCGGCCGGTACTCTATCTCCATATGCAGCCTCCTGTGGTCAGCGACGGTACTTCATGGCGGCGGCCGCCTCCCGGTCCGCGTCCTTCCGCCGCTCCGATTCTCTCTTGTCCACCAGCTTCTTCCCCCGCGCGACTCCCAGCTCGACCTTGATCTTCCCCCGCTTGAAATAGACGCGCAGGGGGGTCAGGGTCAATCCCTTCTCCTGCGTCTTCCCGATCAGTTTGCGGATCTCCTGCCGGTGCAGCAGGAGCTTGCGGGGGCGCGTCGGTTCGTGGTTTTCGCGGTTGCCGTGGGAATAGGGGCTGATGTGGCAGTTGAAGAGGAGGGCCTCGCCGTCTTTCACCAGGGCGTAGCTGTCCTTGAGGTTCAGCCGCCCTTCGCGGATGGCCTTGACCTCGGTCCCCACGAGGCTGATGCCGGCTTCCAGCTTGTCCAGGATGAAATATTCGTGAAACGCCTTCTTGTTGGTCGCTACGACCTTTTCCCCCGCCTGCTTCTCCGCCATGGCCCCGCCGAATCGAAAACCCTATGTATGGGAAACCTGTCTGCCTGAGGGGAAAGTATACTATAAGAAGGGGTAGGTTCTATTTTTTCAGGTGATTTTCGACATATTCGCGCGCCGCCTCCTGCCAGGGGCGCAGCGGCGGGAAGCCCTCGCGCCGGAGCCGGGCGTTGGCCAGGATGGAGTGGGAGGGGCGCGGCGCCGGGCGCGGAAATTCCGAGGCGGGGACGGGGGTGAGGCTCACCCCCGTCAGCCCGGCCCAGGCGACCGAGCGGCGGGCCAGCTCGTACCAGCTGCAGGAGCCGCTGTTGGTGACGTGGTACACCCCCCGGCAGCCGGCTTCGACCATCTCGACCGTCCGCGCCGCCGCGTCCCGGGCGGAGGTGGGGCTCCCCGTCTGGTCGTCCACGACCCGCAGCGGCTTCCCTTTCCGGGCGGCGTCCAGGATGGTACGGATGAAGTTCTTCCCGTGCGGGCCGAAGAGCCAGGAGATGCGCAGGAGGAGGTGCTCCGGGCAGCGCTCGCGGACCAGCGTCTCCCCCAGCAGCTTGGAACGGCCGTAGACGCTCCGGGGGTTCGGGACGTCCTCCTCGACGTAGGGGTCCGCCTTCTCCCCGTCGAAGACGTAGTCGGTGCTGAAGTGGACCAGCGCGGCGCCCGCCTGCGCGGCCGCCCGGGCGAGGTGGCCCGCCCCCTGCCCGTTGACGCGGAAAGCGTCCTCCGGGCGGCTCTCGCAGTCGTCGACGCGGGTGAAGGCGGCGGCGTTGACGACCACGTCGGGGCCGGCCGCGCGCACCAGCTGCGCGCACGACGCCCCGTCGGTGATGTCGATGTCGGGCAGGTCCAGCCCCGCCGTGTCGTGGCGAAGGGCGAACGCCTCCAGGAGCTCCGTGCCCAGCATCCCGCGCGAACCGACGATGAGGATCTTCATCCCTTCCCCCCTTTGCGGCAACGGCCCGGGGTCAATCCGGGTTGGCGGCCTGGACCGGGGGCGCCGGGGGGTTCTTGACCTTGAAGTCCGTTTTGGTCGTCAGCGAATTGCCCGAGATCTTGTCCACCACCTGGATTTCCAGGGTGTATTTTCCCGGGGAGACCCCCTTCAGGGGGATCCTGCCGACCAGCACCACCCGCTGGCCGTAGTAGAACTGCTCGGAATTGACGGCCGTGTCCTCGGTCTCCTCCACCACCTTCCCGTCCTTCTTGACGACGAACTTGATGTCGAGCGAAGGCTTCTCGCTGGTCTGGTCGATCTCCATGTTGTAGATCTGCATGTAGGGGACCAGGTTCTGCCCCGGGACGTATTCGGCGGTGACGTTGGGGACCACCCGCATGTCCCCGATGACGTACTGGTCCAGCTGCGTGGCGTTCATCGGCGCGGGGCCGATCGTGTTGGCGAGGATGATGGTGCTTGACTGCAGCCCCGGGGAGTCGTACTTGGGCACGTTCAACCCGATGCTCATGGCCCCCACCTTCTTGCTGTTGATGTCCTTGAGCACCAGGTCGAGCTTGTAGCGCTGTCCCGGCGGCAGGGCGATGATGCGCTGGTAGGCCGACCGCTTCTCCTTCCCCGTGTCGAAGTAGAGGTCGATGAAGTCGCGCGCGATCTCGTCCTCCCATTCCGCGTGGATGCGGTTGGTGAGCCCGGTCACGATGCCGTAGACGTTGACGTGCGCGCGGTTGAAGTCCTTGTCCTTCTTGAACTCCAGGTCCCGGTTGCTCAGTTCCAGGGTGATCGGGACCATGACCTTGTCCTCGGAGAGCTTGATGTAATCGGTCTTCAGGTCGTAGGTCAGGCTGCTGAAGGTGACGTTGGTGGTGACCACGCTCTTGAGGTCCTCGAACTTGATCTTGGGCGGGCGCTGGACGGTGAAGAACTGCTCCATCCGGTCGAACGGCCCGTCCTTGGTGCGGCGCCCCGGGGCCGCCGGGTTTCCGTGGTCGTACCAGACGCTCGGGTTGAAGAAGGCGCGGTCCCGCTTGTCCGCCAGCCCCATTTCCTCCGCCAGGGTCAGGCCGGCGCCGGGGACGTTGATCAGGGCGTCCTTTTCGTCCGGGCTCATCGCCAAGCGGTACTCCCCGCTGTTGGAGCTGTCGACGAACTCCAGCTCGATGTCGTCGCCGACGCCGTCGATGTGGCGGTACCACCATTTTTCAAAGGGGAAGACGGAGGTGGACCCTCCCCCTTCCAGGTGGCTCCGGTAGTAGATGCCGCCGGTCGGGCGCGAATCGGTCTGGTCGGGGGCCCCCCAGAGGATGTAGACGCGCCCGCGGTCGGTGCGCCATCCCGGGATGCCGGAGGTGTAGTGCTGGTTGGCATAGGCGATGCGCCGGTAATGCTCTTCCTTGAAGGAGTTGTAGGGGGAGCGCGGGTCGGGGTTGCGCCGCTGCCAGAACTGCTCGATGAAGCTCTCCCGCTCCTCGTCGTTCTTCAGGTCCTTGAAGAACTGCCTCTCCTCCTCGGAGATGATGTAGACCACGTCCTTGTCGAGCCATTCTTTGTAGTGATCGTTCCGGCTCCGTTCCCTGTTCCTGGAATTATCCTGAGCTGCGCTTGAAAGGCAGATGCCCAATCCCAGGCTGAGGATGGCCAAAACGGCCCAAATTCTTGGAAAACGCATCATTTACCCTCCAGACAGTTCATTCCCTCAGAAAAGTATAGGCATTCTGCACCAGCGAGTCAACGAAGGCTGGATACGCCCCGGGCCGCCGCGGGGTTCCAAAATCACCAGGCTCCCCCGCCGCCGGCGGCCCCCGGCGGCAAACTCTTCGTTGAAAAAGGGGGCGCCGAGTGACACTATTTTCGCTTGCGTACGACATTCACAAAGGAATCACGAAAGACGCCATGACCGACGCGACGAAAAAGATGATCATTGTCTCGGGCATCCAGCCCTCGGGAAACCTCCATCTCGGCAACTATTTCGGGGCGGTGCAGCAGTTCCTCCAGTTCATCCGGGAAGGGCACGACTGCTACTACTTCCTGGCGAACTACCACGCGCTGACCTCGCTGCGCGAGCCCGCGCGGCTGCTGGAGTTGACCCGCAGCACCGCCGCCGACTACATCGCCCTGGGGCTCGACCCGGAGCTCGCGGCCATCTACGTGCAGAGCGACCTCCCCGAGGTCTGCGAACTGCAGTGGCTGCTGACCACGGTGACGCCGATGGGGCTGCTCGAGCGCTGCCACGCCTACAAGGACAAGGTCGCGCAGGGGCTCTCTTCCGACCACGGGCTGTTCGCCTACCCGGTCCTGCAGGCGGCCGACATCCTCATCGTGCGCGCCAACCGCGTCCCCGTCGGCCAGGACCAGAAGCAGCACATCGAGGTGACGCGCGACATCGCCGGGAGTTTCAACCACCTCTACGGGGAGCTGCTCACGGTCCCCGAGGCCTACATCCCGGAGAGCGTGGCGGTGGTCCCGGGGCGCGACGGCCGCAAGATGTCCAAGTCCTACCACAACACCATCGAACTGTTCGCCCCGGAGGAGGAGGTGCGCCAGCAGATCTTCTCCATCGTCACCGACTCGGCCTCCCTCAAGGAGCCGAAGGACCCGGACAAGAGCATGCTCTACGCCATCCTGAGACTCTTCTGCACGGAGGAGGAGCGGGAGTCCTGGCGCGACCGCTTCACGAGCGGGGGGCTCGGCTACCGGGAGGTGAAGCAGGCGATCTTCGACCTCTACATGCGTCGGTTCGAGCCGATGCGGGCGCGCCGGCGCGAACTCGACAGCCAGCCGGAGTATATCGACGAAGTCCTCCGCAGCGGCGCGGAGCGGGCGCGCGCGATCGCCGCCCCCCTCCTGCGCGAGGTGCGCGCGGCGATGGGGATTCCCAACCGCTGAGCGGCATGGCACCAGCCCGGGAGCGTAATCAGTTTTCCGCTGCAGATGGAGGGAACCAGCCGATCAGGGTCCGCCTGAGCTTCAGGAAGGCGTCGTCGGTGCATCCCGACAGCGAAACCGTCTCGGCAAGCTGCTGGAACAGCGAGGATGAATGAGGCTTTTTCCCCAGCCTCAGGGCTTGATCCATGGCCGGTTTGGGGGGGATGGGCTTCGCCTCCGCCGCTGATCTCAGATAGCCTTCTTCCAGGAGCCATTGGCGGAGGTCGGGGAATCGTCCTGTCCAGCCCAGCGCCCGATCCACGAGAGGCGAGTTACTCCACACCCAGTTTTCCAGCTCAGGGTCGATGATCACCACCGCCGCCCGTTCGTCCCATCCCGATCGCGCCAGCTGCTGCTCGAGGTCGCTTTCGAGTTCCAGGCGCGATGGGTCTTCCCGGCCGCAGCCTTCCCGGTCAAACATCACCAGGGCCCGGCGATAGGTCCGCTGCCAGGGCCGAAGGAATTCAGGGGATTTTGCCAGGCAGCCCGGATCCCTGTGCGGGTGTACGAATATGTCGTAGTCCCTTTTTTCTTTCAGTGGACGGATTCCCAGAGATTGGGGACGATTCAGCAGGCCCCGCAGGGCATGTTCCATATTCTTGTCGGCGACCAGGGCGATGAGGTCCTTACCGGGCGCCTCGGCCTTCATCCCAGGACTCCGGCGGCGAAGATGACGCCCAGGTTGGTCTCTCCCCGCCATTCCGCGAGGGCAGGGTGCTCGCTGCCGCGCACGATATCCGTGGCCCCCTCTTCCGTTTTGGCAAAGCAGAGCACATCCTCCGGCCGGACGATGCTCAAAATCACGGGGGAGTGGGTGGCCACCAGAATCTGGGCGTCGTAGACGGAGGAGAGCGACTGGAACAGGGTCTCCACGGCGCGCGGGTGGATGCCGTTTTCCGGCTCCTCGATCAGGTAGGCGCCCCTGAATTCGGGAAGATACGCGGGCAGTGTCAACGCCAGCAGCCGGAGCGTCCCGTCGGAGGCCATCCATGAAGGAACTTCCAGCCCGTCCCGGTACCTCAACATCATGTAACGATGCCGGTCATCCGCCCTCTCGACGGTACGGATGCCCTCGAGATCGGGCAGGGCGGTCCGCAGGTGGGCGATCCATTCCCCCAGGGCAGGGGAAGCCTTCTTTTCGAGCTCGAAAATCACCCAGGGGAGGTTGGAGCCATCCGGCCGGAAGCCCCGGGTCTGTCCGGGCGGGCTGGCCCGCCGGATGAGCAGGCTGTTGAGGATGATCTGTTGCAGACCGTTGATCAGGAACCCTTTGAGCCAGATTGAAACCGGGAATCTGGATTCGTCTTCCGGGAGATTGCCCAGGGCGCTCTTCATCGGGCCAAGTTTGAAGGCGTGATCCCAACCCTTTGGCGTTTCGTCATAAAAGTTGTCGTTGCCGTCGGGCGCCTTCCCGATGACCGTTTTGGAGCCCCGGGATGATCTCGGAGACAGGATCGTATTGGGGGGCGTCCGCAGGAAAGGAAAAAAGTCTCTCTGGGGCGGTTCGGCCACCGGGGTTTTCTTGAGCAGAACCCTTTCCTCCAGAATCGACAGCTCCTCCGTTTGCGCATGCGCCCCGACGGCGACTTCGTAGCGAATGGTATCGTAATCCCCGTTGCCCCCCTGCTTGCAGAGGTTTTCCGGTATGGCAGCCTCGATGGCGAGTTCAAAGCTCCAGCCCTCCCGCCGCCATACCAGATCCTGAAAATTCGCCGTGCGCTCGCCGACGGCCGATTCCAGGCCGTCGGACACGAGCCGGCCGAGGAAGGCGGGTACATCCAGGAAAGTGGTCTTTCCGCTGGCATTGGGTCCGATCAGAACGTGAAATCCGCCAAGACTCTGGCGCACGTACCTGAGGGAACGGAAATTCAGGGCCTCAATAAGCGTAATCACTTTCCCCTCTATCGTCATTCTGGAAAAGCCGCCGCTCCGGAGCGTGCGTTCAGGAATCGATCGGCCGATTATACCACTTATCGGTCTTCGGAGCGTCGTAGGAACCGAAATGCCGGATCAGCGCTTGGGCGTCCTCCGAGGCGAAAAGCATCCGGCGGTGCGCCTCCTTGATGAAGCCCTCCCGCACGGCGTGATCCAGGAAGGCCAGCAGCGGGTCGTAGAAGCCCGAGACGTTCAGCAGCCCGCACGGTTTCCGGTGGAAGTCGAGCTGCCCCCACGTCAGGAGTTCCGTCATCTCCTCCAGGGTCCCGAATCCGCCGGGGAGGGCGATGAAGGCGTCGGAGAGGTCGAACATCCTCTGCTTGCGCTCGTGCATGCCGCCCGTGATCTCGAGCCGGGTGAGGCCCCCGTGCGCCACCCGCGGGGCGAAGGCCTCGGGGATGACGCCGGTGACCCTTCCTCCCGCTTCGAGCACGGCGTCGGCCAGCTCTCCCATCAGGCCCACCCGCGCCCCCCCGTAGACCAGCTCGAGGCCGTGCCGGACCAGGGTGCGGCCGAGGGCGTGCGCGGCCTCCCGGTATTTCCCGTCGGCGCCGGCGCTCGAACCGCAGTAGACGCACACCGCCTTCATCGGGCGCACGCCTCTTCCACCTCCGCGACCGTCTTCGGGACCGGGGGGCCCAGGACGCGGGCCCCTTCGGGGGTGACCAGGACGTCGTCCTCGATGCGGATCCCGCCGAAGCCGGCCAGGGCCGCGATCCGGTCGTAGTCCAGGAACTCCTGGTGGAGCCCTTCGGCGCGCCAGCGCTCGATGAGGGCGGGGATGAAGTAGACCCCCGGCTCCACCGTCAGCACGAACCCCGCCTCGAGCGGGCGGCTGAGCCTCAGGTAGTTGAGCCCGAACTGCCCCGGGCGCTTCTCCTTCCCGTGGCCGACGATGTCCCCGAGGTCCTCCATGTCGTGCACGTCGAGCCCGAGCATGTGGCCGATGCCGTGGGGCAGGAAGAGCGCGTGGGCCCCGGCCTCGACCGCGGCCGCGGGATCCCCCTTCATCAGCCCCAGCGCGCGGAGTGCTTCGGCCAGGACGAGGCAGGCGCCGAGGTGGACTTCGCGGTAGGAGACCCCGGGGCGGATCATGGCGATGGCGCCCAGCTGCGTCCGCAGAACGGCGCGGTAGAGGTCGGCCTGCATCGGCGAGAAGCGCCCGGAGACGGGGAAGGTGCGGGTGATGTCCGAGGCGTACCCCATCGGGGACTCCGCCCCGGAGTCGTTGAGCACCAGCCCCCCCGCGGCGAGGACGTTCTGGTAGGAGTGGTTGTGCAGCACTTCCCCGTGCACCGTCACGATCGGGTCGTAGGCCTGCGCGCGGTCGGCGGCGAGCGCGATCCCCTGGATCAGGCCCGCCAGCTCGCTCTCCTTCATGCCGGGGCGGGCGGCCGCCATCGCCGCGCGGTGCATCCGGCCGGTGACGCCGAGCGCCTCCTCGATTTCGGCTACCTCCTCGGGGCCCTTGACGCTCCGCTCGATCGCCACCTGTTCCATCAGGAGGGAGGAGGCGCGCCCCCCCACCTCCTCCATCGGGATGCCGAGGAGGCGCGAGAGGGCGTAGACCGAGGAGTGCCGGTAGGGGGGGAGGTAGTGGACGGGCTGCCCCTGCCGCCGCGCTTCGTCGAGAACCGCCCGGATTCCGTCCGCGGGGCGGACGTCGTCGATCCCGGCCGCGGCCGCCAGCTCTTCGAGGGAGGGGCGCGGGCCGGTCCAGACGATGTCGTCGAGGCTCGCAGCGTCGCCGAAGAGGATGTCGCGCCCCGCTTCCGGCAGCGAGAGGAGGAGGAGGTCCGGTTCGGCCAGCCCGGTGACGTAGAGGAAATGGGAATTCTGCCGGAAGGGGTAGGTGTTGGCGGCGTAGTTGCGCGGCTGGGGCGCGTGCCCCATCCAGAGGATCAGGCCGCCGCCGGTCCGGGTCCGGATCCGGTCGCGGCGCCCACGGAAGATTCCGGCCCAGTCGGCGTTCGGGGAAGCTGTGTGCACGTCAGGCTCCTTTGTCGTTGTGCCCCATTATAGCAGCGAGGGACTGATTTCTTGACAGCGTGAACCCCGCCCCCTTATCTTTGGTACTTTTGCGGTCCGGGAAGGGGAATATGCACTATACCAGAGGGACGATCGAGCGCGGCTACACCAACAGGGTCCTCCGCGTGGACCTCACCGCGCGCTCGGCCGCCGTCCGGCCGCTCGACCCGAAGGTCCGGGACTACTTCCTGGGGGGGCGCGCCCTGGGCCTCTACCTGCTGCACCGGGCGGTCACGGCCGCCACCCGGCCCGAGGACCCCGAAAACCCCCTGATCGTGGCCAACGGCCCGCTCGGGGGGATCCCCCAGTTCCCGGGGACGGCCAAGGCGATGGCGGTCTCGCTCTCCCCCCTGACCCGCATCCCCGGGGTGTCCAACTTCGGGGGCTATTTCGGCGCCTACCTCAAATACGCGGGGTTCGACGCCCTCGAGGTGGTCGGGGCGTCGGAGGACCGGGCGATGGTGGTCATCGACGGCCTGCGGGGGGAGGTGCGGATCGAGGAGGCGCCCCCGGGGGAGGAGGCGTTCGAGCTGGAGGGGGAGATCGCCCGGCGCTTCGAGGCGGCCGGGATCGACCGGCGCCGCATCGCCTTTCTGTCCACCGGCGTCGGCGCCGCCCACACGGCCTACGGCTGCATCAACAGCCACTACTGGGACGTCACCAAGCCGCACGAGGGGGGGCGGGGGATCTTCCGCGTCAAGCAGGCGGGGCGGACGGGCCTCGGCACCGTGATGAGGGGGAAGAACCTCGGCGCGGTCGTGGTCGTGGCCGAGAGCCCGCGCGGCGAAAACCCCTACGGCGCCGCGGACTGGGAGCGCGCCCGCCGGGCGGGGGGGCGGCTGCAGAAGGTGGTGCGCGAGGTCGACCCCGGGGCGCTCCAGATGGCGCGCAAGGGGAGCGCGGGGCTGATCACCTTCATGAACAAGGAAGAGTACCAGTCGCTCCCGGTCCGCAACTTCCAGCTCGGCTCCGACCCCAGGGCGGGGCAGATCTGCGGGAGGCACTACGCCGAGCACCTTTTCGACCACCGGGGGATGGACGGCTGCTTCCCCGGCTGCAACCTGCAGTGCACCAAGGGGGGGTGCGTGACGCTCCGGAGCGGCCCGCACGCCGGGCGCCGGGTGTGGGTGGACGGGCCCGAATACGAGACCGCCGCCGGCTTCGGGTCGAACCTCGGCATCTGGAACCCCGAGTTCATCATGGAAGCCAACTGGCACTGCGACAACTACGGCGTCGACACCATCACCGCCTCCTGCATCATGGCCTTTCTGATGGAGGCGCTCCAGCGCGGCTACCTCCGTCCGGAGGATTACGAAGGGCCCCCCCTCTCCTGGGGGGACGAGGCGGCCGCGCTCGGGTTCCTCCACCAGCTGGCGCACGGGTCGACGGAGACGGCGCGGGCCGCCGGCGGGGGGATCGGGGACCTGGTCGCCTGGGTCGCCGCGCGCCACCGCGCCCGGACGGGGGAGGAGATCCTTCCGGAACTCGAAAAGTTCGCGATGCAGACCAAGGGGCTCCCCTTCTCCTTCTACCGGACCCACCGCTCCCTTTCGATGCAGGCGTCCTACGCCGCGGCCAGCGACATCGGCGCCCACCATGCCGCCGCCTGGCTGATCAAGGCCGACCTCCTGGGCGCCTTTCCCACCTTCGAGGACAAGGCCCGGGCGCTGGTCAGCTACCCCCGCGTGCGCCTGGGGAACGACAACATGGGGGTGTGCAAGCTCCCCTGGGTCGACGTCTCCAACCCGGAATCGAACGCCCGCGAGGGGGTCGACGTCAACATCAACCCGGCGACCCAGGAGATCTACGCCGAGTATTACAACGGCGTGCTGGGGACGGAACTGGGGTGGGAGGAGATCTTCGCCCGCACCGACCGCGACATCAACCTGCAGCGGGTGCTGAACGTGCTCCGTTACGGTCGGGAGACCGCGTGCCACGACTGGATCCCCGACCGCGCCCTCGGGCCGACCGACGACCTCCTCTACGAGGCGGAGGCCGCGTACAACGACGGGGAGCTGTGTGCCCGCTGCGGGGTGGGGGCGGAGGAACTCGCGGCGCTGCCGACGGCGGCAAAGCGGGAGCGGCTCATGGCCCACCGCAAGGAGCAGCTCGGCGGGCTGATCGCGGCCTATTACCGCGAGCGGGGGTGGAGCCCCGGGGGGATCCCGCTGCCCGAAACGCTCTCGGGGCTCGGGCTCTGGGAATTCCTCGGCGAAGAGGCGCGCGCCCTCCTCCTCCGGCTCGCCCCGCAGCCCGTCGCCGCGGATTAGGTCTTGTCGATCAGCCGGCGCAGGCGCCCGATTTCGTCCCCCAGTTTCCGCTCGCGCGCGTGGAGCCGGAGCAGGAACAGGGCGAGCACGATCCAGATGACGGCGTTGGCCGCGAACAGGTAGGTCATGGTGTTCATGGGGCAGACTCCCGAAAAAAATTATTCCGCCAGGCGCCCGAGACGCTCCAGCTCCTCCTCGAGCGCTTCCAACGCGCAGCGCCGCCGCAGCAGGTAGACCAGCAGCAGCTCGAAAGCCGCGAGGCAGGCCCAGAACGCGGGGCGCATGGCGGGGTCGATCCCCCCGCTCTCGAGCATCGGCGAGGGGTGGATGTCGCGCCACCAGCGGATGGAGAACCAGACCAGCGGGGCGTCGACGAAGGCCACGATGCCGAACACCGCGGCGATCATCGCCCGCCGGTCGGGGTCCTCGAGGTAGCGCCGCACGAGCAGGTAGGCGACGTAGAGGAGGCAGAGGACGAGGGACGAGGTCAGCCGCGGCGACCAGGTCCACCAGACCATCCAGACCGGCTTGGCCCAGATCGGCCCGGTGACGAGGACGATGGCCAAAAAGGCGACCCCGGTCTCGGCTGCGCAGAGCGCCACCCGGTCCCACTTGCGCTCCCGGCGGGCCACGTAGGCGACCGAGGCGGCGAAATTGACGCCGAAGGCCGTCAGCCCCGCGATGGCGGCGGCCACGTGAAAGTAGAAGATGCGCTGCAGGTCCCCCATGGTCCGCTCCCTGGGGGCGTCGACGAGGGCCAGGTAGAGCGCGGCCATCATCGCGATCCCCAGGATTCCCCACAGGGCCAGGTCCAGGCGGGAGGAGGTCCGCTCGTTCATCTAGTCCTCCAGAACGTGCTCGAAGAGCAGATAGGCGATCGTGCCGAACACGACCGTGAAAACCGACAGGACCGCGAGCGGGAGCTTCAGCTCCCCCCGGTCCGCCCCGCCCAGGACGAGGGCCGTCGCCTCCACCGCGTGGATCAGCACCGGCAGGACCACGGGGAAGAGGATCACGGGCAGGAGCACCTCCCGCATCCGGGTGTTCACGGCGACGGCCGCCAGGAGCGTCCCGACGGCGGTGAACCCCAGCGTCCCGACGAAAAACACCAGCGCGAGCCAGGGGAGTTCGCCCCAGACCTCCAGGTTGAAGAAGACGAGGCTCGCGACGAAGATGACGGCTTCGGCCGCGAGCATGAAGACGGTCCCGGCCAGCATCTTCCCGAGGTAAAGGACCCCCCGGTCCGCCGGCATCATCATCAGCCCCTCCAGACAGCCGTTTTCCTTCTCCGCCGCGAACATCCGGTTGAGCCCCAGCGTCCCGGCGAAGGCGAAGGCGACCCAGAGGACCCCGGGTGCGGCCGCCCGCGCTTCGACCTCGCCCGAACGGAGGGCGAAGTGGAAGACGACCAGGACCACGATCCCGAAGAACAGCATCGTGTTGAGCGAGTCCTTGGTCCTCAGCTCGATCGCGAGGTCCTTGCGGAATACGGCCCAGAGCCTTCTCATGACGCCCCCCCGCCGGCGGGGGGCTGCGGGCCGAGGATGGCGGCGTACCGCGCGCGGAAGGCGTCGAGCGGGAGCGAGTCCCGCTCGGCGTCGAGCGCGGCCGTCCCCCGGTCGATCACCACCAGGCGGCTCGCCAGCTGGTGGCCGAGCTCGGCGTCGTGGAGCGCCATGACGCACGTCTTTCCCGCGCGGCGCGCCCCGACGAGGTAGCGCTTCAGGAAATCGGCGCCGGCCTGGTCAAGGCCCGTGAAGGGCTCGTCGAGCAGGAGAAGGTCGGGGTCGTGCAGGAACGCCCGGGCGATGCCCAGGCGCTGCTGCATCCCCCGGGAGTAGGTGCGCACCGGTTCGCGCTCCCGCCCGGCGAGCCCCACCGCGCCGATCCTCCCGGCGAGGAAGGCGTCGTCCGCCGGCACCCCCGCCAGCCGGGCGAAGAAGCGCAGGTTTTCCAGGGCGGTCAGGTCGGGGTAGAGGGAGGTGTGGTGCGAGAGGTAGCCGATCCGGCCGCGGGTCCGGGCGGCGGTCTCCCTGCCGGCGCCTCCGGCCGCCGGTGCGATTCGGCAGGAGCCGGCGGAAGGGCGCGCGAGCCCCGCCAGGATCCTCAGGAAGGTGGTCTTCCCGGCGCCGTTCCTGCCGAAGAGGGCGATGAAGTCCCCCCGCGCGATCCGCAGGTCGAGGCTGCGCAGCGCGCTCTGCCTGCCGTAGTATTTGGCCAGTCCCCGGACTTCGATCATGGCTTTACTTTTTCAGTGGACGCCCCCGGCCGGGGGGTCGGTTGCAGGCGTACCAGAGCGGGAGGATGAAGGCCAAAAGCAACAGGGGGCCGATGACGAGGGCGTTGCGCCCCACCGCCGAAGGGCGGGCCACGACGCGGTCCCCCTCTTCCGCCGCCGTCGCCCCGGGCGCCGTCGCCCCGGGCGCGGACGGTTCGGGCGCAGGGGTACCGCCCGAGAAGGTCCAGGCCGCCTCCGTCCCCGCGCCCGCCGCGGGGCTCGAGTAGACGGCCATGCCGCCGGGCGACTCGACCCGCTCGATCCCCGCCCCCTCGAGCAGCATGTCGGCGGGGAGGACGCCGATGACGAACGCTCCCACGTCCCGGTGGAACTTCTTGACGAACGTGTACCTGCGGTCGGCGTAGGGGAGCGCCTGCTCCGCCTCGATGAGGGTCAGGCCGGGGCGCAGGGGGTAGAGGGTGTAGTAGCTCTCCCCGTCGGCGCTTTCGAGCGCCGGCTGCACCAGCGGCATGGTGGAGTCGGGGGCCGTCACCCGCATCCGCGGCGGTTCGAGAATCCCCGGCGCCTTGGAGATCCGGAAGGTGCCCGCGGGGTCGGCGTAGATCCTGGGGGGACGGGAGCGGTTATGGAGGGTCCAGGTTTCGAGCGCCCGGATCCGGTCCCCGGAGAACTGGAACGCCATCTGGACCTTCTCCACCCGGATGCCGGCGTCGGAAGCGGTGGTCTCGTAGACTTCGAGCTCCACCCGGGCCACCCCCGCGGCGTCGAAGGCGAGCGGGGCGTGGTAGGAAACCCCCCGCCAGGAGGCGCGCAGCATCAGCCGCTCCGACCGGGGGACCCCCTCGATGCGGAACGCCCCGGCGGCATCGGTGACGGCGCTCCGGATGGTCCGCATCCCCCCCTCCAGTTCGATGATTTCGAGCGGGGCGCCGGAGGGGAGGATCGAGGGATCGGTCCGGTTGACCAGCCGCCCTTCGGCGACGCCGCGGTCCTGGGCCCACGCCCCGGCCGCAGAGAGGATCAGGATCAGAATCAGGCGCACCGTTTTCATGGTTTTAAAGCCGCTTTCCGCAGTCCGCACAGAATTTCTTCCCGGGGGCGGCGGCGGCGCCGCAGGCGGGGCAGCGGGTGCCGTCCCCCCCCTTTTTTCCGCCCGGCCCGCCCCCGGCCGCCCGCTTGCCGCCGGGGGCCCCGAGCCGCTCCAGCTCCGCCAGAATGCGGGCCGCCTCGGCCCGGTGTTCCGCCCGGAGCCCTTCGTAATCCGCCTCGAGGAGGCGCCCCATCCGGAACTGGAATTCCAGGTCCTTGAGGTTGCGGTAGCAGGCCGTCTTGCGCTCGAGCAGGCGGTCGCGTTCCGTTTCCCCCTCGAGGTCCGGCCCTGGGGCGGTTTCCCTGAAGAGGGGGGCGAGGACGAACCCTCCCGCGGTGACGACGGCCACCGCGCACACGATCCAGAGCATGGCAACTCCCTGTCAGCCGGCCCCCCGGGCCGGCGCCCGTCAGCGAACCGCCTCCCGCGGCCGGTTGCTGCGCTTCCAATTCCAAAGGGTCAGAAGGGTCCCCAGGACCAGGATCCCGGACCCGAGCCAGAGCCAGAACACCAGGGGGTTCACGTGCGCCTTGATCTCGAACGCGTCCCCCGTGATGCCGGTGAAGACCACGTAGAGGTCCTCCTTCGGGGTGCTGCGAAGGCCCACGGTCGTGGTCGTCTGCCCCCCGGAATCGAAGATGCGCTTTTCGGGGGTCAGGGTGCCGGCCGGCCTGCCGTTGCGGGTAACCTCGATCACCGCCCGCCCGTACTCGTACAGGGCCTCCCGCCCCTGGCGGAAATCGGCCAGGGTGAGGGCGTAATCGCCCACCCTCCCCGTCTCGCCCGTCTTCAGGTGGAGCGTGGCCTCCCGGTTGAAGGCGTTGCCCGCAAACCCCACGAACATGAGCACCACGCCCAGGTGGACGATGTAGCCCCCGTAGCGGCGGGTGTTGCCGAGCACGAGGCGGCCGAGGGCCGCCGGGAAGCGCTCCCCGTGCTGCCGCATCCGTACCAGGGCGCCTTCGGCGAACTCCTGCACGATGGTCGCCAGGACGAAGGCGCAGAGGGTGAGGCAGACGGTCACGTAGAAATTCCGGAGCCCCCCGATGAGGAGCCCGGCCAGGGCCAGGAGGCCGAAGGCGGCGGGCCTGAAGAACGCCTTTTTGAGGGCGGCGGCGGAGGTCCGGTGCCAGGCGATGAGGGGGCCGATCCCGGTCAGCAGGAGGAGCAGGAGACCGATCGGGACGTTGATCTTGTCGAAGAAGAGGGGGCCGACCGAGATCTGGGTCCCCCGGATCCATTCCGACAGGGCGGGGAACATCGTGCCCCAGAATACGGCGAAACAGGCGGCCACCAGCACGAGGTTGTTGAACAGGAAGGCGCTCTCGCGCGAGAGCATCGAATCGAGCCGCCGCTCGCTCCGGAGGTACGGCTGCCGGTCGGCCAGAAGCAGGAGGGTGCCGGCGAGCACGAAGGCCATGTAGTAGACGAAAAAGCGCCCCAGGTTCGAGTCGGCGAACGCGTGCACCGAATTGACGATCCCGCTCCGGGTGAGGAAGGTCCCGAAGATCCCGAGCAGGTAGGTGAGGAGGACCAGGATGACGTTCCAGACCTTCAGCATCCCGCGCCGCTCCTGCACGACGATGGAATGCAGGAAGGCGGTGCTCACCAGCCACGGCATCAGGGAGGCGTTTTCCACCGGGTCCCATCCCCAGTACCCCCCCCACCCGAGCACGACGTAGGCCCACTTGCCGCCGAGGATGATGCCGACCCCCAGGAGGAGCCAGACCCCCAGGGTCCAGCGCCGGACGATGCGGACCCAGGCGCTCCCCTGCTGCCGGGTGACGAGGGCGGCGACGGCGAAGGCGAAGGGGACCACGAAGCCGATGAAGCCCACGTAGAGGATCGGGGGGTGGATGACCATGGCCCAGTACTGAAGCAGCGGGTTGAGCCCCCTCCCGTCGGCGGGGACGAAGGGGGCCGTCGCGCCGTCGGGCGAGATCCGGACCAGCTGGTCGAAGGGGTTGGACAGAAAGAGGTTGAGCGCCAGGAAGAAGGCGAGGTTGACCATCAGCACGGCGACGACCCAGGGCATCATGTCCCGGTAGCGGCGGCGGTTCTGCACGATGACGAGGCCCGAGAGGAGGGCGGTGAAGAACACCCACAGGAGCATCGACCCGTCGTGCCCCCCCCAGATGGCCGAGATCTTGTACAGGAGGGGGAGCGACCGGCTGCTGTTGTTGGCCACGTGGGAGGTGGCGAAATCATCCGCCAGCATCAGGTAGAGGAGGGCGCCGAAGGCCAGGACCGCCGCGGCCGAGGCGGCGAGCGCCGCGCGTTCCCCGCTCGAGACGATGCGGCGCCGGTTGAGGGAGGCGCCGGTCAGCGAGGCGATGAGGGCGTAGAGCGAAAGGCACAGGGCCAGGAGAAGGCAGAAATTTCCGAAATCGGCCATGAAATCCCTGAGATCAGGAGGTTCTCTCGTCGTACTCCGCTTCGTATTTCGAAGCGCACTTCGCCTCTATCCGCCGGGCTTCGAAGACGCCGTCGGGGGCGACGGTCCCTTCCACCAGGGCTTTCGACCCGTCCGTGAAGGTGTCGGGGATGATGTCCGCGCCGGTGTAGCGGACGCGGATGCTCGACCGGGGGCTGGAGATGACGAACTCCATCTGCGGGCGGCTCCGGTCGATCGACCCCTCGACGACGTCCCCGGCGAGCTTCAGCCGCTTCCCCGCGTATTCCCCCCGCAGGGAGCTGAATTCATCCACGGTGATGTAGTAGGCCTTGCTCTCCTGGAAGCCCACGAACCCGAGCCAGCCCAGGGCCGCGACGATGATGAGGCCCCCCACCCAGAATTTCTTTCCTGCGCCCATAACCCTCCGAAACGGTCGCCCGATCTCTCTGAGTATACCATAGCAGGCCCCGGGTCCGGCTGCTACAGCGCCCTCATGAATTCGGGGCGCAGCAGTTCCGGGTCCTTTCTTTCCAGCACTTCCCGGATGAGGTCGAGGGCGCGCCCCTTCTCCTCCGGCATCCGGATCCTGAGCGGCAGGTAATTGGAGGCGTGGTTGGAGGCGAAGAAGCAGCGGGTGACGTCCGTGTGGGCGATCATGATCCCCAGCTCCTGGATGAGGCCGAAGGGGGAGGGGAGGACCAGGCGGCCGCTCTGGAGGTCCTCGTCGATCGGGGTGCCGGGCACGACGATGAGAGAGAGGGCGCCGACGAAATCGGGGTCCATCTCCGACAGGACCCTGCCGGTGTCCCGCGCGTGCTCGTGGCTGAGCTCGACCCCCCCGATCCCCAGCAGCACCGTGATCGACAGCAGGATGCCCGAGGCCTTCACCCGCTTTCCCGCCCGGACCATCTGCTCCGCGGTGGCGTTCTTGCGGATCCGCCGGAGCACCTCCGGGTTTCCCGATTCCAGCCCCAGGTACAGGATGCCGAGCCCCAGGGAGCGGAGCTCTTCGAGCTCCGCGGGCTCCTTTTTCAGGATATCGACGGCGTTGGCGTAGACCCCCACCCGTTCGAGCCCGCGGATCTTCTCCCGGAGGTAGCCGAGCACCCGCACCAGCTCCGGCTGCGTCATCACCAGCGCGTCGCCGTCGGCCAGGAAAACGCGCCGGATCGGGCCGTAGGCGGAGGCCTCGTCGATGTCCTCCCGGATCTCCTCGAACGACTTGACGCGGAAGGTCTTCTCCCGGAAGGAGTGGCAGAAGGTGCAGCGGTTGTAGGAGCACCCCACCGCCACCTGCAGGATCAGACTGTCGGCCTCGCTGGGAGGCCGGTAAATCATCCCTTCGTACTTCATGGTATTAAATATATACGGGCGGGGGGCGGATGACAAACGGGGGCCGCGCCGGAGGCGATTTGTCTAAAGGTTCCGCCTCCCCCCAACGATAACCTGAGTGCGGTGCGGGGGGCATAAGCCTTTCATGTAAATACATTTGAGCTCCCAGGCGCCCGGCCCCGGAGCGGGGCGCGAGATCCCATGGAACCAAAAGACACGCCCAGGAGCGATCTTGCAGAGGAGCTGGAGTCCCTGCGCGAGGAAATCGCGCACCTGCACAGCCTCATCCTCCGTCCGTCCCCCCGCCGCGCCGGGAGCGCTCCTGACGCCCCGGTCCGCGCGCCGGGCGATGCCGCCCCGGAGCGCCCCCCCCTCCCCGCCGGGGTCGTCGAGGACGCCCCGCTCGGCATGGCCCTCGTGGATGCCGAAGGGAGGCTGATGGGGTCCAACCGGGCGTTCGGCCTCCTGTTCGGGTACACCGGCGCGGAACTCCGTTCCTTGCCCGTCGAGCGCCTCGGCGGGGAGACGGGCCTCCTGTCCAGCCTCATCGGGCAGGTGTCCGGCGGGGTCATGCCGGCGGTCAAGGCCGAGGGGCGGCTGGTCAGAAAAGGGGGGGACGGCTTCTGGTCCCGGCTCACCGTCTCCGCCTCCCCCGAGGCGGGGCCGAAGGGGTGCCTGCTCGTGGTCGAGGACGCGAGCGACCGCACCCAGGCGGTCCGCGCGCTCGAGAGCGAGAAGCAGCTCCTCGGGTGGCTCATCAACAGCAGCGTCGACGGCATCATCGCCTTCGACCGGGACGGGTTCTTCACCGTCTGGAACCCCGCGATGGAGCGGATGTTCGGCCTCGCCGCGGGGGAGGTCCTGGGCCGCCCCGCCTTCCTGGCCTGTCCCTTCCTGGAGGAGCTGGGGGAGGACGCGAACATCACCGCGGCGCTCGAGGGGCGCAAAAGCGTTTCGAAGGGGAAGTGCTACACGGTCCCGGGCGGCGCCGGGAGCGTGTGGTTCGAGGGGTACTACGGTCCCATCCACGGCCCGGGGGAGGGGGAGGTGATCGGGGGCCTGGCCATCGTGCGCGACGTGACCGAGCGGGCGCTGGCCGAGGAGGCCCGGCGCGCGAGCGAGGAGCGCTACCGGGAACTGTTCGAAAACGCCTACGACATGGTCTACACCCACGACCTCTCCGGCAAGATCACCTCGATGAACAAGGCGGCCGAGCGGATGCTGGGATACTCCCTGGAGGAGGCCCTCCGGATGCGGTTCAGCCAGCTGGTGGCCCCCGAATCGAGGGCGGCCGCCCGCAGGATGATCGACCGGCAGATCGCCGACGCGGTGCCGATGACGGCCGAACTGGACGTCATCGCCAGAGACGGCTCCCGGCTCACCCTAGAGGTGAGCCACCGTCTCATCTTCCGCGAAGGCCGCCCCCACGGGATCCAGGGGATCGCGCGCGACATCAGCGAGCGGAAGAGGGCCGAGGGGGAGCTCGCCGCGGCCAACCGCAAGCTCGAGGCCTGGGTGCGCGACCTGGAGCAGCGCACCCGCGAGATGACGCTGCTCGGCGAGATGGGCGACATCCTGCGCGCCTGCCTCACCACCGAGGAGGTCTACGAGGTGATCGTGCGGATCGCCCGGGAGATCTTTCCGGAGGAGGCGGGGGCGCTGTACGTGATGGGCCCGCTGCGCAACATCGTGGAATCGGTCGCCGAGTGGGGGGACACGGAGCGGATGGCGACCACCTTCACCCCCGACGAATGCTGGGCCCTGCGCCGGGGGAGGGTGCACTGGGTGGAGGACACCGGCGTCGGCCTGCTGTGCCGGCACCTGGAGACCCCTCCTCCGCGCGGCTACCTCTGCGTCCCGATGATGGCCCAGAGCGAGGCGGTGGGGGTGCTCCACCTGGCCCACGCCGACGGGACGCCGCTCGGCGAATCGAAGCAGCGGCTCGCGACCGCCATGGGGGAGCGCGTGGCCATGGCGCTGTCGAACCTGCGCCTGCACGAGACGTTGCGCAACCAGTCGATCCGCGATCCCCTGACCGGGCTCTTCAACCGCAGCTTCATGGAGGAGGCGCTCGAGCTGGAGCTGCGGCGCGCGGCGCGCACCCAGGGGACGCTGGTGGTGATCATGACGGCGCTCGACCGGTTCCAGAAAATGACGGAAGAGTGGGGGCTCGACGCCGGGGACTCCCTCCTGTGCCGGACCGCCGCGCTCCTGCAGTCCAGGATCCGCAAAGGGGACATCGCCTGCCGCTTCAGCGGGCACGCCTTCGTGCTGCTCCTCCCCCACAGCGGCCGCGACGTCGGCCGGAGGCGCGCCGAGACGCTGCGGGACCTGGTGCGGGGGATGGACGTGCAGTATCCCGGCGCGCGGGAGGGGGCGCGGATCTCCGCGTCGGTCGGGATGGCCCTCTTCCCCGATCACGGGCAGACGGTGGAGGCCCTCCTGCGCTCGGCGGAGGCGGCCGTCGGCCGGGCGCGCTCGGGCGGCGGGGACTCGGTGGTGGTCGCCTCCTGACGCCCCCCTCTCCCCCAACGCATTTTTTTCTTGGCGTTTCCGGGGAGTTGGGTCAGAATTGCGCTTCAGGCAAACAGCGCTCCCCCCGCCCCTGATGAAGCAAACCGCAGATGCGTCGTCGCTGGTGCGTCACGGGCAGATTCTACTCACTCGGGTTCATCGCGCAATGGAACGGGAAGGCAGCACGGACGGCGAACTGGAAGCCCTCTGGGGGAAACTCGAGGAACTGAAGCGCCTCGAACCGGAACTCGCCCCGGAGGCCGCACCGGCGCCCCCGGCCGCCGGCGGGGACGCGGCCCGCATCCGCGCCGAAATCGAGCAGCGGATCGGCTTCCTCCCCCCCTGCTTCATCCCCGCCCTCGAGTTCCCCGACATCCTCGAAGACCTCTGGCGCCGGTACCTCGCCGGTTTTTACGACAACCCCCTGCCGGAGCTTTTCAGGGAGAAACTCCGGCTGCGCCTCTCCCGTTCGACCACGTCCCCCTATTTCGCCGTGGTGCACGCGTGCACCCTGCGCGAGCTGGGGGTCGGCGCGCGCGCGGTGAGGGACCTGCTGGAACTCCCGGAGCCCGACGCCGGGGAGATCGAAAGCGCGCTGTCGGCCCTGGCCGGCATGGAGCGCCCCTTCGGCGCCTGGCCCGCCGGCACCCCCGGGTTCGAGGAGGGGGTGTCCACCCTCGCCCTGGCCCTCTTTCTGGGGATCCCCGGGGCGGAGCGCGCGACCGCCGGGCTGAAGGACCTGCTGGGGGACGCCTGGTACCTCTCCCTGACGCTGCTGCTGGCCACGGTCCGGTGGGAGCACATGTGGATGGAGGCGCACCCCGAAATCGGGAGCGAACTCCACCCGGCGGTGCGGGCCCATTTTCTCCCCCTGGTGCACCAGGAGCCGCGCCTGGTCGAGGTCTTCCGCAA
This sequence comes from Acidobacteriota bacterium, assembly GCA_016934555.1. Classification (GTDB taxonomy): domain Bacteria; phylum Acidobacteriota; class UBA6911; order UBA6911; family UBA6911; genus UBA6911. The sequence continues at coordinate 1,436 of JAFGSS010000048.1, read as the reverse complement.
CCCCGGGGAGTATTTCCGCCGCAGCGGCACGGGGGAAAAGAAGGAGCGCGAAGGGCTCTACCGGGAGATGTTCGAAAACGCCAGCGACATCATCTACACCCACGACTTCGAGGGGAGGATCCTGTCGATCAACCGGGCGATCGAGCGGATCGCGCTCTACACCCGGTCCGAGGCGCTCGAGATGAAGTTCACCGACCTGCTGACGCCCGAATGCGCCCACCTTGGGGAGGCGCTGACCGACCCGCAGGTGGCGGGCGAAATCCCCCTGAATTACGAACTGGAGATTTTGGCCAAAGACGGCGGGCGCGTCGCCCTGGAGGTCAGCACCCGCCCCCTCTTCCGCGAGGGGAGGGCCGTGTCGGTGCAGGGGATCGCGCGCGACATCACCGCGCGCAAGAAGACGGAGGCGCAGCTCCAAGAGGCGAACCAGAAGCTCGAGGCCTGGGTGGGCGAGCTCGAGCAGAGGACGCGCGAGATGGTCCTCCTCAACGAGATGGGCGACATCCTGCGCGCCTGTCTGACGACCGAGGAGGCCTACGGCGCCATCGTCCGGGTGGCGCAGCAGATCTTCCCGGCGAAGGTGGGGGCGCTCTACGTCATCTCCTCCTCCCGCGACTCGGTGGAGGCCGCGGCGGTCTGGGGGAACCGGGAACTGGCGGAGGAGTCCTTTTCCCCCGCCGAATGCTGGGCGCTGCGGCGGGGGCGCATCCACTGGGTCGAACACGCGGGCTCCGGCCTGGTCTGCCGCCACGTGCACCACCCCGCCCCGGCCGGCTACATGTGCATTCCGATGATGGCGCAGAGCGAGGCGCTCGGGATGCTGCACCTCATGCAGCCGGACGACGTCAAGATGACCGAGAGCAAGCAGCGGCTGGCCGTCACCATGTCCGAGCACATCGCCATGGCGCTGTCGAACCTGCGCCTGCACGAGACGCTGCGCAGCCAGTCGATCCGCGACCCGCTGACGGGGCTCTTCAACCGGAGGTTCATGGAGGAGTCGCTCGAGCTGGAACTGCGCCGGGCGGCCCGGAACCAGCGCCCGCTGGGGATGATCATGATCGACCTCGACCACTTCAAGTACTTCAACGACAACTTCGGGCACGATGCGGGGGACCTGCTGCTGAAGGAGCTGGGGCTGCTGCTGCGGGGCAACATCCGCGGCGAGGACATCGCCTGCCGTTACGGGGGGGAGGAGTTCACCCTGATCCTGCCCGAGGGGAGCCGCGACGTCACCCGGCAGCGGGCCGAGTTCTTCAAGGAGGCGATCCAGCGCCTGGACGTCCACTACCGCGGGATCCCCCTGGGGCGCATCACGGCGTCGATGGGGGTGGCCGTCTTCCCCGACCACGGCCGCAGCGCCCAGGCGCTCGTGGAGGCGGCCGACAAGGCCCTCTACCGCAGCAAGAACGCCGGGCGCGACCGCGTGACGATGGCGG
>JAFGSS010000047.1 GCA_016934555.1 Acidobacteriota bacterium | reverse complement strand
GAGGGTGGTTCCCGCCCCGGGCGCGCTCTCGACGCGGACGAAGCCGTGATTCTGCGTCGCGATGCCGTAGACGGTCGACAGGCCCAGCCCGGTCCCCTGCCCCAGCGCCTTGGTGGTAAAGAAAGGCTCGAAGAGCTTGGCGATCGTCTCCCCGTCCATGCCGCACCCGTCGTCCCGGACCGCGAGCAGCACGTAATCGCCGGGGACGCAGTCCGCGTTGCCGATGCAGTCGGCCTCCCCGAGCGTCACGGCCGAAGTCTCGATCCGGATCGTGCCGACCCCGGCGATGGCGTCGCGGGCGTTGACGCAGAGGTTGGCCAGGACCTGGTGAATCTGCGAGGCGTCCATCCGCACCGGCCACAGGTCCCTCCCGGGGAGCCAGGAGAGTTCGATATCCTCCCCTATGAGGCGCCGCAGCATCTTCAGCATCCCCTCCACGGTCGCGTTGAGGTCCAGGACCCGCGGGTTTATGGTCTGCCGGCGCGCGAACGCCAGCAGCTGGCGCGTGAGGTCGGCCGAACGCTCGGCCGCCCGGCGGATTTCGAGCAGCCCCGAGTGGAGCTCGCCGCCCGGTTCCACGGCGTTCATCGCCATCTCCGCATGCCCGAGGATCACCCCCAGCATGTTGTTGAAATCGTGCGCCACCCCCCCCGCCAGGCGGCCGATCGACTCCAGCTTCTGGGCCTGGACCAGCTGCTCCTTCAGTTTCTCGCGCTCCGCCTCCACCCGCTTCTGCTCGGTCACGTCGTTGTTGACGACGATGGCGCCGAGCACGTTCCCACCGTCGTCCAGGATGGGGGTGGTATAATTGTAGATGATGCGCTTCTGGCCGTCGAAGGCGTCGATTTCGAGCAGCTCGTCCTTGATGGTGACCCCTTCCCTGACGGTGCGGACCAGGGCCCAGTCGTCGGGGCCGACTTCCTCCCCCGAAGGGAGGCGCCGGGCCTTGAAGATGCCGTACCCGTCGACGGAAACGGTCGGCTCCGCTCCCCAGATCCTCACCCCGGCCGGGTTGCCGCGCAGCAGGGTGCCGTCGCGGTCCGCGAACCACAACCCGATGGGGAGCACGTCGAAGATCCGGTTGAGCACATACTCCCGGTGCCGGAGTTCGGTCTCGGCCGCCTTCCGCCTGGTGATGTCGATGCCGACGCCGACAAAGAAGCCGGCATTCTTCCCCTCCTCCACCACGGTCCGCCCCTGCCACTCAACGAGCCGCCATTGCCCCGAACGGCCGACGATACGGTTTTCGTTGACCGTGGAGCTTCCATCATGGATGAGGCGTTCGAAGACGGCGCGCAGTTCCTTCCTGTCCTCCGGAGGCACGAACGTCTCGAGGTAATCGGCTCCCCGGACCTCCGCGGGCGCATACCCCAGAGCGTCCAGCAGCGCCCGGTTCATCATGCGGGTCCTGCCGTCGAAGCCGATCGCCACGATGAAGGCGGGCGTGGTGTCGAGCAGGAGCTGGGAAAACTCCTGCTCCCGCATCCTCCGGGCGATCGATTCCTCGAGCAGCGCCTCCGCCTTCTTGCGTCCGCTGATGTCGCGCACGATGGAGTGATAACTCCCGTCCGGCATCCTGCGGCTGTGCATCTCGACGAACACCCGCCCGCCGCCCGGCCGCTCCACCTCCCTCTCGGTCACGACGATGTCTCCCCGTTCGAGCAGGTCGAAGCGCAGGGGATTCGCCGACAGGGCGCGGGTCGGGAACAGTTCGCCGATATGCCGCCCGACCAGCTCTTCTCTCCTGATTCCGAAAATCTGCTGCGCGCTCGTGTTGGCATCGGTGATGACGCCCTCGGGAGACCCCTGGAGGATCCCGTCCACCGCCATCTCGACGAGCGTCCGGAGGCGGAGTTCGCCGGCCAGGGCCGCCTGCAGGGACCGATGCCGCTCCTTTGCCTCCCCCTCGAGACGGCGGATCTTTTCCTGCAGCTCCTCAAGCGATGGTTTCCCGGACATGATGGCCCCCTAAAAACGCAGGATGAACCCTCCCGTAAGGTCCAGCTGGTGCTGGAGCGCGGCACGGAGCCTCACGCGGCACGCCGTTCCCGCCCCGCCGACGCGGCACCAGAAATCACTGTCCGACGCCGCGAGCAGCGTCGGGCTCCAGCGCGCCTCCCCCCGCAGGCCGAACCGCCGCGACGGGAAATATTTTACCCCGCCGCCGAGGGCGAAGGAGAAATGCGAGGCGGAGTCCTTCCAGAGCCCGCGCGCGCCCCGGTAGGTCGTCACGCCAAGGCCCCCCGTCACGTAGGGACGGACCCTGGGGTCGGGGAGGCGGTAATGGTGCAGGAAATTGCAGTGGAGTTGATCGATGGAGAGAGCACCCGAGGCGGGTACGGTCGCCTCGTCCGGCTCCGGGGCCGCGGGAGCCTCCACGAAAGTTCCGCGGGTGAACTGCCGTTTCCAGAGCCCCTCGACGGCGTCCAGCTCGTTGATGTAGACGGTCAGGGACGCCCCGGCGCTCGCAGAGCTGTCGACCGAAAAGGTCCCGACGCGCGCTCCGTCCCTGGAGGTGAGGGGGACGGAGCCGCTCGCGACCACGCCGGCCAGGGGCTGGAACTCGAACCGGGCGAAATCGCCCGCCGGCGCGGGGCGTCCCGGCGCCGATGCGATCATCAGCCCGAGCGCCCCGATGGCCCATATCCTCTTCATGATGGTCGCGGAGCGGCCCCCGCGCCCCCCCGGGAGCGCGCCCCGTCCTCTAAACCGCCTCGATCGTGGAGGTCGGTTTCGACGTGATGTTGTAAGTCACGCTGACCACCTCCGGGATCGTCCGGGTGATCTTCTTCGCAATGGCTTCCAGGACGTCGTAGGAGAGCCGGGTGGGCCGGGCCGTGCGCGCGTCGAGGCTCTGCCAGCAGCGGATCTCGATCTGGTTGCCGAAAACGCGCTTGTGATCCCGCATCCCCGTCACCCGGTCCTCGTGCAGGATGGCCAGGTACTGGAACGCCGGCACGTCCTTCAATGACGCCTCCACGATGGCCGTCGCCCTGCGCACCAGGGCCAGTCGCGCTGGGGTCGCCTCGCCGATGACGCGCGCGGCCAGGGCGGGACCCGGGAAGGGGATGCGGCCGAACACGCTCTCAGGAAGGCCGAGGCCGCGGCCGACCTTGCGCACCCCGTCCTTGCGCAGTTCGATCAGCGGTTCCAGGATCTGGTACCCGAACGCCTTCTGGGGGTCGATGCCGAGCTGCGCGAAGACGTTGTGCTGGCGTTTAATCCCGGCCACCGTCTCGTCCACGTCGGTCAGGATCGTCCCCTGCAGGAGGTATTTGGCCTTGCTCTTGACGACGAGCCGGCCGAAGACCTTCTTGTAGAAGGTCTGGGTGATGGCCTCGCGCTTCTCCTCGGGGTCGGTGATCCCCTTGAGTGCGGAGAGAAAAGCGCGCGAGGCGTCCAGGACTTCGACCCGGATCCCCAGCTTTTTGAACTCGGACGCCACCCGCGCCGGCTCCCCCTGGCGCATCAGGCCGTTGTCGATGAAGTACGTCTTCAGCCGGTCCCCCAGCGCCCGGTAGCCGAGCGCCGTGACCACGGAGGAATCCACCCCGCCCGAAAGGGCGTTGATCGCCAGCCCGTCCCCCACCGCCAGCTGGATGTCGCGGACCTTGTCCGCGATAAACTTGTCCACCTTCATCGTGCCCGCCTTGATTTCCCTGATTTTCTCCACTGTAGCTCCTTTCGAATGGGGACGGTCACCACTGTCCCCTTGAAGAAGGGGCGACGGTGACTGTCCCCATTTTAACGGGAAACAGGTGGGACGTCCCGGTTTTTTCTGCTACATTTTCGGGGTTATCCGGGGATGGAGTCCCCCATAACCGCCCGGGTCGGCTGATGACTCCTATCGTGCAGGCTTCTGCGGAACGGCCCGGATGGCTTTTCACCCTGGAGGACTCCATGGAACAGATCTTCACTGTCGCCGCATTCTGGCTCGGGCTGGCCGTCATTTCGGCCGTCCTGGCCAACCACCTCCGGATCTCCATCGCCCTGGTAGAGATCTGCGTCGGCGTGGCCGTCGCCGCCGTCGCGACCCACTTCGGCAAACTCGACCTCCTGGCGGCGGACTCGGAATGGCTCCGCTTCCTGGCGGGCTCGGGCGCCGTCCTGCTCACCTTCCTGGCCGGGGCCGAACTCGAGCCGAACGTCATTCGCAAAAAGCTGAGGGAAGTGACCATCGTCGGCCTGGTCGGTTTCCTGGCCCCGTTTCTCGGCTGCGCCGCCCTCGCCCATTACGTCCTGGGCTGGGACCCCAGGGCCAGCCTGCTCTGCGGCGTGGCGCTGTCCACCACCTCGATGGCCGTGGTCTACGCGGTCATGCTCGAAACCGGCTTCAACAAGACCGATTACGGGAAGGGAATCCTGGGCGCGTGCTTCATCAACGACCTCGGGACGGTGATCGCCCTGGGGCTGCTCTTTGCGCCTTTCACCTATAAGACGGCCATCTTCATCGGGGTCTCCACGCTGGTGCTGGCGGCGCTCCCCTGCACGAGCCGGTGGCTGACCCGGGCCTACGCCCACCGCACGGCCGCCATCCGCACGAAATGGATCCTCTTCGTCCTGTTCGGCCTGGGGGCCCTTGCCCTCTGGTCCGGCAGCGAAGCGGTGCTCCCGGCCTACATCGTCGGGATGGTGCTGGCGGAGTTTTCGAGCGCCGACGCCTTCTGGGTGCGCCGCTTCCGTACCCTGACGGCCGGTTTTCTCACCCCGTTCTACTTCCTGCGCGCCGGAACCTTCGTTTCGCTGCCCGCACTGGTTTCGGCCCCCCTGGTGTTCCTTCTGCTCCTGGCGGGGAAAGTCTTCTCGAAGATTTTCGGCCTCTTCCCGGTGGTGGCCCGGTTCCGGCGGGAGCGGAACGAACGCTGGTACTACACCCTGCTGATGTCCACCGGGCTGACCTTCGGGACCATTTCGGCGCTGTACGGCCTTTCCCACGGGATCGTGACGCGGCAGCAGTATTCCTTCCTGGTCGCGGTCGTCATCGCCAGCGCCGTCGTCCCCACCCTGATCGCCGGCCTGTTCTTTCTCCCCCGGCACCTGCTCCCGGAGCGGGCTCCGGGAAAGGAGACCCGACCCGCGGAGGAAGCGCTCAGCGACGAAGGCTAAGGGGACAGTCACCACTGTCCCCTTGGAAACAATGACAAAGTCGGCAAGAGAATCAAGTCCCCAAGGGGACAGTGGTGACTGTCCCCTTCGATGCTGGTACAATCAGGAAGGATGACGGCCTATGCGGGATTGCGCGCGGCGCCGTCGGAACCCGCTGTACCTGACTGAGAGGGATGAAACCGTTATGAAACTCTCGCCCCGTTGTCTGAAATCGTGCGCCGCGGCCGCGGCGCTGTTACTGGGACTTGCCGCCTTGACCACCGCCTCCTGCTCCAAACCGGACAAAAACACCGCCACGACGGCCGGGACCTCGAACGTCCTGCTGGCCGAGTGGGCCGGCCCCTACGGCGGGGTCCCCCCCTTCGACCGGGTGAAGGTGGGCGACTTCAAGCCCGCCCTCGAGGAGGGGATGGCCGAGGCGCTCGCCGAAATCGACAGGATCGCCGCCAACCCCGAGCCGCCCGATTTCGAGAACACCATCGCCGCCCTGGAACGGAGCGGGCGGGCGCTCGACCGGGCCACCACCGTCTTCGGCGTCTGGTCCACCTCCATGTCCTCGGACGAGTTCCGGGCGGTGGAGGAGGAGATGGCGCCCAAACTGGCGGAGTTCCGTGACAAGGTGATGCAGAACCCGCGCCTCTTCGAGCGGATCGAAAAGGTGTACCAGGCCCGGGAGACCTCGGGGCTGGACGACGAGCAGCAGCGCCTGGCCTGGGACTACTACACCGACTTCGTGCGCGAGGGGGCCAAACTCACCGCGGAGGAGAAGGTCCGGGTAGCCGAAATCAACCGCGAGCTGGCCGATCTCTACACGAAGTTCAGCAACAACCTGCTGCACGACGAGGAGGGCTACGCCCTCTACCTCGAGGCCGACCAGCTGGGGGGACTGCCGCAGAGCTACGTCCAGGCCGCGGCCCAGGCGGCCGCCGACCGCGGGGAGCAGGGGAAATACGCGGTCCTGAACACCCGTTCGTCGATGGACCCCTTCCTCACCTACTCCACCGAGCGCGCCCTGCGCGAACGGGTATGGCGCACCTACTACAGCCGCGGCGACAACGGGGACTCCTACGACAACAACGGCGTCATCGCGCGGATCCTGGAACTTCGGGCTGAGCGGACCCGGCTGCAGGGATACCCGACCTTCGCCCGGAGGGCCACCGAGAAACAGGTGGCCAAGACGCCCGAGGCCGCCATGGCGCTGATGATGAAGGTGTGGCCGGCGGCCGTCGCCCGCGTCCGCGAGGAGGTGGCCGACATGCAATCGATCGCCGGCCGGGAAGGGGCGAAGATCCGGATCGAGCCGTGGGACTACCGTTTCTACGCCGAGAAGGTGCGCAAGGCGAAATACGACCTCGATTCGCGCGAGGTCAAGGAGCACCTCGAGCTCGAAAAGCTCCGCGAAGCCATGATGTGGGCCTCGGGGGAGCTCTACGGGTACCGGTTCGAACCGGTGTCGGGCGTCCCGGTCTACCACCCCGACGTGCGCGTCTGGGAGGTGAAGCGCGAAGGAAAACATGTGGGGCTCTGGTACTTCGACCCCTACGCCCGCCCGGGGAAGCGCTCGGGGGCCTGGATGAACGCCTACCGGCGCCAGCACCGCCTCGACGGGGGCGAGACCACCATCGTCTCGAACAACTCCAATTTCGTGAAGGGGGCGCCGGGGGAACCGGTGCTGCTCTCCTGGGACGACGCCGAGACCATGTTCCACGAGTTCGGCCACGCGCTGCACGGCCTTTCGGCCGACTCGACCTACCCGTCGCTGTCGGGCACGGCGGTGGCGCGCGATTACGTGGAGCTCCCCTCCCAGATCAACGAGCAGTGGCTCGGCACGCGCGAAGTGCTCAACCGCTTCGCCCTGCACCACAAGACGGGCAAGCCGATGTCGGCCGCCCTCATCGGCAGGATCGAAAAGGCGCGGACGTTCAACCAGGGCTTCATGACGGTCGAATTCCTGGCGAGCGCCCTGGTGGACATGAAGGTGCACACCCTGGCCGACCCGCGCGGCTTCGACCCCGACCGCTTCGAGCGGGAGACCCTGGCCGAGATCGGCATGCCGAGGGAATTGCCGATGCGTCACCGCATGCCGCAGTTCTCCCACATCTTTTCGAGCGAGGGGTACGCGGCCGGATACTATGCCTATCTCTGGGCGGATGCCCTGACGGCCGACGCCTGGGAAGCCTTCGCCGAGGGGGAGGGAGCCTGGGACCGCGAGGTGGCGCGCCGCTTCTACACCCACGTGCTCAGCAAGGGGAACACGGTGGACCCGGAAATCGCCTACCGCTCCTTCCGCGGGCGCGACATGGACACGAACGCCCTGATGCGCGACCGGGGGTTCCCGGTCCGCTGACCGGGTAGCCCGCGGGGGAGGCCGCCCGGCCGCTCCCGCGGGCTACCCGCTTACGAAGGTCTTCTCCGAGATGACCTTGGCCTGGGTGAAGTGCATCAGGTAGTCGCGACCGCCCGCCTTGGAATTCGTCCCGCTCATGTTGAAGCCGCCGAAGGGGTGGACGCCGACCATGGCCCCGGTGCACTTCCGGTTCAGGTAGAGGTTCCCCACGTGGCACTCCGTCTTGGCCCGCTCGAGGCGCCCCTGGTTGGTGCCGTAGACCGCCCCGGTCAGCCCGTATTCGCTGTCGTTGGCGATCGCCACCGCCTCATCGAAGCTCCCGGCCCGGATGACGGCGAGCACCGGCCCGAAAATCTCCTCGCGGGCGACCGTGGCGGTGGGCTTGACGTCGATGATGACCGTCGGCTGCATGAAAAAGCCGTTGCCTTCCAGGGCGGAGCCGCCCGTGACCAGCTTCCCCTCCCGCTTCCCGGTCTCCACGTACTTGAGGATGCGATGGAGGGCGCCCTCGTTGATGACGGGGCCCATGCCGCTCGCGGGGTCGCTCGCCGGCCCCACCCGGATCCTGGCGGTCCGTTCGACGAGGCGCTCCACGAAATCGGCGTAGACCTTTTCGTGCAGGATCAGGCGCGAGCAGGCGGAGCACTTCTGTCCCTGGTACCCGAAGGCGCTGGAGACGACCCCGTCGAGCGCGTCGTCGAGGTCCGCGTCCTCGTCGACGATGATGAAGTCCTTCCCCCCCATCTCGGCGATGACGCGCTTGATCCAGACCTGGCCCGGACGCGGCCGCGCCGCCTCCTCGACGATGTGGAGCCCGGTTTCCTTCGAACCGGTGAAGGCCACGAAACGGGTGCGCGCGCATTTGACCACCCCTTCGCCCGCCTCCCCGCCGCTGCCGGTGACGAAATTCACCACCCCCGGGGGAACCCCTGCCTCCTCAAGGATCTCCATCAGCAGGGCGGCCACGGCCGGGGCGTCCGAGGAGGGCTTCAGCACGACGGTATTGCCGGCGACGAAGGCGGCGGCCGTCATTCCCAGGGTGATGGCGCAGGGGAAATTCCAGGGGGCGATGACGGCGCCGGCGCCGAGCGGGAGGTAACGGAGCTCGTTCGTCTCCCCCGGCAGCGGAACGAGCGGCTGCGGCTCGGCATAGCGCAGCGCCTCCCGGGCGTAAAATTCGCAGAAGTCGATGGCCTCGGCCGTATCGGCGTCCGCCTCCCCCCAGGGCTTGCCGGCCTCGAGCATCATCCAGGCGTTCATCTCGAAGCGCCGCCCGCGCAGAAGCTCGGCGACGCGAAAGAGGAGATCGGCCCGGTGCTCGGCCGAGAACCGCCGCCACTCCCCGAACGCCCGGGTCGCGGCGTCGACGGCCTCGGCCGCCCTCTCGGCGCTGGCCCCCTGGAAGGTCCCGATGATTTCGGACCTGTCGGCGGGGTTGATCGAATTGAAACGCTTGCGCGATTTGACGCGCTTGCCGCCGATGATGAGGTCGTACTCCCGCCCCAGGCGGGACCGGACGAGTTTCAGCGCCTCGAGCTGGGCGGAGCGGTTGGCTTCCTGGCTGAAATCGGTCAGCTTCTCGTTCTTGAATTCGGTGTACATGGCCACCCCCTTTGACTTCGTTACCGACAGTGTAACAAATCCGGCGATCCGGGGCATAGCTTAAGGCGCCCGTGGCAGCCGGGCGCACCTCCGCCCCGGCCCGCCCGGGTTCAGGCGCCGGGGAGGAATTTCGGGGGGAGCGGCGGGCGGCCCATCGCGGCCGCGGCCTGCGCCATCGTCTGCAGGCCCGGGGTGACCATCTGCTTGGAGGTGCCGTGCGCGATCAGCTTCCCCCCCTGGTCGGTGATCGTCGCCTCGGCCAGGCAGATGTTCCGGCCGGCCTTGATCCTCTTCCCCTCCACGAACAGGAACCCGTCCCTGGCCTTGGCCAGGTTGTGGACGCTCAGATCGAGGGTGACGAGTCCCGCGTCCTCTTCCAGGTCGCAGTAAACAGCCAGGTAGGCGCCGGTGTCCACGAGCGAGGAGTAGACCCCCCCGTGGATCATGCCGAACGGGTTGCGGTGCTTCTCCTCGAGGCCGACCCGGCTGCGGGAAAAGCCCGGGCCGATGTCGAGGACCTCGATCGAGAGGAGCCGGAAATAGGGGCCCTCGTTGGTGAGTGCGATCAGGGCGCGGATGTGTTCAGGGTTCAGCCTCATGAGAGCGCTCCGGAAAAGCGGCGGATCCTTTTTCCGCGCGTTTGGATCAAAGATCGGCCAGCGGGAAGGTTTCCGCAAAGACCAGGCGCCGGGTCTGGACGCTTCCGCCCTTGGGGGTGGCCATGATCTTCGCCCCCGCGGGTCCGCGGTTATCGGCCAGGAAGGTCTCGTACTCGCGCACCACGACCCGGTGGTTCCCGAACTCGATTTTCTTCGGTATTTTGAGTTTTCCACTCCAGAGGAACTGGCCCGCCCCGGCTCCGGATATCCGTTGCGCCTTGAGCGTTACCGCGGTGTCGGGCAGCTCGCTCCAGCCGAACTCGTCCGGCAGGGCGACGTTGTGCGCCTCCAGGGCGATTTCGATCGTCCCCGGCCCGCTGGCCGCCGCGGCCTGAACGTAGGAGGCCCCGCCGACGGTGACCGTCATCTCCGAGGGCTTTTTGCCCTTGAAGGTCACCGACACGGTCCGGTCGGGCGCCAGCTGGATGAAATCGGCCGTCACGACCTTGGATAGATGCGCACCGGCTACCGATACCGGCTGAAAGCGCGCCAGCGCCAGCCGCACGAAGGGAAAGTACGCGTCATGCGGGTCGATCTCGATGTCGCAGTACCAGAGCCCCCGCTCCCCGTCGTAGGCCACCTCGTGCCCGACGGCCGTAAACGAGAGGTTCTCCTTGGGATTCGAGGGCTTCGGATAATCCGGAAACTCCGGAATCGTCAGTCCGCCGAGGACCTCTGCGGCCAGCGCGAAATCGGCCGGGCCGGGGTATTCCGACTTGGGGATTGCGCCCGCGCGCCACAACGGATCCATTCCCCAGAGGGTGACGTAGGGTTTGTGCTCCTCGGGCACCGGCGGGAGCTTGAGCGCCGGCGTCAGCCGGACCTTCGCCGCGGGCCTGGCCGCCTGGAGCTGTCTGCCGTCGGCGCGGAGCTGCATTTTGCCTTGCGCCGCGGGGGGCTCGTAGGTCTCGATCGCGCGCTCGGTCGGCGCTCCGGGGATCGAGGTCAGGATGACGGCCAGCTGCTCCCCGTCGCCCGAGGAAAACCAGGGGCGCTCGAGATAGACCCGCAGCCCCCCCCCTTTGCGGATGCTCGAGAACTTCTCCTTCTCCCGCTTGCGCTCCCAGCCGAAAGCGGGCACCACATAGAGCACCTCCGGCATCATCGGCGGGGCGGTGTTGGGCACATCGACCGTGATCGGAAGGCTCCGGCGCACCAGCCGCTCGACGTCCCCGGCCGTCTCCCGGGGCATCTGGTCCCGGAAACGGGTGGTTGCGGTGAGGGTATAGGTCACGCGCCGGTATTTCGTGTCCCCGAACTCCTGGCGATAGAGCGCCGGATCCTTCATCGAAAACGAGGTCATGCCCCGCGCCAGGGGCTGCTCCAGCACATGGGCCGAGCCGTCGAGAGTTTTCCAGCTCTGCTCCGCGATGTTGTCGACCGGTTCTTTCCATGCGGCGTCGAGATCGACCTTCTGGCTGCTCGAGCCATGGACATCCAGGACCGCGTCGAACACCGCGTGCGTATCCCCCGGGTTCCGGCTGACGGCAAACACTTTCGCCCCCGGGCGCCCGAGCGGCTGCTGGGTGGCGTGCGTCAAAACGACCGTCCGGTAGGGCGTCATCATCCAGTGGGAGGCATTGAGCGCCAGATCGCGCATCTTCTGCAGCTGGATCCGCGGCAGCTGAAACACGGGCTTCATCAGCCCCGCGGCCGGGGGTTTTTCTTTCTGCCGCTTCGGGCCCCGGGGCTTCGAAAGCGCGGTTCCGGCCGGACCCATCGGTTCGGGCGCGACCGAAGGCGCCCATCCGGCCGCCGCGCGCATTTGAACTCCCGGCGGCACAACCAGCAGCGGCCCGGTCGCCGTCGGCGCCTGGAGGATCTTCGGCGGGATGGCGAGCTCCGGCTTTTCCAGCCAGCGGTAGAGCCCGACATTCGGAAGCTGGATTTCCGGGAACCAGCAGCTCAGGCGGAGAACGGCCTCGTCCGACTTCTTCAGCCAGACCGTCAGCACGCGCGCGCCTTCATCCCAGGCGGCCGGACGGTCCCCTTCAGCCAGCCGGATGCGGAAAGGTTTCCACTCCGGCCAATCGCCGCTGAAGGGAATGCGCATCGGCTGGTCGGCCGGGAGTCCCGGCAGGCCGCGCACCACGACGCCCCGGGCCCACGGATCGGGGAAATAGGGGAGTTCGAGCTCATCGGCGGGCTCGATTTCTTCGAGCTTCCCCGGGTCTTTCCGGGCGATCAGTCCGTAGAGATCCTTGCGCAGCCCCCCCTCCGCCCCGTCGAACATGCCGTGCACCTCGGCGCCCAGTTCGGACGTCTTCGGGGGCGCCACATGCCGCTCGGCGGTTTCCTCGGTATCGACGGTGTCTTCGTGGATGCTGTCGTTATAGCTGCGGATGACCACGGCATCGACGGTCTCCCCCCGCCTCGGCGCGGCGCGCGGCACCACGACGGGCGATCCGACCGGATCGAAGCGCCTGTAAAACGCCGGCGCCTGCGGGGGCGCCGGAATGGCCTTGGCCGCGTCGGGCGATTCCGGCCCGACGCTGTTGCCCGCCAGGTCCACCGCCCGGGCCCTCAGCCGGTAGCGGCCGCCGAAACGGAGACGCGGCAGCGACCCGGGCACAGGCTTGAACCGGGTCTCGAGCCTGAAGGCGGTCGCCGCCCGGCTCTCGATGTCGGCCGCCCGGTCGTCCTCGTCGATCGTTCTTCCCGGCCGCGGCGCCACCAGGCTCCAGCCGTCCCACCCGAAGATCGCCTCGTGCACGAACAGGTCTTCCGACGATCCGTCGGTCGACTCGGTAACCGCATCCGAGACGAAGCCTTCGTCCTCGAGCGTCTCCGTGCGGTCGGCGCGCAGGAAATGGTAGGAGCCCACCCTTTTGCAGAGGGAGTACCAGCGCCGGGAGGCTTCATCCCAGACGTCCACCCGGTAACCCTGAATGATGTCTTCCGCGTAAAAGGTCGTGTCGCGCTTCCGCGTGATCGCCTGGTGGTGTTCCGCCCCCCGCTCCAGGGCCTCGGCGAGAGCGACGGCGTTCCCCGTGCGGGCCACGGAGAAGCCGCTCGAACGCAGCGCCGGCAGATCGCCGGTGGTTTGATCCTCGGCCTGGTCGGCCAGTTCGGCCGCTTTGAGGGCCGCCCCGTCGACGTCGATTTCCACGAGATCGAACTTTTCGCCGTCGGACAGATCGAGAAATCCGTCCACGATCTCGGGCCGGGACGACCGGGAAGCCGCTTCGAAGACCTCTTTGGCCGCATTCAGGACGCACCGGGTCCATGGCGTCCGGTCGTCCTTCCGGCCCACGGGGACGATGCGGGCGGAAAACCCGGAGGAGCGCCTGCCCGACGGCAGCGGAACCTCGAAGTCGACGGCCAGTCCCAGCAGCCGCATCAGGGCCGGATAATTGGTCAGGGACGCCACCGCCTGGTGAAAATCGAGCTCGGGAGGCTTCACCGGTACGCGCGTGAATACGGGCCTGCTGGTTTTGGAATCGGGGACGGCCCGGTTGCGCGGCCGGTGGTACAGCCGCAGCAGGTAGAAATCCTGAGCCGGGGAAGGCTTGTCCGAAACGGGCATGGCCTTGACCTTCCGGCCGGCGATGGCCGAACGGACGGACTGGGCCAGGATCTGTTCGTTCGTCCCGACCTTCACCCCGTCGACGAAGCGGGGGCTGGTTACGGGCTTGAGCCGGATTTGAGCCAGCGCCTCGCTGCGGAAGACGCGCTCGATCTCGGGCGGCTCCTCGGGGGATTCGGCCGCCATGCTGATGTACTGCTGGGCGATGAACGACTGGACATGCCTGACCGGGAAAGCGAGGACCGGGCGCCGGCTCATGTCCGTGAACCTGAAGGGGATGACGGGCGAATCGGGTCGGAAAATGGCCTGCCAGAGTTCGGGATCGGGATCGGGGCTCGTCCGCACCGCCCTCACGGGGGTCGATTTGTCGAACTGGACCTCGAAGGCAAGTCCTTTCACGGTTCCGGCCCAATCCAGGATCTCCGGGAACAGCCCCAGGTGGGGCTTCGATCCCGACTCCCCGGGAAGGCGGAGGGAGACCGCGGCCGAGCACTTCAGTCTTCCGTCCCTGATACCGCCGGGCAAAAAGGCCCACACAATTTCCGGTTTATCCATCGCAGGTCTCCTTTGGGTTCTCTCAGGCGAACGCTTCGCAGTAATCGAGCCAGTGCCCCTCATCCATGATGTCGGTGAAGAGCGGCGGGGGCGAATGCCGGAACGAACGCTCGACCCTGAGCGTCACCTTGGTGCTGAAGAAGAGGACTTTGACCTTGACGGTCAGGGACGCCTCCCCCCAGACCCGGTTCGAGGCCTCCTCGTAAGTCAGCGCCAGGTAGAACTCGGCCGAGATGCTGATGAGGCCGAGGACCCTCAGGCATCCGCGGCAGCGGACGTAGCCCGATATCGTGGCGTCCCCCTCTTCGTACTTGAAGTAGATGCCGGCCATGAGGGAGACGCCGCCGCTGGCGACGCCGAGGTTCATCGAAAAGGAACCGCCGAACTCGAGCGACCCTTCGATGAGCTGGATGCGGTCGGGCAGAAGCTCGATGGCGAAAAACCCGCCGCCGCCGAACATGGCCACGGTCAACAGGAAAGGGTTGGAGCGTTCGTTGAAGGCAAAACGGAACAGGAGCGGGTCCCCTGTGAAGGGGAGGGTGACCAGGGCCGAAAAATCGATGTTCTGCAGCGAGAAGACGCCGAAGCCGACATCGGGAATGTTGCAGGTGTAGCCGAGCCGGGCGCGCTGGGCGTCCACGTCGACGATGGGCTGGCCGAAACCGTCCCCGTCCATGCCCGGCAGCTTGATCCGGTCGAGCAGGTCCTTGACGAAATGGAGCGGACCGGCGAATTCGATCGCCGCAATGGCCGGATCGAAGACGGTCTTCTGCCCCTTTTTCGCGGTGAACGCGAACCTCGAGAATTGGATCCGGATCAGGGTGACCAGGGGCTTGACCAGGTCGAGGGTGAAGTCCCGGAGTTCCCCCCGGATTTCGAAGTAAGGGTCCTTGCCGCTGAGATAGGCGACCGACCTCGCATCGATGGTGAGGGCGGCCGGACTGCCGTTGCGTTCGGCGACAAAGGCGCCGAAACTCCGAAGCTGCGGCTTCCAGTTCATCAGGGTGTGAATTTCGGCGGGAGATCCGGACGCGTCGTTGCGGGTTTCGCTCTTGATCGTGAGGGCCTCGTCCGGCCGACTCAGGAAATCGGGGACCGCCTTGACGATCTCCCTGAGCAGGATGCCGCCCAGGAGACTGGCCTTGTCGTCAAAAAACTTT
>JAFGSS010000046.1 GCA_016934555.1 Acidobacteriota bacterium | reverse complement strand
TCCTCCTGGCCGGCGGCGCGGCCTGGAGCATCGATGAAAAGTGCGCCCGGGATGTCTCCGACCCCCGCGGAAAGATGAAGCCGTGGGAGCGGGGGGCGCGGGAAACCGGGAAATACCGCAATGTCTTCCGCGAAGCGGGATACTCGCAGGCGGCCATCGACGTCAAGCTCGCCAAGGCGTACTACGACCTCTTCCTGGGGCAGAACCGGGTCTACTTCGAGGTCGGCGACGACATGGCCTACATCTCCGACCTGAAAAACCACGACGCCCGCACGGAGGGGCTCTCCTACGGCATGATGGTGGCGGTGCAGCTCGACAGGAAGGAGGTGTTCGACCGGCTCTGGCGCTGGACGAAGAAGTACATGCAGCACCAGGGGGGCGCGCGGGACGCCTATTTCGCCTGGAGCGTGGAGCCGAAGACGGGAAAGCACAATTCGGAGGGGTCGGCCTCGGACGGGGAGCTCTACTTCGTCACGGCGCTCCTGTTCGCCTCCAACCGCTGGGGGAACGAGACCGGGATCGACTACTACGGGGAGGCGCGCCGCATCCTCGACGCCATGTGGAGCAAGGACGGGACCGACGGGATCATGAACGTGATTCACACCGAACACAAGCTGATCACCTTCGTCCCCGACAAGTCGGGCTACCACTTCACCGACCCCTCCTACCACCTGCCCGCCTTTTACGAGGTCTGGGCCGAGTACGCGCGCGACGGGCACGAGGGGTTCTACCGCGAATGCGCCGTGGAGGCGCGCCGCTACCTGCACCGCGCCATCCATCCCGAGACCGGGCTGAACACCGACACCACCGACTACAGCGGCAAACCGCTCGAGAACCGCTGGTTCCCCGGCGCCTTCCGCTACGATTCCTGGCGGGTGCCGATGAACATCGCCATGGATTATTCCTGGTACGCGAAAGACGTCGAGTGGCAGCGGGACTACGTGCGCCGCATCCAGAACTTCCTCTTCTGCCGCGGGATCGACACCTTCGAGGACCAGTTCAACATCGACGGCACGCTGCCCGAATGGATCCTGCAGGCCGGGGGGTACCGCAAGCTGCGCCACTCGCTCGGCCTGGTCGCGACCTCGGCCGCCGCGTCCATCATGGGGACCCAGGCCAAGAGCTGGAAGTTCGTCGACGCGGTCTGGAACGCGAAGCTCGAGCCGTACGAGGACGGCTACTTCGATCCCTATTACGACGGGCTGCTCTACCTGTTCAGCCTGATGCACCTGAGCGGGAATTACCGCATCATCACTCCCGGCATGAACTAGCCGCGGGAGAGCCATGACGGATGCCGGAAATGCGGATGCCGACGTCATCGTGATCGGCGGCGGGGCCGCGGGGCTGATGGCCGCCTCGGCCGCCGCCCGGGCGGGGGCCCGGGTGCTGCTCCTCGAAAAGACCGGCCGCTGCGGCCGGAAGATCCTCGTGAGCGGCAAGGGGCGGTGCAACCTCACCAACGCCGCCGAACTCCGCGACTTCATCGCCATGTACGGGCCGAACGGCCGCTTCCTCCACTCCGCCTTTTCCCGCTTCTTCCGCCCCGAGCTGCTCGCGTTCCTCCGGAGCCGCGGCCTGGAAACCCTGACGGAGCGGGGGGGGCGCATCTTTCCAGCCTCCGGGGACGCACGCGACGTGGTGCGCCTCTTCGAACAGGAACTGGCCGACGCGGGGGTGCGCGTGCTTGGCCGCGCCCCCGTCTCCACGCTGGCGCCGCGCGACGCGGGAGGGTTCGAGGTGGAGAGCGCGCGGGGGGTTTTTGCGGCTCCCTCGGTCGTTCTGGCGGCCGGGGGGGCTTCCTGGCCCGAAACCGGCTCGACCGGTGAGGGCTTCGCCCTGGCCGCCGCTGCCGGACACGCCATCGTCCGGCCCCGGCCGGCCCTCGTCCCCCTCGTCGTGCGGGAGCAGGCCCTGGCCCGCTCCCTGGGCGGGGTCGATCTGCGCAACGTGCGCGCCGCGGCTTTCGCCCGGGAGGCGGCCGAGGTCGACAGCGCTTCCATCCCCGACCGCGATTACGGGCGCGGGGAAAAGAAGAAACCCCGGCCGCCCCTCATCGAGAGCCGCTTCGGGGAGCTCGGCTTCACCCCCTTCGGCCTGGGGGGCCCCGTCATCCTGATGATGAGCCTCGCCGTCGTCGACGCCCTCGCCTCCGGGCCGGTCTCGGTCCTGATCGACCTCAAGCCCGCGCTCACCAGGGAACAACTGCGCCGGCGGCTGCAGGGGGACCTCGACGCCCGTGGACACAGGAGCCTCCTCTCGATCTGGAAGGAGTACGTGCCGCTCAGGATGGCCCGTCCGCTCCTCGAGCTGGCGGGGCTCGACGGGAGCGCGCCGGCCCGGGGAATCGGCGCGGCCGGGCGTGAGAGGCTGATCGGGCTGCTCAAGGCCCTCCCCTTCAACGTGGAGCGTCCGCTCCCGCTCGCCCGGGCGATCGTGACGGCCGGGGGAGTCGCCCTGGATGAGATCGACCCGCGCACCCTGGAGTCGCGCAAGGTGCCCGGGCTCTTTGTGGCCGGGGAGGTGCTGGACCTCGACGCCGACACCGGGGGCTACAACCTGCAGGCCGCCTTCTCCACGGGCCACGTGGCGGGGGAGAGCGCCGCGCGCCGCGCCCTTTCCTCCGGATGATCCCCCGGTCGGGACCGATCAGCGGCGGCCGTAGAGGTGGTCCCCGATCCGGCGCATCCGGTCGAGTTCCTCCCCCGTCATCGGTCCCTGGTCGAGGACCGCCAGGTTCTGCCTCATTTCTTCCAGGGTCCGCGGTGCGGTCATGCAGACGTCGACGGAGGGGTGGGAGAGGGCGAAGCGGTAGCACTCGGCGGCGGTGGGGGGCGCCTGCCCCGGGGGCATCCCTTTCGCGCGGAGGAGTTTCCCCCAGGCCGTGGCGGTGAATCCGACCGTCCCCGGCCGGTTCCCGTCCGCCAGGAAGGGGAAGATGTCGGTCTCGGCCCCGCGGTGCACGGCGCTATAGCGCAGGTGCAGGACGCCGACCCGTTCGTCCCCCGCGAGAAGCGCGAACATCCGGCGGTTGTGGCCGCTCACGCCGATCGAGCGCACCAGCCCCTTTTCCCGCAGCTTCAGGGCGCCGTCGAGCAGGCGCTCCGAGGGGGGCCGGGGGAAATAGCCGAGGACCAGCACGTCGGCGTAATCGGTCCGCGCCTCCCGCAGCCCCTTCATGAGGAAGCGCTCGGTGAGGAAGTTCCAGTGGGCGTAGCTGAACATCGCGAGCACCAGCCGGTCGCGCTCCCCCTTCCCGGCTATGTTGCGGAGCGCCTCCCGCATCGCGGGGGAAAACCCCTTGAGGACGGTCCCCCAGGTGAAGTAATTGCAGCCGCGCTCGAACGCCTCCTCGATGGCGGCCGCCGGGGCGTGGTACCCGCTCCCGATGCCGAGCCGCCCGACCCTGAACCCCGTCCGTCCCAGTACGGTATCCTGATGGAACATGGGTGCCGTTGCCTCCCTCCCCGGGCACGCTTCCCGACCCACATCGGGCTGTCGGAAGAGCGCGGCCGATGTTATGTTAAATCATCGACAGGGAGAGCGGGTACATGATTTCGAGCGTGGCGCTGTGCATCAACCATTCGGTGAAGGTGGCGAAACTGGGGATCGACCGCCCGGTCATCCGGTTCGAGCCGGGCTACAATGTCCTCATCGGCCCCAACGGGGCGGGCAAGTCGACCGTGCTAAGGGCCGTCGCCCGCTGCCCCTTCTGCACCGTGGAGGGGAGCGGCCGCGAGGGGCTGAAGTACATCTCCACCGAATCGCTCAACCCCAACATGGGCGGGGTCTTCGACGGCTGGGAGCAGATGGTCCAGGGGATCCGCGCGCTCTTTTTGTCGCATGGCCAGGGGGTGGCCGACGGGCTCCTGAACCAGGCGCACGCCGGGGAGGCGGCGATCCTCATCGACAGCCCGGAGACGGGGCAGGACCAGGAGAGCGCGGGGATGATCTACCGGGGGCTCCGGAAGATGGCCGAACGGTACCAGGTCATCATCGCCAGCAACAGCCTCGTGTTCATGCAGGGGGGGCACATCATCGACCTCGGGCGGGACACCCTCCCGCGCCTCGTCGCATCGACCCGGGAGCTGATGGAAAATTTCGGCGCAACGCAACGATCACGGGAGGAACTGTGAACATACGCTCCGTACGCCTCGTCTATTTTTCCCCCACCGGGGGGACCCGCAGGGTGCTCGAACAGATCGCCGCGGGGACTGGTGTGGAGAGGGTGACCCGCCTGGACCTCACCCTCCCCGGCGCCCCGAACGATTTCGGGGAGGCGGGCGAAGACGAACTGCTGCTCCTCGGCGCGCCCGTCTACGCCGGGCGGGTGCCCGAAATCGCCATGGCGAGATTCGCGGGGCTGCGCTCGCTGGGGGGGCCGGCGGTGCTGGTCGCCGTCTACGGCAACCGGGCGATCGAGGACGCGCTCCAGGAACTGTCGGCTTTGGCCCGCGCCGCGGGGTGCGTGCCTGTCGCCGGGGCTTCCTTTGTCGCCGAGCACTCCTACTCGACCGGAAAGGGCCCCATCGCCGCGGGGCGCCCCGACCGGGAGGATCTCGAACGGGCGCGGGAATTCGGGCGCGAGATCGCCGGATACCTGGGGGGGGTGGAAAGCGCCCGGGAGATCCCGGCCCCGGAACTGCCGGGGAACCCGGAGCTCAAGGGACGCCCGGTTCACCCGGCCCTGGTTCCAACGACCGACCCCGGCCTGTGCATCGCCTGCGGCGCCTGTGAACAACTCTGTCCCACCGGTTCGATCACCACGCGCGAGATCTCGGAGACGAACGAGGCCGGCTGCATCCTCTGCGCCGCCTGCGTGAAGGGGTGCGCCTTCGGCGCCCGCGCGCTCCAGGGCCCCTTCATCAAGAAAATCCGGGAGTGGCTCGGCGAGAACGCCGCGGGGCGCCGGGAGCCCGAGATCTTCATGCACGGCCCGGGCTAGCCGCCCTGCAGCTCCGCCAGTTTCCGGGCCACCCGTTCGGCGTCGAGCACCGGGTCGACGTCCCTGTCGATGGCGCGGATCACGAGATCCGGGCCGACGATGAAGGTCCACCGTTTCGACATCCCGAGGACCGGCATCTTGGTGCCGTAGGCCTTGATCGCGTCGAGGCCGGGATCGGCCAGCAGGGTGAAGTTGAGGCGGTGCTTCTCCTTGAACTTCCTGAGGGCCTCCACCCCGTCGGCGCTCACCCCGAAGAGTTCCGCCCCCCGCGCGCGGATCCGCTCGAGGTTGTCGCGGAAGGCGCACGCCTGTTTGGTACAGCCGGGCGTGTCGGCCTTGGGATAGAAGTAGAGCACCGTCCAGAGCCCTTTGCGTGCGGCGAGGTCGAACTCCGTCCCCGCGTCGGTCCGGAGCTTCACCGCCGGCGCCGGGTCCCCCACTTTCAGATCGGAAGCGAGAGCGCTCCCCCGGAAGCCCAGCATCAGTATGGCCATGATCGTCATCCTTTTCATAGGAGGTCCCCCTCGAGGTGTACTGCCCCCTTGTATAAGATCGCGATCGGGTGGACACAAATCCCGGGGCCTCCGGGGGGCGGGCTACAGCCGGACGGTCCCTTCCAGGTAGAGGGCCGCGCGCCCCGACCGCGCCGAGGACGGGGCGCGCCGGGAAGTCCAGCTCCAGGAGATCCCCCTCCCTGCGGACGATAAGCCGGGCGGGGGTGTCGGGGCCACGGCGTTGAGCGCGATCAGGGACCGGCGGTTATCTCCGTGAGTAAAATCGCAGTTATCTGGTTTTACCCGCGACCGAAATCGGGTGCGGGGGATGTTGCTCCCGCGGGCCGTCAGGCGACCGGCGTCACCCCCTCCGCCCGGATGCGGAGCGGTTCGACCGACCCTTTGCCGAACAGCGGGGTCAGGAGCCGGGAGTAGGCGCGGAAATCGTCGCGGTGGACATAGGCCTGGATCGTCCCGGCGAAGCCTCCGCCGTGGATGCGGCAGGCGCCCCGGCCGGCGCGGGCGAGGAATTCGTGGGAGAGGGCCAGGGCCAGGGCCGCCGGCTGGCTCCGGCCGGACCCCCCGGGCGGGATCGTGTTCTGCAGCAGCCCGGCGCTCGATGCGCCGCTTTCCGCCGCCAGCCGGACATGATCGTCGAAGCGGTCGGCGGCCAGCGCCTCCGCCATCAGGCCGACGCGGCGGTTTTCGGCGAAGAAGTGCAGGGCCCGGAGCGCGGCCCGGTCCCCCGCGCGGCGCCTTACCTCGTCGAGGCGCGCGCGGAAGGCGCGCTCGGACACCCCGCGCAGGGTCTCCTGGCCGAACAGGGCGGCGGCCGCCTTCATTTCCGCGGGGATGGCGGCGTAGGCGCCCGTCAGCCCCTCGTGCCCCGCGCCCGTGTGGACGACCGCGAGCACGTACTCCGAGCTCGCGAAATCGGCGGGCACCCGCACCACGGCGGGGGCGTCCTCGTCCTCGAAATCGAGGGCCAGCACCCCTCCCAGGGCCGCCGCGGCCTGGTCCATCAGCCCGCACGGCTTGCCGAAAAATTCGTTTTCCGCCCGGCGGGCGATGCGGGCGACGGCGAGCGGGTCGACCCGGCCGTCGTTGTAGAGCGCGTTCAGGATTCCGCCGAGGAGGACCTCGAAACTGGCGGAGGAGGAGAGTCCCGAGCCGATCCCCACCTCGCCGTGGATGATGGCGCTGAAGCCCCCGAGGGCGAACCCCCCCTCCTTGAACCCGGCCGCCACGCCCCGGATGAGGGCGTGCGAAGTCCCCCTCTCCTCCGGGCGCGGCCGGAGGTCCTCGAGGTCCACGTCGAAGAGCCCCGGCAGGGCCGAAGTGCGCAGCTTGATCCGGTTGTCGGAGCGCGGCCCGCAGAGCGCGACGGTGTCCCGGCTGACGGCGGCGCACAGCACCCGCCCGTTGTTGTGGTCGGTGTGGTTCCCCCCCAGTTCCGTCCGCCCGGGGGAGGAGACGTAAAGTGCGGGTTGCGGTCTCTCGAAGCTCCCGGCGTATTCGCGCAGCAGGTCGCGGTAGCGCCGCTTCTGGCGGCCGGAGTCTTCCGCTCCGTACAGTCGGGCCAGCATCTTTTCGGGGACTTTCATGATCCGCCTCCTACCAGAAGATCCAGTAAAGCACGAGGGTGACGGCGATGACGGCCGCGCCCAGGTACTGGACCGACGGGGCCAAAGCGATATCCTCGAACCCTTCGCGCACCGGCATCGTCCGGGGCTGCCGGAGCGGGCGCAGGGCGGTGATGAGGGCCATGAGCACGAGGATGACGGCGAAGGTCACGGCCATCCGGTTGAGAAACGCCATGTCGGCGGCGGCGAAGAAGAGGAAGCCGTAGATGAGGGGGCTCGAGACCAGGGCCGTAACCCCCGCGGCCGGCGGGCAGCGCTTGAAAATCATGCCGAAGACGAAGGCGGCGAGGATGCCGGGGGAGACGAAGCCCTGGAATTCCTGGATGTAGTTGAAGATCCCCTGGAAGCGCGGGTTCCCGAGCTGGGGGGCGATGAGGCACCCCAGGCCCACCAGCGCCACCGTCACGGCGCGCCCCATCGACACGAGCGCCTTCGGCGGGGCGGCCTTTCTCAGGTGGCGCTTGTAGATGTCCATGGTGAAGATGGTGGAGGCGGAGTTGAGCATGGAGGCGAGCGAACTGATGACGGCGCCGGCGATGGCGGCGAAGATGAGGCCGCGCACCCCGATCGGGATCAGGTTGCGGATCAGGAGCGGGTAGGCGGCGTCGGGGGTCGCGGCCAGCTCGGCGCCGTAGAGCTGGTAGGCCATGATGCCGGGAACGATGACGATAAAGGGGATCAGGAGCTTCAGCAGGGCCGCGAAGAGGATGCCCATCTGCCCCTGCCGGATCGACCGGGCCGCGAGCGTTCGTTGCGTGATGTACTGGTTGAGCCCCCAGTAGTAGAAGTTGGGGATCCAGAGGCCGACGACCAGGGCGGTCCAGGGGAGCACCGGGTGGTCCGCGGGAAGGATCATGTGCATGCGGTCGGCGTTGACGGCCATGAACCGCTCCACCCCCCCTACGGCGTTGAGGCCGATGCCTGCGACGACGAGGCCGCCGGCGAGCAGCGCCCCCCCCTGGAAGAGGTCGGCCCAGGCGACGGCCTTCAGGCCGCCCCAGGTGGCGTACAGGGCGGCGATCCCGCCGATGAGCCACACGGCGGTCGAGAGCTTCATGTCGAAGATGGTGTGAATCGTCAGCGCCCCGGAATAGATGACGGCCGAGATGGTCACGCCGACGTAGATGACCAGGGTGTAGAACGCCATCAGCCCCCGGGCGGCGGGCGAATAGCGGTACTCGAGGTACTCGGGCATGGTGAAAATGCCGCTCCGGAGAAAGCGCGGCAGGAAGAAGAAGGCGACGAAGACGAGGGTGATCGCCGCCATCCATTCGTAGCTGGCGACGGCGAAGCCGACGTTTCCCGCCCCCTGACCCGCCTGCCCCACGATCTGCTCGGTCGAGATGTTGGCCGCGATGAGCGAGAGCCCGATCATGGGCCAGAGGAGCCCGCGCCCGGCCAGGAAAAAGTCCTCCCCCGATTCCTCCCGGCGGCTCTTGTACATGCTCACGCCGATGACGATCAGGAAGAAGAGGAGAAAGGAGGCGATATCGAAAAGGCTCAGTTCCATGCCCGGTCCTCCGCTGGCTTCTGTTTTGCGCCCCACCATAACACAGCGGGAGACTTTTCGGGCGTTTCCGTGCACATTTTTCCCCCCGATGCTACTATGGAATCAGCGATCACCGAACGGAGGGAAACATGCACATCCTGGAGATCTTTCACGATTACGTTTGACCCTGGTGCTATTTCATTACCGGGGGTATTGAAAAACTGAAGCGGGAATACGACATCTCCCTTCTCTGGCGCGCCTACCCGCTCCACCCGGAAACGCCCGCGGAGGGGACGCCGATGGAAGAATTCATGGGCCCGGGCGCGGACCTGGAAAGGATGCGGAGGCAGCTGGCGCAAGAGGCGGAGACGTACGGGGTCCCCTTTCAGGGGGCGGACCGGCTCTACAACACGCGCCTGGCGCAGGAGCTGGCCCTCTGGGCCGCGGCCGAAAAGCGGGGGGACGAATTCCTTCAGGCTGTTTACCGCGCCTACTTCGTGGAGGGGAAGGACATCTCCTCCCCCGCGGTGCTGGCCCGCACGGCAGCCTCGGTGGGGCTCCCCGCGGGGCGGGCGGCGGAGATCCTCGAGATGCGCACCTTCAGCCAGGCGGTGGAAGCCGACTGGGCCCTCTCGGAGGGGGAAAGGGTGCGCCTCGTCCCCACCCTGATCCTCGACGGCGACCGGCTCACGGGGGCGCAGAGCCATGGCGCACTCGTGGAGTTTCTGGAAAAGCACGGGGTGGCGAAAAGGGCGAACGCGGGCGGCTGACCGGACGGGCGACGGCGCTAGTGGACCATGGTGCTTTTGGGCGTCTTCAGGTAGGACCGCCTGCGGCCGAATTCCTCGTTGAGCTGTTTGTGCACCCCGTCCGCCACACTGCAGAAATGGTTCATGGTCTGGGCCAGGACCTCGTACCGCAGCGGCGCGGCCGGGATCTCGGCCACGGCGCCGATGGTCCGGTTGAGAATGAAGAAGTGCATGGACCCGAAGCCCGAGTTCAGCTCGTTGAGCCGGCTGAGCAGGCCCCGGCTTTCGCGCGCGCCGTGCACCAGCGGGGCATACAGGCGGACGGCGGGGGGGCTGCCCAGGATGCGGATGAACATGCTCACGTTGTCGAAAATGAGCCCGATGTCCCCGTCCTCGTCGTAGTCGAGGTCGGCGATCCCGGTGAATTTGCGGAGGCAGACGAGCAGGCGCCTGGAGATCCTCCCGGGGTTGATCTGCTGCCGCTTCTCGATCCGCCGGATCCCCAGTCCCGAAAAGTCGATGGCCCTCCCTTCGGCATCGAAGGCGGCGTATTCCAGCATTTCCGGGCGCGGGATCCGGAGCACCCCCGCAAGGGCCGCGATCGTCTGTTCCGAGATCCGCGCCACCTCCACGGGGGCGGGGAAGTCGATGAAGAAGTCGGGGGATCCGTCGGGGGCTGTTTCGGGCGCCGATGGTTTCGGGGCCTCGGCAGGTTTCTCCCAGCCCGCGCTGACCAGTTCCGCCGCCTGGGCCCGGCTCAGCCTGTCCCCGGGGGGGAGGCTGGCGTTGCTCGAGATTTCCGCCCGTATCCCGTCCGCCCCCTGCGCCACAAACTGCACGAAACGGGTGGTGGCCGGGTCGGAAAGCACCAGCAACTGGTCGGGTCCCAGCTCGGCCAGCACCTCCGCCAGTTTCCGGGCGAACGACGGCCATTCCTGGGTCATGATTGCGGTTCCAGCTTCATAATTCCTGTCTCTCACTCTACCTCTCCACCTCCCTTTCCCTTCCAGTGTATCGCATTCGGCCGCCTCTGGCACCCTCTAGATGCCTTCCCGGCGTTCCCGCGTCTTTTTCTTCTTTTCCTTCTTTTCGATCCGCGCTTTCCCACGCTCCGGGCGCGGCGCGCCCCCGGGTTCCAGGCGCGTGATCGCGAGCTGCCGGTTGCAGACCCACACTTTTTTCAGGAGCATGAAGATGTCTTTCGGCATCCCCTCCGGCAGGTCCACGGTGCTGTAGTCCTCGTGGATCCGGACCCGGCCGATATGTTCGCCGTCGAGGCCCGATTCGTTGCTGAGGGCGCCGACGATGTTGGCGGGCTTGACGCCGTGGATTTCCCCCACCTCGAGGCGGAAGCGTTCCGTCCCGGCTTCGGGCGGTCCCTGGGGCCGCTCCCGCGCGGGGCGGGCCTTGTCCCGGGGCCCCTTCGGCGCGGCGTCCGCGTGCGCGGGCCGCCGGGCCGGAGGCGGCGCCCCCGGGCGCTTCGACGCCCGGGCCGGTTCGGGCGGAAGCTCCTCCGGCGTCAGCTCCTTCTCCCCCTGAACCATGCGCGCGAGCGCCGCGGCGACCTCGAGCGGGGGCGTATCGTGCTCGGCGCAGTACTGCTCGAGCAGGCGCGCGAAGAATTCCGTTTCCCCGGCGGCCAGGGTGTCGGTGATGCGCTGCTTGAAGCGGTCGATGCGCCGGTTGCTGATGGTTTCGGCCGACGGGAGCGTCATCCGGTCGATCTTCTGGCGCGTCGCCTTTTCGATGGCCCCGAGCATGCGCCGCTCGCGCGGGGAGACGAAGAGGATGGCGTCCCCGGCCCGGCCCGCCCGGCCCGTGCGCCCCACGCGGTGGACGTACGATTCGGTGTCATGGGGGATGTCGTAGTTGATGACGTGGCTGACGCGGTCCAGGTCCAGGCCGCGGGCGGCGACGTCGGTGGCCACCAGGATGTCGAGCTTCCCCTTTTTCAGCTGCTCCACCGTCTTCTCGCGCGTCTTCTGGGCGATGTCGCCGGAGAGGGGGGCGGCGGCGTAGCCGCGCGCCTCCAGTTTCTCCGCGAGCTCCGCGGTGGCGGTCTTGGTCCGGACGAAGACGAGCATGCCGTCGAACGGCTCCGACTCCAGGATCCGGGTCAGGGCCTCCAGCTTGTGCACCCCGTCGACGAGCCAGTAGCGGTGGCGGATGGTGTCGGCCGTGGTGGTGCGCACCGCGATGGTGACCTCGAGCGGGTCGCGCAGGTGCTTCTTGGCGATCCGGCGGATGGCCGCGGGGAGGGTGGCCGAAAAGAGGGCGATCTGCCGCCCGGCGGGGGTCTGCCCGAGGATCCACTCCACGTCGTCGATGAAGCCCATGCGCAGCATCTCGTCCGCCTCGTCCAGCACCAGGCACCGGATCGCGTCGAGCGCCAGGGTCTTGCGGCGGATGTGGTCCATGACGCGGCCGGGGGTTCCCACGACGACGTGGACCCCGCGCTTGAGCTGCCGGAGCTGGACGTCGTACCCCTGCCCGCCGTAGACGGGGAGGACGCGGAAACCCTTCAGGTGGGAGGCGTAACGCTGGAATGCCTCCGCCACCTGGATCGCCAGCTCGCGCGTCGGCGCGAGCACCAGCACCTGCGGCTCCGCCCGCCCGAGGTCGAGGCGGGCGAGCAGCGGCAGCGCGAAGGCCGCCGTCTTGCCGGTTCCCGTCTGGGCCTGACCGAGCACGTCCCGCCCCTCGAGCAGCGGCGGGATGATGCCCGCCTGGATCGGCGTCGGGGTCTCGTACCCCACGTCGTCGAGCGCCTTGAGGAGGGGCCCGGCGAGGTTGAAGCTGCGGAAGCCGGTGACTTCCGGCGGCGTATCGGATGACATGTATACTCCCTGGTTGCGGGGAAACGGTTCGGCGCGCGTGATTAAAAAAAGCGGTGCATCAGGCGGGGCAACGATTCGTTACGCAATAATCCTCTGGTTCCAGACTTCCCGAAATTCGGACAGTTCCGTCCATGATGGAACCGCCGAAGAACTATGAGCCCCTGCGCGCCCGCATTCAAGGGTTAACTTGCGCAGCCGCGGGGTTGCGGCGGGGGGGATATCCCGAGGGCGTCAGGAGACACCGAAGGCTCCCGCCGCTTCGATTGTTCCCCGGCCCGGGAGCATGTAGAATCCGTTTCATCCTTGGCAAGCGGCGGCCGGTGATGGCATTTCTTCCCGAGGGACGCCTCAGGGTGTGGTCCGAAGTCTGACGCCGCCCCGGGTCACTCCGCCCCGGCAATCTGGCGCGCGGTCTCCCGGACCCGGTCGCGCAGGCCCTCCGGCCTGGCCACCCGGACGCCGGGGCCGAGGCTCAGGATCCAGCTGACGAGTTCGGGGGTGTCGGCGACCTGGAGCCGGAGGGTGAGGCGGCCGTCCCTGGACAGGGTGGCGGTCTGGCTGGGGTGCCAGATGCGGTCGCGGGCCCAGGCGGAGGTGCGGCGGTCGAAGCGGAGTTCCACGTCGACGGTCTCGCCGCCGCGCATGGCGGTCAGGGCGCCGGCGAGGTACTCCTCCACGTCGAAGGCGAGGGGCATCTGGCAGGGGAGGTTGGTCACCGTGAGGGAGCGGATGCGGTCGACGGCGAAAATCAGGACTTCCCTGCGGGTGTGGCAGCGGCCGATCAGGTAGAGGGCGCCGCCGACGAAGCGGAGGTGGTAGGGGTCGACCTTGCGGCGCGAGGTGGCGTCGCGGGCGGCGGTGAAGTACCGCATCTCCACCGTCCGCTTCCTCTCGATCGCGCGCCCCAGCTGCTCGATCTTGTCGCGGTGCTCGCGGTAACTCTTGTGCGCCCCGAGCCCGGCCGAGAACCACCCCGCGAGCGACGGGAAGTACCCGTCGGCCGAGGCCGGGAGAGCGCCCCTCATCTTCAGCAGCGCCGAGTCGAGCGACTCCTTGATCGGCGTCCCCGCCAGCGGCCGGGCCAGGTCGCTCGTGAACACCATCGCCATCAGCTCGGTGGCCGAAAACTGCAGGGCGGGGGCGTGGCCGAAGCCGTCCATCAATTTCCAGCGCGCGCGCCCTTCGGCGTGTTCGGTGTAGAGCGGGAAGCAGATCGACAGCGCCTCCAGGTCGCGGCGGACGGTGCGCGGGTGGCAGGCGTGATCGCCCGGGAGGGAGGCGGCGAGTTCGTCGATGGTCGCGCCCCCGGGCTTCTCCAGCATTTTAAGGAGGAACCATTGGCGCATCACCTGGTCGTTGCGGGACATCGGCATTCTCCACGAAAACGTGCGGGTCCGGGGGCAAACGGGCCCCGCCCCTCCGGTTTCCCGCAAGGGCGGGGCGCCCCCTTAGCTTAAATCCATCAGGCAATTTCCTGCAATACAATCTCTTATCGCCCCGCGGCGGGAAACAGATGAGGTACAATTGGCGACAACCCGGGCGAGCAGGCAGAGATTTTCGAAGACGAGTGACCTCCGTTGTCACTCCCGTGCCCAGAATAGGCCCGTGGGGCCTTGCGGACGTCCCACGATAGTATGCCTGAGAGAGGCTTCTCGAGGCCTCGAGGATCGGGCCGTCTGTGGTCCGTCCCCGATTTTGATTTGGAGGTAGTGGAGGAAAGGGCCGAGCGGATGGGGAAACTGGTGGACGCCTTCAAGGCGAGGCAGCGGGCGTGGGCGTGGGAGTGCGGGGTCCGGCTCTACGAGCTGGACTACTGCAGCGAGGTCGGGGACAACCTGTTTCAGCCCCTCTCGGATGAGACGCGCCGGGATTTCGAATCGGGGGACGGGGGGGATCCGGGGCGGCCCCGAAGGAGGGCGAAGATGCGGGCGCTCCATTCGTCCTCCGCGCTGGCCTGCAACTTCTTCGACTACTGGCGCGGGAGGGACCTGGAACCGCTGGCCCGGGCGCTCGGGAGCCCTGCGCGGCTCGAGGGCCTCCGGTTCGAGGCAGGATTTCCCACCGGGCTCAGGGGGAACAGCCCCAACCTCGACGTGGTTTTCCATGGCGGGGACGGAACGGTCCTGGCCGTGGAGAGCAAGTTCACCGAGTGGCTGGGACGCTCGGCGGCGAAAAACCGGTTCCGGGAGGGTTACTTTCCCCGGGGGAGGGAACTGTGGGGCGAAAAGGGTCTTCCCGGGTGCCAGGCGCTCGCGGAGGAGATCCGGCGGGGTGCGGTGACATTCAGCATGCTGCACGCCGCCCGGCTGCTGCGGCACATGCTCGGCCTGGCCGCGGCGGGGAGCGCGTGGAAGCTCCTCTGCCTCTGGTACGCCCCCCAGGGGAGCGCGGCCGACCGCTA
>JAFGSS010000045.1 GCA_016934555.1 Acidobacteriota bacterium | reverse complement strand
TCTGGCTCCTGCCCGGAAATCGCACCGTCTCGGCTTATACGGAGTATGAAAAGCTCTTGAACGAAGCGGACTCGAGCAATCTGGCAGGTCGGCTGCTGGTCCAGAACGACAGCGAGCTGCTCCTGCAACTGGCTCCGTTGGAGGAATAGGGGTGACAAACCGCGCGCGCGCATGGGCAATCCTGATCGCCGTCTTCCTCCTCGGGTCCCTGCTGGGAGCCGGAGGAGCTTTTTTCTGGTTCAAGATGCATCCCGGGCCGGGATGGGCGCATACACAGGGAGGTCCCCCTCCCCCCCGGGGACACCGGAGGCTGCCGGAACTGCTGGAGATGACGCCCGAGCAGGAAGCCCGCTTCGGGGAGATCATGCAAGAATCGCGCCGACAGCTGGATGCCCTGCAGACGGAACAGCGCCCGAGGATCGAGGAAGTGCTCTTGGAAACCAACCGCAAGATATCCTCCATCCTGGATGCGACCCAGCAGAGGAAATTCGCCGAATATCTCGAGGAAATCAACCGCTGGAGAGCACCGGGCGGTCGCGATCGCCGTTTCGGCCCGCCGCCGGGCCCCGACCACCGAATGCCCCGCGCGCCGCAGGGAGCGCCCCCCGGGGCGGCTCCGCCCCCCGGGGCGGCTCCCGGCGCCTGATGCGTCAGGCGCCCGCTTTAGCGCCTGCCTCGAGCGCCTTCCGGAACAGCGAGGAGAGGACCCTCTCCTTTCCCCGCCGCCGGTCAACCCATCGATAGTCCTCTTCCTTGACCGTCGCCGGCTCCCCCGCGCTCCCGAACAGATGGACGGTGATGCGGCGGTGGGTGATCGCGTGGCGGAACTGGGGAAGGGGGACGGGGCGGATGGCGCGGCCCGTGATTTCCCGGATCAGCCGGGCGGCCTCACCTTCGGCCGAGCCTGCATCCGCGAGGACGCGGCAGGGCAGGACCCACGCGCCGGGGATGAAGCCGGGTTTGCCGGAAGAGGCCAGCAGGATGCGCCCGTCTTTTTCCAGGAGGAGCACCAGGAGGTGAACCGGCCGGCTGCTGCGGGGGTGTTTTACGGGGATACGGGCGGGGTTTCCCGATTCCAGGGCGCGACACACCCCCGCCACCGGGCAGGAGCTGCATTGCGGCCGGTGCGGGGTGCAGACCAGGGCTCCCAGCTCCATCATCGCCTGGTTGAAGGAGGATGCCTGATTCGGGGGGAGCAGGGCCGACATCTGGCCCCAGAAAAATCGTTCCCGGACCTTTCCGCCGATGCCGAGGAGACGGACCAGGACCCTGCGGATATTTCCGTCGACCACGGGCCGGGGCTGGTTGTAGGCGATGGAGCAGATGGCCCCGGCGGTGTAGGGGCCGATCCCGGGCAGCGCGAGAACGGCTTCGTACTCCTCGGGGAATTTCCCCTGCCGGGCGGGCCACAGGATGCGGGCCGCCTGGTGCAGGCGGCGCGCCCGGCCGTAATAGCCCAGGCCCGCCCAGCGCTGGAGGACGTCC
Organism: Acidobacteriota bacterium; assembly: GCA_016934555.1. GTDB lineage: Bacteria > Acidobacteriota > UBA6911 > UBA6911 > UBA6911 > UBA6911. The sequence continues at coordinate 15,433 of JAFGSS010000045.1, read as the reverse complement.
GTTTCGGAGGCCCGCGCCAGCGAGGGGATGTCGGGGAAGCGTTCGAGGAACCGGTTGTAATACGGAAGCACCGTGCCGACCTGCGTCTGCTGCAGCATGATTTCCGAGATCCAGACCCGGTAGGGGGTGGGGGTGTCCCGCCAGGGGAGGGCGCGTCGATTGTCAAGGTACCAGCTGAGGAGCCGGCGGCGGAAAACCGAAGCCCGGCGGGGGTCCAGATAATCGGCGGGGGATGTTTCCCGGAAATACAAGCGTTTCATATACCTATAATTACTAAAACTTACAAAACAACCTAATCTTCAATCCCTGCAATTTTTACACAGTTTAATGCATTTGGTGATTGAAATACAGTTGCAAAAACGCTATGTTTAATTAAGCAAATTCCTAGTGATAGGAATAGCTGATGGAAAAATAAAGGAGCTACTGAATTGCCAACAAAAATAAAGAAAAGCAAAGTGAAGACGGGCCAGGTGCGCCCGCGCTGGACCAAGGAGGAGGTCGCCCTGCTCAAACGCCTCTACCGCACGCACAGCAATGCGGAAATCGCGGGCATTCTCGGGCGCAAGGTGTCCTCCGTGGTATTCAAGGGGCATCGCCTCGGGTTGTCCAAGGGCGCTCGAAGGTTGAGAGAGATGGGGCGCGAAAACATCCGCCGGCGCTGGGACCCGATCAAAAAGGGGACGGCCAAGAAGGCGCGCGTTACACGGAGCCGGAAGTAGCGGGATAATGACGGCGGTTCGTCGCCGGGAGCAGGGGGTTTCCCTTAGATGGAGAGGAAGATGCAGGACAGAAAGATGTGGGAAACGATCAAACTCCAGGGGAGCGAATTGCTGGACAAGCTGAAACAGGTTGTGCAGGAAGGTAATGCACGGCGGGTTGTCATTAAGCAGGGAGAGCGGATTGTGGCGGAATTTCCATTGACGGCGGGAGTCGTCGGTACGGTGCTCGCGCCCGTCCTGGCCGCAATCGGAGCTCTTGTTGCGTTACTGAAGGACTGTTCGATTGAAGTCGAACGGGTTGTGACGGATCCCGGATCCGGACCAGTAGCACCTTCTGATCCTACAGCGGATAAGTGAATCTCAAGGACTCGCTCCTTCCAGCGCTGTTGTTATCTCTGTGAATGCCTCATCGTATCTGTTTTGAGCGCCGCTGCGGCGCCAGGGGATGGGTGTGCCCGCACGGGCGCCCGGTCTCCCGGAATGCCGGAGAGGGGGGGCAGGGGTGTGCGCGCGCGGTCCGCGGCTGGCGCCGCACGGGCCGGAGGTTCGTTTCCCCGGGAAGGGACGGGTGTGTCCGCGGCCGGTTCCGATGTTTTATGCGGCCGACGGGGGAGGGGAGGGGGCGCCCGCAAGGGAGTTTTTCAGCCGGTCCTCCAGCAGCAGGTAGAGCGCCGGGATCAGCAAAAGGCTGTCGCGGGCGATGGTGGCGGGGGAGATCGGGTCGTCGAAGCTGAGGCACCCGCAGTTGGCCTGGATGCCGCGCGACCAGGTCACCGTCAGCAGGACCGTAAAGAACAGAAGCAGCAGCGCGGCGGCGCCGGCGGCATGACGCAGCTTCCATCCCGCGAGCAGGCCGATCCCGAGCGCCGCTTCCAACCAGGGGAAATAGAGCGCGATCGGCCAGATCCAGGTCTCGGGGACCACCTGGTACCCGGCGACGGCGGCCGAAAACTGCAGCGGCTGGGCTATCTTGATATAACCGCTGTAGAGGAAAAGGGCGCCGAGCAGAATGCGGCATGCCCAATGCAGAACGCGCCACGCCATGTTATTTCACGTACCTGCCGATGAAGTGCTTCATTACGGGATAGGGGACGTAACCGTCGACCCTCTCTTCTTTCCCCGCGGCGCGGATGATGAAGGTGGGGGTGGCCTGGATCTTCTGTTGCAGGGCGTACTGGATGTGGCGGTTCAACTCGGCGCCGATACGCGGGTCCTGCATGATCTGCTTGAGCCTCGAGAAATCGGCCGGCGGCATGGCTTTGGCCACCGAAGCCTCCAGGTTGCCGGTGCGGGCCCAGGCGGCCTGGTCCAGGAAAACGGATTCCATGACGGCCAGGAGCCGGGGGAGCCCCAGGCGATGGGCCGCCTCGACGTAGCGGGCGGCCGCGAGCCCCAGCTTGTGGCCCGCAACCGGATATTCGTGGTAGATGACGCATACCTTGTCCCTGGCCGAGTACTCCTTGAGAATCGGTTTGATGGTGTTGAGAAAAAGCTCGCGGCACGCGGCGCACTGAAAATCGGAGAAGACGTCGATTCTCACCGGGGAATTCCGGGAGCCGCCCAGGATGCGGCCCGCCGGATCCTGGGCGGGCAGAATCGGAGCGGCCGCAAGGATGAGCAGGAGGGCGGGCAGCAGGATACGCCTGGTCTTGAAAAACGAACGGATCGCGATCCGGGAACCCAAAAAACGCATGGGGGGAAGGATAGCAAGTTATCCGGACCCGGACAAACCTTTTCCTTTCCTTCGGGGAAGGGGGCGTCAGTCGTCCGCCTTCACCCTGCGCAGGCGGAATTGCGTCAGGTGTTCGGGTTTGAATCTCCGGCGGGACCAGCGGTACCCGTTTTCAAACTCCACCCCGAGCAGGTAGTTCACCTTGTCGAATCTGCAGTACTTGGCGCGCGCGCGGCACTGTTCGCTGGCGAACTGGAGCCCGACGACGGTCTCCGGCTCGATCGGGATCTCGACTTCCAGGCAGGCGCCCGACGGTGAGATATCGCTCAGAATGGCCCATTCGCTCTGCAGGGAGCCGGAGTTGTTTTCCCACTGGACCTTGACCAGGTCGGCGCACAGTTCCCGCTCTTCCTGCTTTTTTCGCGTCATGGCCTATCCTATCGGCAAAACAGGGGGATTGTTTAGTCTGCCCCCCCCGCCATCTCAGGATTTTATGGCCGCCAGGGCAGCAGCGTAGTCCGGTTCCTCGGTGATTTCGGGCACCTGTTCGGTGTACCGGACCTTGCCCCCTTCATCGATCACTACCACGGCGCGGGAAAGAAGCCCCGCCAAAGGACCGTCCGTCATGCGCACCCCGTAGGCGTCCGAAAAACCGCTGTCCCGGAATTCGGACCCGGTGAGGACGTTGGCGATCCCCTCCGCGGCGCAGAATCTCTTCTGGGCGAAGGGGAGGTCCCGGGAAACACAGAGCACCACGGTGTTTTCCAGTTTCGCCGCCTCGACGTTGAAGCGCCTGACCGAAGCGGCGCAGACGGAGGTGTCGATGCTGGGGAAGATGTTCAGGACCACCTTTTTTCCCCTGAAGTCGGCGAGCGCCACCTGGGAGAGATCGGATGCGATCAGGGAGAAATCGGGGGCGTCGGAGCCTTTTTCGGGGAGGGTCCCGGCGGTGTGGACCGGGTTTCCCTTGAACGTAATCTGTGCCATAGCTCTACTCCTCGTGAATCAACGTTGACTGCCTGTCACAAAGTATAGCAGCCCCTGCGAGGCTAGAACGAATCGGACGGGGGGGCCCCCATGGAGAGGTCCTCGTCCGGGTTCCGGCCCGCGATGAAATCGCCCGTGATCATTTCCTTGTACCCCATTCCGGGGCCCACCATCGGGTAGACGCAGGCCTCGGGGTCGATCATGACCTCCAGGAACGCGGGGCCGCCGAAGGCGATGAATTCCTCGAGCGTCTCCTCGAGCTGTGCCTTGTCGCTGAGCCGGCGGGCGAACTTGAAGCCGTCGGCTTCGGCCGTTTTGACGAAATCCTTCTGCCTCAGCGACTTGTCCGAGCCCGAGAACCGGTTGCCGAAATAGAGCTTCTGCCACTGCCGCACCATGCCGTCCCCGCAGTTGTTCAGAACGAGCACCTTGACGGGCAGGTTGTAGGTGGTCGCCGTCTCCAGTTCCCCCAGGTTCATGCGCATGCTGCCGTCCCCGTCCACGTCGATCACCAGGCGGTCGGGAAAGGCCAGCTGGGCCCCGATCGCGGCGGGGAGCCCGAACCCCATGGTGGCCATCGACCCGCTGGTCAGCAGCGAGCGGGGGTGCCGGATGTCCAGGTACTGGGCCGCCCACATCTGGTGCTGTCCCACGCCGGTCGCCACGATAGCCTCCCCCCTCATGATCCCGCTCAGGCACTCGAGCACATGGTGGGGCTGAATGGCCGGGGTTTCCCGGTTGTAATTGCGCGCGTGTTCCCTTTTGAGGCCGCGCACGTGCTCCAGCCATTTCGAGAAGTCCTTCCGGAAATCGTCCCCGCAGCGCATGAGGTCTTCCAGGGCCTCGCGGGCCGGACCCACGTGGGACCAGGTCACCGTCTTGACCTTCCCGATCTCGGCCGCGTCGATGTCGATGTGGGCCAGCATCTTCGCCTTCGGCGCAAACTCCTGCACCTTCCCGGCGACCCGGTCGTCGAAGCGGGCGCCGAGGGTGATCAGGAAATCGCAGTCCATTACGGCGTAGTTGGCGTAGGCCATGCCGTGCATGCCCAGCATGTGCAGCGACAGCTCGTCGGTGGTGTCCACGCTGCCGATTCCCATCAGGGTGGTCACCACCGGGACCCGGAACTTTTCCACGAACGCGCGCAGCTGTCCGGCCGCGTTGCCCGAGATGATGCCGCCGCCGGCGCAGATCAGGGGGCGTTCGCTCTTGCCGAGGAGCTCGAAGAATTCGCCGCAGGACTCCTCCGACAGGCGGGAGCGGGAGAGTTCCCTCATCCGATTCTCGTAACCGCGGAAGTGGAGCGTTCCTTCGCCCCGGAACACCCCCTCCCAGTTCTGAACGTCCTTGGGAACGTCGATGACGACCGGACCGGGCCGGCCGCTGCGGGCGATCTCGAACGCGGTGCGCACGATCGCTTCCAGTTCCTCCGGTTCCTCCACCAGGAAGACGTGCTTGGCGCAGGGGCTCATGAGGTTGAACACCGGGGCTTCCTGAAACGCGTCGGTGCCGATGGCGGCGCGGGCGACCTGCCCGCAGATCAGCACGGCCGGGACCGAATCGGCCATGCAGTCCCGGATGGGGGTCACGCTGTTGGTGGCGCCCGGCCCCGAGGTGACGATGAAGACGCCCACCTTGCCGCTGGCGCGGGCGTAGCCCGCGGCCATGAAACCGGCTCCCTGCTCGTTCGCGGGGACGATGAGCTGGATCTGCTCGTTGCGGCGGTCCTGGCGCTCGGCGTTGTAGCGGAAAATGGCGTCGTAGGTCGGGAGGATCGCCCCGCCCGTATAGCCGAAGATCGTGTCGACCCCTTCCTGGGCCAGGACCTGGATGATCATCTCCGCCCCGGTCATGCGTTTGCCGGCCAGCGGATGGGGGTGTTGCTCCTGTTGTGCCGTCATCTCGAATTTCCTTTCCTGTTTCAGTTACCCGGCCTGGACCGGATCGGCGTCTCCATGTTTCGGGGAGAGGTTCCTGCGCAGCGCCACCTTCCCGGTGCGCACCATTTCGTCGATGCCGTAGGGGCGTACGACATCGAGAAACGCATCGACCTTTCCCGAGTCCCCGGTCACCTCGAATACGTAATTGTCGGGCGTCGCCGTCACGACGCGGGCCCGGAAGATCTCCGCCTCGGTCAGCAGGGTGGTCCGTTTTCCTTCCGGGGCCCTCACCCGGACCAGGACCAGTTCCCGTTCCACGCAGTTGGATTCGGTCAGATCGGCGGCTTCCACCGTGTCGGGCAGTTTTTCCACCTGTCTCAGGATCTGCTGGGCCAGGAGCGATTCACAGCGTACGACCATGGTGATTCTCGAAAGGCCGGGGTCCGAGGTGCGCGCCACCGTGAGGCTTTCGATGTTGTAGGCCCGGGCGCTGAAAAGCCCGGTGATCCGGGAAAGGACCCCGAACCTGTTTTCGACAAGAATGGAGAGCGTGCGGGTGCTCTGGGAATTCAACTGCGATGCGGGTGAGTGGATGTCGCTCATGGTCGCTGTCTCCTGCGCTCGATAATAGGGGGCATGAAACAAAAAGGGCCGTCAGCCCGGTTCGGGTGACGGCCCTGGTTGCCCAGTTTGGGTGCCATCATCCGAACCGTAAGACTCCGGTAAGGACGTTGCTGATAATGGGTACGATTCCTACAGTGACAGGCAGAGAAGTATTTTTCAAAGTATCAATGCTGTGATTGCTGCGATTCCGGCCGGATGCTCCCATGTCTGACCCCGTCCACCGCTCCCCCCGACATCGGGGAAAGCTGTCAGATAGCGTATCAAGGCGGCTTCTTTTGTGTCAACGGGGAAATCGCGGGAAATAACGGGCCCGTCGGGCCGCGTGCTATTATGGGGAGCGGCAGACAGAGGAGTTTATGGCGGATTCAGAAACAGCTTCCGGCCGATTGACCGAGGCCTACCGGAACCACGAGCGGAGGTGGCGCCACAACCGCCATGTCTACGGTGTCGTCTCCCGGAGAAGCCGCGGCCTTTCGATCGGGATCAACCTCAACCCCGGCCGGGAGTGCAACTTCGATTGCGTGTATTGCCAGGTGGCCCGCCGGGGCCCCCGCCCGCCCGGGGTCGATTTCGCGCTGCTCGAGCGGGAACTGGACGACATCCTGCGGGCGGAGCGGGACGGGTCGCTCTACGCCGATCCCCCCTTCTCCCTGCTGGGGGCGGTCGAACGGGGGGTGCGGGACCTGGCCTTTTCGGGGGACGGGGAGCCGACCCTGCACCCCCGGCTCGCGGAGGCGGTCCGCATCGCGGCAGCCGCGCGCACGCGCTTCGGGCTCGACGACGCCCGGCTGGTGTTGCTGACCAACGCCGGGTACCTCGACCGGCCGGCCGTCGGCGCGGCGCTCGCCGCACTCTACGCCCATGGCGGCGAGGTATGGGCCAAGCTCGATGCGGGTTCCGAAGCCTGGTTCCGGCGGGTGAACCGGGCGCGCGTGCCGCTGGGGCGCATTCTCGAAAACATCCTCGGTGCGGCCCGGAACCGGCCGCTCGTGATCCAGTCGCTCTGGATGCGGCTGGGGAGCGCCGGGCCCCCTCCCGGGGAGATCGAAACCTGGTGCGGGCGGATCGGGGACATCATCGCGGGAGGGGGGCGGATCCGTGCCGTTCACCTCTATACCGTCGCCCGGAGCCCGGCGGACAGGGCCGTCTCCCCGCTCGCCCCGCACGATCTCGAGGCGATCGCGTCCGTGCTCAGGGCCTCGGTCCCCGTCGCCGTGGACATCTTCCCCTGAGGGTCAGGGGGCCGTTGCGAATGAATCCAGGAAGGCCTCGAAGCTCGGCTGCCACTTCGCGACCGTTCCGGCGGGACCGGTCAGTTTGACGAACCAGAGCCCGTCCCCCGTTTCGGCGATGGCCCCCAGCATGCGGAACCCGGGTTTGGGGCCGTCCGAGCCCTGCATGGCCATCATGGAGCCGGTGTAGGATCCGCTCACGTCCACCACCGTGACGCTGATGCCGTGGATGGTCCGGTTCGCGATCTCCGCCGTGTCGGCGGCCGGGGAGCCGTCCGGTTTCCGGAACTGGCCGATCCAGCGCTGCACGTTCGCCCGGGGCGTGCCCCCGCCCCCCTCGAAGTGATAGACCACGGCTTCGGCGTCCTCGGGGTCGCCGGGGACCCGCGCCAGGGAATACTGCGCCTGGCGGTTCGGGGAGGAGGGGGCCTCGGCCACCCACCCCTCCGGGGCCGAAAACCGCAGCGTACGGGCGGCGCCCGGGGACGACGCGACGGCGGACGGGTGGGCCGATTCGATCCTCAGGTCTCCCGGGGTCGCCTGACCGGGTGCCGGGGTCTTCTCGGTGCATCCCGCGACCATCAGGGCGCCGGCCAGCGGTACGATCATCGGATAGCGCAAGTGCATACAGGTCCCTCCGCCGTCAGCCGGCTACGATGTTGACGAGCTTTCCGGGGATGGCGATCACCTTGCGGACGGTCGCCCCCTCGAGGTGTTTCCGGATCCTGGGATCGGCGAGCGCGGCCTGCTGCACCTGCTCCCGGCTCGCCCCGGCTTCGACCGAAATCCTCCCGCGGACCTTCCCGTTGATCTGCACGGGCAGGTCCAGGATGCTCTCCTCGGCATACTTCGGGTCGAAGGTGGGCCAGGGGGCGCAGGCCAGCGAGTCCTCGTGCCCCAGCGCCCGCCACAGCTCTTCGGCGACGTGCGGGGCCATGGGGGCGAGCATGAGCACGTAGCTTTCCATACACTCCCGCGGCCGGGTCTTCTGGCCCGTGAAGAAGTTGACGAACTCCATCAGCCGGCTGATGGCGGTGTTGAAGCTGAGGCTTTCCATGTCCTGCGTCACGGCCCGGATCGTCTTGTGCAGCACGCGCAGCTGCTCTTCGGCCGGCGCGGCTCCCGGGCGCACGCTTTCGTTCGGCCGCACCGCCTCGGCGTCCTCGTCGACGATCATGCGCCAGGAGCGGTTGAGGAAGCGGCTGATCCCCTCCACCCCCTGCATGCTCCAGGGCTTGGTCGATTCGAGCGGTCCCATGAACATCTCGTAAAGACGGGTGGTGTCGCTCCCGTACTTCCCGATCGGCACGTCCACGGGGATGACGTTGCCGCGCGATTTGGACATCTTTTCCGTCTCCCCGGCGAGGGCCTCCGCGGTCTCGGTGTGGAACGCCTTCCCCTCCTCGAAACGGATCTGGCGGTAGGGCACGATCCTCCCCGCGGAGTTGCGGTAGGTCACCGAAAGGATCATGCCCTGGTTGACCAGTCTCCGGAACGGCTCCATGGTGGACACGTGCCCGCGGTCGAACAGCACCTTGTGCCAGAAGCGGGAATAGAGGAGGTGCAGCACCGCGTGTTCGGCCCCCCCCACGTACAAGTCCACCGGCATCCAGTAGCGCTCAAGTTCGGGGTCCCAGGCCCGTTCGCTGTTTTTGGGATCGCAGAAGCGGAGGTAGTACCAGCACGAGCCGGCCCATTGCGGCATGGTGTTGGTCTCCCGCACGTACTCCCTTCCGTCGCGCGTCACCCGCATCCACCCGACCGCCTTCTCCAGGGGGCCTCCGGGTTTTCCGGTGGGTTTGAAGTCCTCCATTTCAGGGAGGAGGACCGGAAGCTCTCCGGGCGCGACCGCCCGGGTGAGGCCGTTGGGCCTCCCCTCGGCGTCCAGTTCGTGGAGGACGGGGATCGGTTCCCCCCAGTAGCGCTGCCGGCTGAAGAGCCAGTCGCGCAGCCGGGTCTTCACCGCGGCGCGCCCGAGGCCGCCTTGCGCCAGCCAGGCGGTGATGGCCGGCTTCGCCTCGGCCGTGGGGACTCCGTCGAGCGAGATTTCGGCGTTGGACGACTGCATGCCGGGGCCGTCCCCCGCGTAGGCCTCGGGCAGATCTCCCACCCTTTCCCGGTAGGTTCCGGCGCTCAGGGCGCCGGCCTTCCCCCTGGCCTCCATCAGCTTCAGCCAATCGGCCGGGGGCGCCACCACGGCGCGGACGGGGAGCCCGAACTTCCGGGCGAATTCGAGATCGCGCTGGTCGTGGGCCGGGACCGCCATGATGGCCCCGGTCCCGTAACTGGAGAGGACGTAATCGGCGATCCACACCGGGATGCGCTGACGGTTGACGGGGTTGGTGGCGTAGCCGCCGGTGAAGACGCCGGTCTTCTCGCCGCGTCCCGCGACGCGGTCCTCCTCGCTGGTGGCCGCCGTCCTGGCGCGGTACTCCTCGATCTCCGCGCGCCGCCCGTCGACCGTCACCCGGTCGACCAGCGGGTGTTCCGGGGCCAGGACCATGTAGGTGGCCCCGAAGAGGGTATCGGGCCGCGTCGTGTAGACGCGGATGGTGTCCGGTTCCGGTTTTTCCGGGAATCCCGACCGCGCCCGGGCCTCCCGCCAGCGGTCGAAATTGTCCTCCGCGCCGAGGTGGAAGTCGACCTCCGCCCCTTCGCTGCGCCCCACCCAGTTCTTCTGCATCTCCTTGATGGCGGCGGGCCATTCGAGCGTCTCCAGGTCCTCCACCAGCCGGTCCGCGTACGCGGTGATGCGCAGCATCCACTGGCGCAGCAGCACGCGCTCCACGGGATGGTTCCCCCGTTCGGACCTCCCGTTGATGACCTCCTCGTCGGCGAGCACCGTGCCGAGAGCGGCGCACCAGTTCACGGGGGATTCGGCCTGGTATGCCAGCCGGAAGGAGTCCCGGTACCGGCGTACGGCGTCTTCCCCCTGCGCCGCCACCGGTTCCGGGATCGGCAGTTCCTCGATGGGGAGCCCCTTGCCGCGCCGGCGTCGGCCGGCGGGGTCCGTCCACTCCCGATCGGGATCGAACCAGGTATCGAAGAGCAGGAGGAAAATCCACTGGGTCCAGCGCACGTATCCGGGGTCGGTCGTACTGAGTTCACGGTCCCAGTCGTAGCTGAAACCGAGCTGCTTGATCTGTCGGCGGATATTGGCGATGTTCTTTTCGGTGGTGACTCCCGGATGCGTCCCCGTCTCAATGGCGTACTGCTCGGCGGGGAGGCCGAAGGCGTCGTACCCCATCGGGTGCAGCACGTTGTAGCCCCGCATGCGCTTGTAGCGGCAATACATGTCGGTGGCGCTGTACCCCTCGGGGTGACCCACGTGGAGCCCTTCCCCGGAAGGGTAGGGGAACATGTCGAGCACGTACAGCTTCGGCCTGGAGCCGTCGTCGGCCGCCCGGAAGGTCCTGTTTTCCTCCCAGTACCGCTGCCATCGGGCCTCTATCTCATGAGGTTCGTAAACCGGCATTTGGATTCACCTCCGTCAAACGAAAGAGGATATCCGCCTTTGGCCCGTATTTCAAAGAGAGAATAAACGGGGGGCGGCGCCTCGGGAGCGTCAGCGGAAGGATCCCGTGGCGCAGAAGGGACCCTCGGGCGAGACCGACCCCGGGGCAGGTTCCAGGGTGACGACGGCCGACAGGGCGCGCTCGAGCCCTTCGGGAGTCCGGAGCCGGGCGAGGATGCGGCCCCCGGCGTCCGCCTCGAGCACGCCGACCGGGACCCTGGCTTCGGGGGTCGAAAACCAGAGTTGGTAGACCTGTCCCCGGGGAGCCGGGAGGAAGGAGGCGATGACGAGGCACCGGCGGCGTCCGGCGTCCCAGAGAAGCATGCCCGAATTGGCCGGGGTCGCGGGCTGGCCCACGAGGTGCGTGCTCTGCACCCCCTGCCTGCGCGTCATCTCGAGGATGGTGTCGAGGTCGGCCGACCTCGCTCTGAGGGTGCGGAGTTCGTCACCGGTCCGGCCCGCCCCCTCCGCGGCTTCCGCGAGTTCCGCCCGCAGCCGGCCGGCGTCCGTGCGGGCCGATTTCCAGGCGAAGCCCCCCCCGAGCGCCAGGGCGGCGCAGACGGCTGCGAGCAGCCAGGGGAGGCTTCGGCCGAAGCCGTGCCGGCCGCTTCCTCCCCCTGCCGGCGAGGCTTCGGCCGGGGGGAGTTCGAGGATCCTCCCGGATTCCTCCTCCGGTCCCGTCGACTGCGGCGCTCCGGGGTCCGGGGCCTGAGGTTCCCGTTCGATGCGCTCGAGAAGAATGTCCCGGAGGTATTCCGGGGCGCGACGTTCCTCGGCCGCCAGCCCCAGGGTGGCCGCGGCCCGCGCGAACCTGCGCTGCTCCGCCCTGCAGACGCCGCACCCTTCCGCGAGGTGGATTTCGAACCCGCGGGCCTCCTGCTGGGTCAGGGCGCCGAGGGCGTAGAGCGCCGCCAGTTCCCGTATCTCTTCAGTCGCGCGATCGTGCTTCAACCTCATCCTCCTCGGCGCCTTCGGCCAGCCGGTTCATGCCGAGCCGGACGAGGGTTTTGACCGCCCCCGCCGGTTTGCCGGTCCGGGCGGCGATTTCGTCGCAACTCAGCGTCCCGCCGTAGGCCCGGGCCAGGATTTCGCGCTGGGCGTCGGGGAGGTCGGCCACGGCGGCGCGGGCGCGTTCCTGCTCCCCGGGAGCCGCCGTCGCGCCCGTTTCCCCGTCCGGCTGCCGCCGGGGCGCGCCCGGCCGGAGCCAGGCAGCGCCGGCGGACGGCAGCCCGCGGCGCTGCCCGAGAAGCGCCCGTTCGCGCACCGTCGCGACCAGCCAGTCGAGGGGGGGCACGACGGGATCGCAGGCCGCGGCATTTTTCCAGATGTGGGTGTAGATGTCGAGTAGGGCCTCCTCGGCCCGGGCCCTGTCCCCCGTTATTCCCAAGGCAAGACCGAAAACGAGGGGGCTGGTCCGGTCGTAGAGTTCCGCCATCGCCTCCCGGTCCCCCTGCCGGATCTTCCCGAGAAGCGCCGGGAGCGCCTGGCCTTCCGACGGGCCCTTTCCGCCGGAACCGACTGTCTGCTGCACGCTTCCTCCCGATCCGCCGGATGCGCCGGTCGCGCTCCCATATTACACCAGGAGCAAATGCAACCAAGCCTTGAAACCGATTTTTTGGTACACTGAACGGGCGTGGGACGCGCCCCCCGGCGCACCCCCGGGAAATGGCAACCTGTTCGGAGGCAAAAGGCCATGACATACCGCGGTTTCGGAAGTTTGGGGCTCGCCCTGCTGACGGTGATTTTCCTGTTTCAGGGATCGGAACTGTATTCCGGGGATGAGGCCCGGGAGGAGGTCGCCGCAGGCGGGACCGCAGCCGATGGTGGCGGGGGTGGGGACGTGCCGGGCGCGGAAGAACCCGCCGCGGCGCGCGAGGAAGCTTTCGACCGGCTCGACGGGGACCGGAGCGGCACGCTGGAGCGCATGGAGTGGCCCGGCCGGAACCAGAGTTTTCAATACCTGGATACGGACCACGACGGGGTCCTGAACCGGCAGGAATTCCTGTCCCGGAAAGCCCTCTGGTGGAACCGCGTGTTCGAGGACCTCGACTTCAACGCCAACCGCCTGATCGACCGGTCGGAGTGGCTGGACGCGGAGGAAGCCTTCGAGCGTCTCGACCGGAACCGGGACGGGCAGATCGAAAGCAGGGAATTCTACCACCTCCGCTAGGGCCTGTCCGGGGGCGTCCCGGAATCGCCATCCTCGATGTTCCATGACCGGGAGGAGTGAGACCGCCGGCGGGAGTGTATGAAACCTGTTCGCTTTATCCACACGTCCGACATCCATCTGGATACCAGTTTTTCCGGCTCGGAAATCCCTTCGCGCCTGGGGGACCGGAAACGGGAGGCGATCCGCGGGACCCTCCGGCGCATCCTCGAGGACGCCCGCCGCGGCGAAGCCGGACTCGTCCTGATCGCCGGCGACCTGTTCGAATCGGACCGGGTCTCGCCCGACACCTGCGAATTTCTGAAACAGCAGTTCGAGAAGGCGGCGGGCGTCCGTATCTTCATAGCCCCCGGCAACCACGATCCTTTCGCGAAGGGCTCTCCCTACCGGGAGGCCTCCTGGCCCGGAAACGTCCATATCTTCGACGCGGAGGAATGGCGGTCGGTGGAACTGCCGGAGCTGGGGGTGAGAGTGACGGGGTTCGGGTTCCAGCACCATTTCCTGGAGACACGCCCCTTCCTGAAGCTTCCGCCCCTGCCGGGGGACCGCGTCAACATCGTGATGGCACACGCATCGGACCTGGGCAGCGTGCCGGCGGGCAAATCGAAACACGGTCCCTTCACCGCCGCGGAGATCGCCGGCAAGAACGTTCAGTACTGCGCCCTGGGGCACTACCACGAGCAGCGCCGCGTGGAGAACCCGGGGGACGACGCCCTGATCTGGTACTCGGGGATCCCCGAGGGGCGGGGGTGGGACGAGGCGGGTCCCCGCGGCTACCTGTTCGGTGAGATCGATGACGGCGGCGTCCGCGTCGAGGGCCGCGTCTCGAGCCGGTTCGACTGGAACACCCTTGAAATCGGCTGCGATGAGTTCTCCACCCGGGAACAGGTCCTGGATGCCGTTACGCGACACCGCGGCGTGGGGTACGGTGCCGAGACCCTGCTCCGGGTCCGGCTCGTGGGCGCCCTCGACCCCAGGCTGGACCTGTCCCTGCAGGAACTCGGGGAGAGGCTCGCGGGGGAATGCCTCCTGCTGCAGTGGGACGATGCCTCGCACCCGGCCATCGATTTCGACCAGGTCGCCGGGGAAAGGACGCTGCGCGGCCGGTTCGTGCGCCTGATGAACGAGCGCATCGAGTCCGCCGACGCAGGGGAGAGGGAGGCGCTCGAACGCGCCCGCCTGTATGGAGTCCAGGCCCTCGGCGGACGGGAGGTGAGGCTCCGGTGATCCTGCTGCGCTGTCACATTCTCGGATTCGGAAAGTTCTCCGACCGCCGCTTCACCTTCGACGGCGGACTCAATATCGTTTTCGCACCCAACGAGGGGGGCAAATCCACCCTGCAGCGCTTTCTGGTCGGGCTCCTGTACGGGCAGCTGCGGGCCGACCTGAGGGTGCAGCGCCGGCTCGATCCCTGGGTCGACGCGTACCGGCCGTGGCGGGGGGCGGAATACGGCGGGGGGCTCTGGGTGCAACTCGGGGACGGCAGGGAGGTGGAGATCCGCCGCGCCTTCGGCAGGGAGGAGACCCGGATCGAAATCCGCGCCGGGAGCGGGGAGGAGATCACCCGGCGGTACGACCAGCAGCGTAACGGGGAGGTGCTGTTTGCCCAGACGCACCTGGGCATTCCCAAGGGGTTGTTCGAATCGGTGGCCATCATCAGGGAAAACCAGGTTTCGGGCATCAGCGGCTACGAGGCCATCCGCGACCGGATAGCGAACCTGGCGCAGTCGGGGGACGAAGACCTCTCCATCCGCGGAAGCCTCGCCCGGATCCAGGACACTCTCGATGCCCTCGGGTCGGAACGGGCGCCGACGAAACCGTATCGGCAGGCGCTGGACCTCGTCGCCGCCCTCGAGACCGAGAGGCGGGGGGCGCTGGAGCGCCGGGCTCAATTCGAGGGCTGGCTCGAGGAGCGGAACCGGATTTCGGGGGAGATCCGGGACCTCGAACAGGATCTCGCCCGGGCTTCGGCCGCGGTCCTCTCCGCCCGGAGGAGAGAGACGATTGTCAAGGTCCGTTCGCTCGAGGAGATCGACCGGGACCTCCGGGATGTCCGGTCGGAGCTGGAGGGGCTCGGCGCCCGGGCCGATTTCCCGGCGGAGCGGCTGGAGGAGCTCGACCGGCTGACGGGGGCGGGGGAAAGGGTCGCCAGACACCTCGACGAGGCGCGCGCGGCGAAAAACGCGGCGGAGGCGGCCCTCGCCCGCGCCGAGTCGGCGCGGGGCGAGCTGCTTCCCTACGCCGCGCTGGCCGCGGGCAACGAGGCGGACCGGATCACGGAATGGTTCGTTTCCTACCTCGGCATTTCGCTGCAGAAGGACGGGGTGGAGAAGACCCGTCTGCGCCTCGAGGGGGAGGCGCAGGCGATGAGAGAGCGTCTGGCCGGGCGGAGCCCGGCGGTGGCGGACGGGACCGACTGGCAGCGCCTGGCGCGCGAGGCGGCCGAAGACGAGCAGACGGCCGCGCGGCAGGGGGCTCTGCTGGCCGGGACGATATCGGAGGAGAGGGCGCGTCTCGCGGAAACGGGGCGCCGGACCCGGCGGAGGGGAGTCCTGTCCGCGGCAACGCTGGTGCTGGCACTCGCCCCGTCGGTCTGGGGGCTGGCATACGGGTTCGGACGGATCCCCCTCCCGTACGC
>JAFGSS010000044.1 GCA_016934555.1 Acidobacteriota bacterium | reverse complement strand
CGGCCGGGCGTCACCTTCATCGGCCGGAGAGCACCACCGTGGGGTGCACCCGGATCCAGCGGGCGGGCTGGCTGACGGCCGGATCGAAGGACTGGACCCGCCGCCCCAGGGCGACGAGGTCCCCGGACATGTCGACGAGGCGCAGCGTTTCCGCCTCCCAGTCGGGGGTGAGCAGGTTCAGGTCGATCCCGTGCAGCAGTTTCTGCCGGTCGCCCTCGGAGAGCACGATGGCGGGGATCTCCCCGAGCAGGCGGCCGAGAGGGATGACGCGGCCGAGGAAGAAATCGGGCGGGTTGTACTGGAAACCCTCGCCCGTGCCTGTTCCCAGCTCGACGGAGTCCTCGATCGGGAACTCGCCGCTTTTGGTGCGGCGCAGGCGGACGAGGTGCGCGCCGCAGCCGTACTCCGCCCCGATGTCGTGCGCCAGGCTCCGGGCATAGGTGCCCGCGGAGCAGGAGAGCTCGAACTCCGCCTCGCACCCGTCGACGGCGACCAGTTCGAGCGAGCGGATGGTGACCTCCTTGGCCGGGGGGGTGACCTCGACCCCCGCGCGCGCGTAGGCGTACAGGGGCTTCCCCTGGAATTTCTTGGCGGAGAAGGGGGGGAGGGTCTGCCGCAGCGTCCCCCGGTAGCGGGCGAAGATCCCCTCGAGCCGATCCCGGTCCAGTTCGGGGCGGGTGTCCTCGCCCAGCGGCCGGCCGTCCACGTCGTAGGTGTCGGTGGCGAAGCCGAAGCGCATGGCCCCCCGGTAGACCTTGTCGGACGCCTGGAAATAGTTGGTGAGGCGGGTGGCCCGCCCCAGCGTCAGCGGCAGCACTCCCGTGGCGAAGGGGTCCAGCGTCCCCGTGTGCCCCACCTTCCGGACCCGGGTCAGGTTGCGGATCTTGGCCACCACGTCGTGCGACGTCCAGCCTGCGGGTTTGTCGATGATGAGGACGCCGTCCGCGCTACTCATTGTCTTTTCCATGGATTTCTTCCAGCAGCCGGTCGATGCGCTCCCCGTACTCCTGCGATCCGTCGATCGCGAAGGCGATCTCGGGCACGAACCGGGTGCGGATCCTCTGGCCGAGCTCGTGCCGGACCCAGCCGGTGGCACGGTTCAGTGTTTTGAGGGATTCGGACTTTTCCTCCTCGGACCCCATCAGGGAGACGAAGACGCGCGCGTGCTTGAGGTCCGGAGTCAGCGTGACCCCGGTGACGGTCACGAACCCGACCCGCCGGTCCTTCATGTTGCGCGACAGCATCAGGCTGATTTCGTGCTGGATCTGAAGCCCCAGCCGCTGGGGCCGTCGTGATGGCTGCATAGGTGCCTCAAGGTTCCAGGTACGATACCCGGCAGTCGATGAGCAGGTCCCCGAGGATATCCTCCGCGTCCCTTACAAACTGCCCGGTGACGCGTTCGAGAACCGCATAATCCGCCGCGACCGTCACGGCGTCGAGCCGCGCCCGCTGCCACAGCTCCTGGTGCGCCACCTCCGCGATCGAAAACCGCGACCGGGCCCGGAGCCGGTCCTCGGCCTGGCGCAGGACCCTCCGCTTGTCCTTCAGCGAGCGGGCGTAGGGCAGGTGGATTTCGAGCGTGCAGTAGGCAATGGGCATGGGTCCCGTCGCAGCGGACACCCGGCGCCGGGCGCCCGCGGTCCGTTACAGAGAAGTCGGCTGGACCTTCTCGATGACGTACGCTTCTATGATATCGCCCACCTTGACGTCGGAGAAGTGCTCGAACCCGATGCCGCACTCGAACCCCGACTTGACCTCCGAGACATCGTCCTTGAAGCGGCGGAGCGAGGAGATTTTCCCTTCGTGAACCACCGCGTTGTCGCGGAGCAGGCGCGCATCCGAATTGCGGCGGATGGTCCCGTCGACGACATAGGAACCGGCGATGACGCCGAATCTGGGGACCCGGAAGGTGTCCCGGACCTCGGCGCGGCCGACATATTTCTCCTGGGACGTCTTCTCCAGGATGCCGATCATCGCGGCCTTGATGTCGTTGGTCATGTTGTAGATCACGGTGTAGAGCCGGATCTCCACCCCCTCATTGTCGGCCAGTTCCTGCGCCTTGCGCTCCGGGCGCACGTTGAACCCGATGACGATGGCGTTGGAGGCGGAGGCCAGCAGGACGTCGGTTTCGGTCACCGCGCCCGCGCCGCTGTGGAGGATTTTCACCTTGGCCTTTTCCGTCCCCAGCTTGTTGAGCATTTCGCAGGCCACTTCCACCGAGCCCTGCACGTCCGCCTTGAGGATGAGGGGGAGTTCCTTGACCGTCCCCTCGCGCATCTGCTCGTACAGCGCCTGCAGCGACAGGCGGGCCGACTTCTGCAGCGACTGCTCCCGGTCCTTCGCCTTGCGGTATTCCACGACCTGGCGCGCCTTGGCGGAGTCCTCGAACACCTGGATGAGGTCGCCCGCCATCGGGACTTCCTGCAGCCCCTGGATCTCGACCGGGACGGAAGGCCCGGCGGCGTCGAGGTGGCGGCCGCGGTCGCTGACCAGGGCGCGCACGCGCCCGTGGACGGCTCCCGCGACAACGTTGTCCCCCAGCCGGAGGGTGCCGTTCTGGACCAGGACCGTCGCGACGCACCCGCGCCCCTTGTCGATCTTGGCCTCGAGCACCACCCCCGACGCCAGCCGCTTGGGGTTGGCCTTGAGGTCCTTCATGTCCGCGACCAGGAGGATCATCTCCAGGAGCAGGTCGATGTTGGTCTTCTGTTTGGCCGAAACCGGGACCGTGACCACGTCCCCGCCCCAGTCCTCGGCGAGCAGTCCCTGGTCGGCCAGGGCCTGCTTCACCCGGTCGAGCTGGGCCCCCGGCTTGTCGATCTTGTTGATGGCCACGACGAGGGGGACTCCGGCCGCCCGGGCGTGGTGGATCGCCTCGATGGTCTGGGGCATCACGCCGTCGTCGGCGGCGACGACCAGCACGACGATGTCGGTCGCCTGGGCCCCGCGGGAGCGCATCATGGTGAAGGCCTCGTGCCCCGGGGTGTCGAGGAAGGAGATGTTGCGCTCCTTGATCTTCACCTGGTAGGCGCCGATGTGCTGGGTGATCCCGCCCGCTTCCGACGCCTGCACGTTGGTTTCACGGATGGCGTCCAGCAGCGAGGTCTTGCCGTGGTCGACGTGCCCCATGATGGTGACGACGGGGGGGCGCGTGACGTAGTCTTCCGTGTTGTCGGGCACTTCCTGCTTGGAGATCGCCTCCTGCTCGAAGCTGATGAGGTCGGCGCGGAATCCGAATTCGGCGCACACCTCACGCGCGGCCTCGACATCCAGGGCCTGGTTGATGGAGGCCAGGATCCCCTTGGAAATGAGCTTTTGGATGATGTACTTGGACTTGATGTCCATTTTCTCCGCCAGCTCCTTGATGGTGACTCCTTCGGTGATGGTCATCGGCTTGTAGTCTTCCGGGTTGGCGGGCGGGCGCGGCAGATCCACGACCTTGGCGATCCTCTCGGGGGCCGCCGTCCTTTCCGGCCGCCTCCTCCGGATCAGTCTCGTGGGAGCGCCCGGCCTCGAGGGGGCGGCGGGCCTCTGGTCGCGCAGCCCCTTGAGGATGCGGCCGGGGGCTTCGGGGGTGACCGATTTTTCGGCGCTGGTCCGCATGAGAATCTTGGTTTTGGCCTTTGGTATAACTATCTTCTTGAGGCCGCCCGCTGCGTGGCCCTCGGCGGGTTCCGCCGCCCTGGCGGCGGGGGGCGCCGCGCTTTCGGCCGCCTTCGGGGGCGCCTTGGGCGCGGGCTTGGGCGCCGGTTTCGGGGTGATGAACCAGGGCTCGAGCGGGGCCTCCTCTTCGGCCGGTTTCGCTCCCGCCGCAGGCGCCGACGCAGGCGCCGCCGCGGTCCCGGTTTCGGCCGGCTTCGTTTCCGTCGCCGCTTCCTCCGCTTCCGCCGCTTCCGCGGGGGCCCCGGTCTCGGCCGGTTCCGCTTCCGCCGCGCTCCCGGTCCCGGCCGCCGCCGCTTCCGCGGGGGCCCCGGCTTCAGCCGGTTCGGGCACCTCCGCGGGCGCCTCGGCTTCCAGCCTGGCTTCGGTCACTTCCACCAGTTCGGCCGCTTCCCGGTCGTAGTGTTTGCGCCCCTTGCGGGGGGCGAGCGAGACCTTGGGGGCCTCCTCTTCCGGCTTTACCTCGGCGGCGGGGGCCGGCTTGGGGCTCTTGCGCGCCTTCCGCGGCGCGGCCGCCGGCTTCTTTTCGGCCGGGGCGGCTTCCTTCTTCGTCGTCTTCCTGGCCGTCGTCTTCTTTTCCGCGGTGGCGGCGGAGGACTTCTTGGCGGCCTCGGCCTCCTTCTTCTTTTCCGCCTCGAGGGCCTTGGCGGCCTCGGCCTCGCGCTGGGAGAAGATCTTCTTCCTGATGGTCTCCGCGAAACTGGCGTCGATCGTCGCGGTCGGTGAAAAAACGTACAGTCCCAGCCGCTTGAGTTCAGCGAGGACAACCTGATTCTTTACCGAACATTCTGTCGCCAGTTCCGCGACGGTAATTTTATCCATTTGCGCAAAGACCTCAGCCACGTTCGCCTTACGGCGTAACTGTTTTCAAACCAATCTGAAATACTGCAAGCAGGACGCCCCTTTGCTGCCGGGAGGCGGTTACTGTGTCCTGTCTTCTTCGTCCCCGTTTTCCAGCCCCGGGGCCTCTTCCTCGGCCGCAGTCTCTTCCTCGGCCGGGGTCTCTTCCTCGGCCGGGGTCTCTTCCTCGGCTGGGGTCTCTTCCTCTGCCGGGGTCTCTTCCTCTGCCGGGGTCTCTTCCTCTGCCGGGGTCTCTTCCTCTGCCGGGGTCTCTTCCTCGGCCGCAGTCTCTTCCTCGGCCGGGGTCTCTTCCTCGGCCGGAGTCTCTTCCTCTGCCGCAGCCTCTTGCTCGGCCGCAGTCTCTTCCTCGGCCGCAGCCTCTTCCTCGGCCGGAGTCTCTTCCTCGACCGCAGCCTCTTCCTCGGCCGGAGTCTCTTCCTCGACCGCAGCCTCTTCCTCGGCCGGGGCCTCTTCCTCGGATGCCGCTATGGCGGTCGGCAGATCCACACCCTCGGGGACCTCGATCTCCACCTCTTCAAAAAGATCGCGCGCCACTTCCATGATCCTGGCGGCCGTCTTCTCCCCGATCCCCGGGATTTCCTGGAGCCCCGCCTCGTCCAGTTCGAGGATGCGCTCGACGTTTTCGATCCCGGCTTCCCGCAGACTGGCGATGATGCGGTCGCTGATCCCCTCGAGTTCGGACAGGGAAGTGGAGGAGGACGTCAGGGACTCCATGACGCTGAGCACCTCCTGCTTCTTCTGCTCCTCGCTCTTGACGTCGATCTGCCAGCCGATCAGGCGCGAGGCCAGGCGCACGTTCTGCCCCTTCTTGCCGATGGCGAGCGACTGCTGCTTTTCCTCGACGATCACCTCCATCCGCTTTTCCGCGGCGTCGATGATGAGGACCTTGGAGATCTTCGCCGGGTTCAGGGCGTTGGCGGCGTACTGGGCCGGGTCCTCCGACCACTGCACGATGTCGATCTTCTCGCCCCGCAGCTCGCGGATGACGGAGTTGATCCGCGACCCCTTCATCCCGACGCAGGCGCCGACCGGGTCGACGTCGCGGTCGAGGGAGGCGACGGCCACCTTGGCGCGGTCCCCCGCCTCGTGCACCGCGCTCTTGACCACGATGGTCCCGTCGTAGATTTCCGGGATCTCCATCTCGAACAGGCGCACCAGGATCTGCGGATCGGTGCGCGAGAGGATGACCTGCGGGCCCTTGGCGACCGGGAGCACCCGCGTGATCACGGCGCGCACCCGTTCCCCCTGCTTGTAGGCTTCCGCCCGCGACTGTTCCCTCATCGGGAGGACCGCCTCGGTCTTGCCGATGTCGACGATGATGTCCGGGCCCTCGAAGCGCTTGATCACCCCGTTGACCATCTCGCCGATCTTTTCGGAGTATTCGTTGTAGATGTTCTGGCGCTCCGCCTCCCGCACCTTCTGCAGGATGACCTGCTTGGCGGTCTGGGCCGCGATCCGCCCCAGGACGTCCGTGGGCTTGGGCATCTCGACCGTGTCGTCGATCTCCAGGGTCTCGTCGATCTCCTTCGCTTCCGCGAGCGAGATCTCCAGGCTGGGGTCCTCCACCGTCTCCACCACCCGCCTGACGGCGAAGATCTCGACCAGGCCCGTTTCCTGGTCGAAACGCGCGTTGATGTCCTCGGCGGTCTTGTAGAACTTCCGGGCCGCGGCCACCATCGCGTCTTCGAGCGCGGCGATGATGATTTGGGGATCGACGTTCTTTTCCTTGCTGATCTGTTCGATCATCTGCGCAATAATGTTCGACATAATTCAGGACCCCTGCGGCCTTTTGCTTAAATCGGCGATCAAGCTGGCCTTATCGATGTCCGTAACGGCAATTTCGACCTGTCTGCCGGGCGCCGCCTCGAGCGTCACCACGCCCCCGCCGGCGTCCACGATCCTGCCCTTGAAATTCTTCTGGCCCCCCAATGGGACCCGCGTCCGTACCCGGGCCTTTTCCCCCCGGAAGCGGGCGAAATCCGCTTCCCGGACCAGGGGGCGGTTGACCCCCGGCGAGGAGACCTCCAGCGTGTATTTCGACGGGATCCAATCCTCCACGTCGAGCGCCACGGAGAAGCGCTTGCTGAAACGCTCGCAATCCTCCAGGGTGATGCCCGCCGGCTGATCGATGAAGATCCGGACCACCGACCGGGCCCCTTCCCCCTTGACCTCGGCGAGCACGACCTCGAGCCCCAGGGAGGCGGCCACCTGATCGGCCAGCCCCCGAATCCTTTGCTCCAGGGTTTCGTCCGGTCCCGTCCCCCGTACTGCCATTTTTCATCCCTGCCCGCAGTTTCGACGGCGGGCTAAACAAAAAAAGTGGGCACTCGCCCACTTTTTGCCAAAGCAGCAACGGGAAGTATACCCGACGACCCAGGAAATAGCAACTCCAAGTCCCCTTCGCTATTCCCCCCCGGTTCCGGGCTCCGCGGGCGTCTCGACGTAATCCTCCGGCTTCCGGTCGAGCCAGTCGAGCCCCTCCGGGTCGGCCACCTTGACCGAGGGATCCCCCGCGGCGCGGGCATGGAGTCCGTCCGGGGCCGAGCTCCCGAGCGACACGTCCGCCAGCACCGTCCCCCCCTTTTTGACGACGGCGCGGACGGGGGGTCGGTCGAGGCCGTAGGCGGCCGGAGCCTCCGGGCGGTCGATCCACCGGAGGACCGGGCTCCCCAGCGCGTCCAGGATCCCGTTGACGGCGTCCCATTTCGCCCGCTTCCGCTCTCCGCCCAGGTACCACTCCCCTCCCGATTTGTGGAACTCGAACGTCCCCTTGCTGTTCCAGAGGAGGAGCGTGTCCGCCTCCCAGCGCTGGAAGGAGGCCAGCGCCCTGTCCCGGATCTCCTCCGGCGATTTCAGGAGCTTGTCGACCAGTTCCCGGTCGACGAAGAAGGGGGCGGGGCGGGATTCGTCCCTGGCCAGGTAGACGCCTTCGGCCCCGGGGAGGGTCGCCGACGGGGCCGCCGCCCGGAGCTTTGACTGTTCCGTGCCGACGACGAGGCGCTTCGGCGCCCGGTCGGGCCCGGCGAGGACGCGGGCGTCGATGAAGGGGCGGTCCAGGCCGGGATTGGCGTAGCCTGCGGCGCCCAGGTCGCTGAATTCACGGATTTTTCCGAGTGACAGGGCGTTGAGGATCCCCCGGACCTCCGGGCCGTTGGCCTCCCGCTTCTCCACCCCCTTGAACCACCAGCGGTCCTCGCCGTCCTTGACGAGGGCGATCCGTCCTTTGGGGGTGACCAGTTCGAGTTCCACGGCATCGGCCTGGTCGAAGGCGAGGAGGGTGCGGTCGCGCAGGTCCTCGAGCTTCACCCGGAAGGACTCGGCGGCGGCGGCCGGGACCTGGAACACCGTCCTCTCCCCGGAGCGGACGGCATAGGTGAAGCTGCCGGTCGGGTTGCTGGTCCCGAAGTCTACCCGGTATTTCTTCCCGTCACGGGAGGTCAGTTCGACCCCCGACGCGGGGGGCTGGAGCCCGAACCTGCCGAGGTCGGCGGCATCCGCTTCCACGGTCTCCCCGCGGCCGAGGGTGGCGGCGGAGCGGACCAGGCGGTCCAGTTCCGCCCCGTCGGCGTCGAGGGCGCGCGGGAGGGTGATGCGCCACCCTTCCTCTTCCTGCCGCCGGGCCTCGATCCGCCCGTCGGGGGAAGTGAGGGCGACTGCGGCGACCTCCGTTTCCTCGAGCTGCCAGAGCCGCCCCTCGGCCTCCTTCGCCCGCTCGCGCCCCTCCTTCCCCCGGACTTCGTAGAAATAGAGCCAGGCGCCGACTGCGGCGGCCACCACGACGAGGACCAGCGTGCCCTTGAAACGCATCCTATTTCCTCCGGCGGTTGAGGTAGACCAGGATCCCCGCGACGAGGGCGATGCCCGGGAGCAGGAACATGGTGACGAGGCGCAGGACGCTCAACTGGCTCTGGGAGAGGAGAATCCGCCGGTCCTCGGCCTGTTTGGGGCGGATCGAGATCAGGTCCTCGTCCTGGGCCAGCCAGCTGACCATGTTGAGGAAGAGGTTGCCGTTCCCCTGGTTGCCGAAATAGGCGTCGATGGCGAAATTCGAGGTGCCGACGACGACCAGGCGCGCCATCAGCCCGGGGGCGTCCTCGGTGCCGGCCCGGATTTCGCGCGTGGCCGCCACGGCCAGCGGGAGCGGGCCCTGGAGGTCTTCGGGGCCGAAGCTGGCTTCGGGGGTGCTCATGTCGGTCTCCCCCCAGCTGTTGGGGTTGCTCCGGAACAGGGTTTCCACCGTGACCCCCTCCGGTTTCTCCTCGGCCGGCCGGACCGACCGGGTGAGGGGGAAGAAGGTCATGGCGTCGAAGCGCTCGGTGATCGGGTGGGAGTCGTACTCCAGCACGAGCGGGATACTGGGGCCCGCCCCCATGAGGCGCCCCGCCCCGCTGACGTCCAGCACGACGTTGTCGTCCACCCGGATGCCCCACGGCTGGAGGAAGGCGGCGTGGGAGGGGGCGGGGACCGGGTCCGTCATCAGGAGCACTCCCCCCCCGGCCTGGAGGAAATCGGCCACGAACCCCATCTCCTGCTCGAAGGGGGCGGTCCGGGCCCCGGCAATCACCAGCACGTCGGCATCCTCGGGCACCGTCCCCTCGGCGGCCAGGTTCACGACTTCCACCTCGTACCCCTGGTCTTCCAGCCCCTTGCGGGCCTGGGAATAGCCCGACTGTTCGGTGTCGGAGGGGTCCTTCTCCCCGTGCCCCTGGACGAAATAGACTTTCTTGCTCTCGCTCCGTCCGACCTTGATGATGGCGTTGGTCAGGTCCTGCTCCTGGACCTCCTCGGAGCGCTTCTCGATCTTCTCCCGGCGGTCGCCGTAGGCCAGGACGACGGTCCCGTATTTGAGCTGCGTCCCGGTCAGGGGATTCTGAAAGGTGCCGTAAACGCTGACGTCGTACTTTCTGGCGACGTCGGGCTGCCGGTCCGGGTCGATGAATTCATAGCGGACGCGCCGGCTGGCGGTCCGGTACTGCACCAGCAGGTCCCGCAGCGGGGCGTAGTCCCCCCCGGGGAAAAAGGCCTTGATGTCGACGTCCCCCTCGAGCTTCTCCAGGACCTGCAGGGTCTGGGGGGCCAGGCTGAACTGCCGGTTCCCGGTGGTGTCGAAGCGTTTGACGTGCCGCTGGCCGATGAAGTTCAGCCCGGCGACGATGGCGATCACCAGCAGGAGGGAAACGACGTAGTTGGTGGCGTATTTGGTCGAGCGTTTTCCCAGGGAGGCCATGATCTGCCTGTAGTTGGCGCCGATGCCGACGACAAACAGCGCCGCGCCGGCGATGGCGAGCCCCAGGTTCCCCTTCCCCCAGGTGTCGGTGACCGAATACCAGATGACGGCCGCGACCAGCAGCACGAGGCCCAATGTGTCAAGCTTCTGCAGATATTTTTTCATTAGCCTTTCCACCGCATGGACTCCAGTGAACGATAAGCCAGGAACAGACCCACGAACGCGAAGGTCACGTAATAGATGATGTGGGAGGTGTCGATGACGCCCTTGATGAAGTCGTCGAGGTGGCTGATCACCGAAAGGTAGTTGATGACGTCGCGGGCGGCCCCGGTCGCCGAGGAGGCGAACACGCTCACCAGCCACAGGAGCAGGCCGAGGCCGAAGGTGATCACCACCGCCACGATCTGGCTTTCGGTCAGGGTGGACACGAACAGGCCGAGGGCGAGCAGGGCGGCGCCGTAGAGCAGCATCCCCAGGAAGGCGGCCAGGATCGGCTTCCAGTCGGGCCGTCCATAGATGAAGAGGGGGGAGAGGGTGAGGGCGCCGGCGGCCAGCAGGATCGCCAGGAAGGTGAGGCTCGCCAGGTATTTGCCCATCAGGGCCTGGAAGTTGCCGACCGGGGTGGTGAGGAGCAGTTCGATCGTTCCGCGCTTCTTCTCCTCGGAGAAGAGCCCCATGGTCAGCATGGGGATCAGGAAGAGGAGGATGACGCTCGTGGTCCGCATCAGCTGCTGGGTCACGTACGCGGGTACGTCGAACGGCTGTCCGCCCTGGCCGAACTGGGCCTGCATCATGGTGGTGTACTGCACCACTTCCGTGAGGTTGCCGAAGAAGAACAGGCCGAACAGGAAGAGAAAGACGGTCAG
This sequence comes from Acidobacteriota bacterium, assembly GCA_016934555.1. Taxonomy (GTDB): domain Bacteria; phylum Acidobacteriota; class UBA6911; order UBA6911; family UBA6911; genus UBA6911. Next base: position 10,570 of record JAFGSS010000044.1, on the reverse strand, counting down.
CACCACGTACGCGATCGGGGAGACGAAGTAACTCTTCATCTCGCGTTGCCATATTGCCAGGATATTTTGCATTTCGGGCCTCTTGGATGAACCGGGGAAACTTACTCCTGGGTGGTCAGGTTGATGAAGACGTCCTCGAGGCTCAGCGACACGGCCCTGAGCTCGAGGAGCCCCCACCCGGCGTCGACGATCTGCCGGGCCAGGACGCGGCGCAGGTCGCTGCCGAGGCGGCACTCCACGCTGCAGGTCGAAACCTGGTCCCTGACCTCGGCCTGCAGGGCGAGCACCCCGTCGACGGCGAGGATCTTTTCCCGGACGGCGTCGGCGGGTCCTTCGACCGTGAGGCTGATCCTTTCCGCCCCCTTCATCTGGTGCGCCAGCCCCTCGGGGGTGTCCTGGGCGACCACCTTCCCCTTGTTGATGATGACGACGCGGCTGCACGTCATGCCGACCTCGGGGAGGATGTGGGTGGAGAGGATCACCGTGTGGGCCTCGGCGAGGCCCTTGATCAGGGAGCGGACTTCGTGGATCTGCCTGGGGTCGAGCCCGATGGTGGGTTCGTCCAGGATCAGGACCTCGGGGTTGCCGACGAGGGCCTGGGCCAGCCCCACCCGCTGCTTGTACCCTTTGGAAAGCCGGCCGATGATGCGGTGGCGGACGTCGCCCAGGCTGCATTTTTCGACCGCGTCCCCCACCTGGGCCTTCCGGGCGCCGGAGCGGACCCCCTTGATCCTGGCCGCGAAATTGAGGTAGGAGTCCACCGTCATTTCCGGGTAAAGCGGAGGGTTCTCAGGGAGATATCCGATGCGGCGGCGGACCTCGAGACTCTGGTCGAAGACATCGTACCCGGCAATCCGGGCGGTCCCATCCGTTGCCGGCATGTAGCAGGTGAGGATCCGCATGGTGGTGGTCTTTCCCGCCCCGTTGGGGCCGAGGAAGCCCAGGATCTCCCCCTTCTTCACGCTGAAGGAGATGTCGTCCACCGCCTTGCGTCCGCCATAGACTTTGCTCACATGTTCGACTTCTATCACGCTCATTCCTCCCGGGGGTAACGGCTCCGCCCGATGCGGGCTGCCAGGGCAAACCTCCGCGCAAAGGCAGAATTGCCAAGGTTTTAAATCATAATGAAAAGCCCGCGCGGAGTCAATCGGCCACTCCGGGGAACGCCCCCTCCGGGGCTAATTCTCTGCAAAATCAGGAGAAAATCGCCGGGGGGGCCAGAATTAGGTTGCGAAAACCGGGGTGCGGTGTTATAAAAAGGCCGGAACCAAATTGATGCTCTTCCGTATCATCATCGGGCGTTGCAACGGGTTCCGGTAAAGCAGACGAGGTGCAACCTATGGCTTTTACAAGAAAATCATCCCGCCCGATGAAACAAAATCAAGGTATCCATTATCTATTGATGTAAGTGCTCCCGGGCGTCGAAAAGTCGGGGCACCAAAGAAAAACCACCCCCCCCGAGGTTTTTTGCGGGAAAGCTGTCAAAGGTGGTTTACTGAAGGATTATCCTGGCGAGGATTGTAACCCTATGATCGAACTTGAACAGAACGGCCATTTGGAAGAAACCGAGTACGATGGCATCGAACTGGACGACGAGGGGCTGGACGTCTCCGAGGCGTTCCCGCGCCTGACGCGGGAGAATTACGTCGACAGGGTCCGGCTGGACCGCGTGCCCACCGAAGGCAGGCAGGGGGAGGAGTCTGCGGCCTCGGCCGACCCCCTGTACATCTATTACCGGAGCATGAGCAAAATCCCCCTGCTGACGCGCGAACAGGAAGTCTACCTCGCCAAGAAGATCGAATCGGCCAAGCTCAATACCCTGCGCCTCCTCTCGCTGACCCCGATCAACACCTACAAGATCATGCAGCTCGCCGAGGAGCTGCAGCCCGCCGGCGCCCCGGCGTCCCAGGCCCAGGCGCAGGACGCGGGGGACGAGAAGAAGGAGGGGGAAAGCGAGGTCACGGCCGAGGAACGCACGCGGCTGCGGATGCGGCAGATCCGCCGGATCCTCTCCCGCCTGGAGAAGCTCGAGGCGAAATACCGGGTGGCCCGGGAGAGTCTGCAGAAGTCAAAGAGCCGGAGCGCAAAGTCCAAAAAGGACCTGGAGAAGATCGAGAGCAACCGGGAAGCGATCTTCAATTCCCTGCAGCGGATCGATTTCACCGAAAACCAGATCGCCACGCTGATCGACGGCGTGGAAGAGGTGCTGCACCGGATGGAAGCGGCCCAGGGGAAGATCCAGCCCCGCTCCCGGCGCCAGCGCCCGAGCCCCAAGGAGGTCCGGGAGGCGCGGGCGTCGATCCGGCAGCTCGAGGGGCAGTACCTGACCAATCTCGAAGAGCTGCGCAAGATCGTGGCCCTGATCAGCGAGAACAAGACGGAGATGCTGCACGCCAAGGACCAGTTCGTCCGCTCCAACCTCCGCCTGGTGCTGAGCATCGCCAAGAACTATTCCTACCCCGGGCTGGATCTGCTCGACCTGGTCCAGGAGGGGAACATCGGGCTCATGAAGGCGGTCGACAAGTTCAACTACCGCCTGGGACACAAGTTCTCGACCTACGCCACCTGGTGGATCCGCCAGAGCATCACGCGCGCCATCGCGGATCAGGGGCGGACGATCCGCATCCCGGTGCACATGGTGGAGGCGATGAACCGGGTCCTCAAGGTCGCCAACGAGCTGACCAAGCGGATGGGGAGGGAACCCTCCGTTCACGAGCTGGCCAAGGAGCTGAAGACCCCGGTCGCGAAGGTGACGCAGATCCTGAAGGCGGCCCAGGAGCCGATCAGCCTGGAAGCCAGCATCGCCGACAACAAGGACGCCGTGCTCAACAAGTTCATCGAGGACAAGAACGCGGTGTCGCCCGATGAAGACGTCATGAAGCACAACCTGCGCGAAGTGACCGATTCGGCGCTCGAATCCCTCTCCCCCAGGGAGCAGGAGATCGTGCGCATGCGCTACGGCCTGAACGACAACGGGAAGGAATACACCCTGCAGGAGGTGGGCGAGATTTTCCAGGTGACGCGCGAGCGGATCCGGCAAATCGAGGAGAAGGCCCTGCTCAAGCTCCGCAGCCCCTACCGTTCCAACAAGCTGCGCGAATTCGCCGATTTCATCAGCACGAACTAGGGATACGCCCGCGGCCGGCCGACCAGGGCCCGGCCGCGGGTTTTTCCATCCCCCCGCAGGCGTTTTTCCTCCCCCCCCATTGCCGTCCGCGCGCACAAAATGTAGACTCTCTCCGTCCCCCCGCCGATGAAGGGAAACAGCGGCGCTGCGGGTGACATTCTCCGACGCGAAGGAAGGGCACACTGAATACCATTCATCCGTTTTTGCAGGTGGGGGAAACGCGCAACCTGCTCGAAAGGCTCCGGCGCCTGGCGCGCAACCTCTACTGGACCTGGAACCAGGAGGCGCTCGAGATCTTCCGGGAGCTTTCCCCCCGGGGCTGGCAGGATCTGTACCACAACGCGGTCGCGGTGCTCGAGGACATTTCCGAGTACGAGCTTTTCGTGCGCCTGGAGGACCCCTTCTTCGCCGGGCGCGTCCGGCGGGTCCTGAACGATTTCGACGCCTACATGAACCGCCGGGAGACCTGGGGCTCGCACCATGCCCCGGAGCTGCTCGAGCGGCCGGTGGCCTATTTCAGCGCCGAGTACGGCTTCCACGAGACGCTCCCGATCGCGGCCGGGGGGCTGGGGATTCTCGCGGGGGACCACGCCCGTTCGGCCAGCGACCTGGGGCTGGGCCTGGTGGGGGTCAGCCTCTTCTACCGCGAAGGGTATTTCCACCAGGCGATCAACCGCGAAAACTGGCAGACGGAGTATTTCGTCCCCCTCAACCCCGCGACGCTGCCGCTCGATCCGGTCGTGGACGGGGAGGGGAACCGGGTGGTGGGGGAGGTGGAGATCGGCCTGGGCCGGGTCCGCTTTCACGCCTGGCGTGTCAACGTCGGGCGCTGCCCCGTCTACCTGCTCGACACCAACCGCCCGGAGAACGAGCCCCTCTTCCGCGAATTGACCCTGCACGTCTACGGCGGGGACAGTTCCACCCGCATCATGCAGGAGGTCCTGCTCGGCATCGGGGGGGTCCGGCTGCTGCGGGCCCTCGGGATCACCCCTTCGATCTATCACATGAACGAGGGGCATGCGGCCTTTCTCGCGCTGGAACTCATCCGGGAGGAGGTGGCCGCGGGGCGGCCGTTCGGGGAGGCGCTCGAGCGGACGAAGGGGCGGTGCGTCTTCACGACCCATACCCCGGTCGAGGCCGGGCACGACTTTTTCGGGACCGGCCTGGTCAAATACGCGCTCGGGCAGATCCAGCCGCAGGTCCTTCCCGACTTCGGGCAGTTCATGGGACTCGGGCGGGTCGACCCGTCCGACGACGGGGAGCCCTTCTGCATGACCGTGCTGGCGCTCAAAACCTCGCGCGCGGCCAACGCGGTGAGCGAGCTGCACGGCCGGGTCAGCCGCCGCATGTGGCACCGGCTCTACCCCGAAGGGACGGAGGAGGAGGTGCCGATCGGGCACATCACCAACGGGATCCATCTCGTGGGGTGGATGAAGGGGACGGTGCGCAGCTTCTGGCGCCACAAGCTGGGGGACGGCTGGCACCGGGACGTCCATTCCCCCGAATTCTGGCAGCGGGTGCTCGACCCCGAATTCATCTCGGACGAGGAGATCTGGGCGCTGCGCTACCGGCTGCGCCGGGCGCTGGTCGAGTTCGTCCGCCGCCGCTCGCTGTTCGAGCGGCTGCGTGCCAGCGAAAGCGGCTTCTACGAGCGCCTGCTCGACCCCGACGTCCTCACGATCGGGTTCGCCCGCCGCTTCGCCGTCTACAAGCGCGCACCCCTGGTCTTCGAGGATTACGACACGATCGTCAAGCTCGCGACCGACCCCCGGAGGCCGATCCAGTTCATCTTTTCGGGCAAGGCCCACCCGGCCGACGACGAGGGGAAGCGCCGCATCCAGAAGATCATCCACCTCGCCAAGTACAGCGAGCTGAAGGGGCGGATCGTCTTCATCGAAAATTACGACGTGCATATCGCGCGCCAGATGACGTCGGGGTGCGACGTGTGGATGAACACCCCGCGCCGGCCGCTGGAGGCCTCGGGCACGAGCGGGCAGAAGATCGTCGCCAACGGCGGGTTGAACCTGAGCATCCTCGACGGCTGGTGGCGCGAGGGGTACGACGGCACCAACGGTTTTGCGATCGGGGAGGACGACCATCCCGACTCGGTCATGGAGCAGGACCGGCAGGACAACGCCGGGCTGCTGCGGGTCCTCGGCGAGGAGGTCGTGTCCTCGTTTTACGACCGGGACGAGCGGGGGATCCCCCGGGACTGGATCGGGAGGATCCGGCGCTCCATGGCCACGCTCCTCCCCCGCTACACCACCTGGCGGATGGTGCAGGAATACACCCGGAAGTACTACCTTCCCGGCCGCGCGCCGGCGGGGGGGGATTCGGAGTAGGAGGTCATGGGGGGCGGGAGGCGCATGCGTATTGCGATGATTGCGGCCGAGGCGGCGCCCTATGCCAAGGTCGGCGGCCTCGGGGATGTCGCGGGCGCCCTGCCGAAGGCGCTCGAGCGGCTGGGGGCGGCGGTCTCGGTCATCGTCCCGCGCCACGCTGCCGGCTCCTGGGAAGGGACCGTGGCGGGGCGGGTGCCGCAGCTGGACGTCCCCATGGGGGGGCGGGTCGAACGGGCGGATATCACCGAGGCCCGCATGCGGGGGAGCGCGGTCAGGGTCTACGCGATCGCCTCGCGGAAGTATTTCGACCGGGAGGGGGTGTACGACGACCCGGCGACCGGCGAGGGCTACCCGGACAACCCGGAGCGCTTCGTCTTCTTCATGAGGGCGGCGGTCGAACTGGTCCGGGCGCTCGGGGTCCCCTTCGACATCCTCCACTGCCACGACGCGCACGCCGCCCTCGTGCCCGCCCTCGTCGACCCGCGCTACGCCCCCGGCCCCGCCGGCGATTTCGCCCGGACCGGGACGCTGCTGACGATCCACAACCTCGCCCACCAGGGGATCTGCCCCCCGGAGACCCTCGGCCAGGCCGGGATCGCCGCCGGGCATTTCCATCCCGGGTCCCCCTTCGAGTTCTGGGGGCGGCTCAACTGCATGAAGGCGGGGATCGAACTGGCGGACCGGGTCAACACCGTCAGCCCGACCTACGCCGTGGAGATCCAGGGAGGCCCCGAGGCGGGATGCGGGCTGGAAGGGGTGCTCGCGGGCCGCGCCGCCGCCCTCAGCGGGATCGTCAACGGCATCGACTACGAGGAATGGAACCCGGAGACCGACCCCCATATCGCCGCCCCCTATTCGGTCCGGGACCTCGCCGGGAAGGAGGCGTGCCGCCGCGACCTGCGCGGGTATTTCCGGCTCGAGGACCGGCCCGTGCCGCTCGTGGGCATCGTCTCCCGCCTAGCGGACCAGAAGGGGCTCGACCTGGTCGCCGAGGCGGCCGACCGGCTGCTCGCGCTCGACCTGCAGCTGGTGGTCCTGGGGACCGGTCAGCGGAAGTATCACGACCTGCTCGAAGCGATCGCCGCCCGCCACCCCGGCCGGGTGGGGGTGCGGCTCGCGTTCGACAACGCGCTGGCGCACCGGATCGAGGCCGGGTGCGACATTTTCCTGATGCCCTCCCGCTACGAGCCGTGCGGCCTGAACCAGCTCTACAGCCTCCGCTACGGGACGGTCCCGGTGGTGCGCCGCACCGGGGGGCTGGCCGACACGGTCACCCCCTGGGACGGGGAGCGCGGCACCGGGTTCCTGTTCGAGGACTACAGCGCGCCCGCCATGCTCGACGCCGTCCGGCGCGCGCTCGGCGCCCATGCCGACCCGGACGGATGGCGGCGCCTGGTGGTCCGCTGCATGCGGCAGGACTGGTCGTGGGAACGGTCGGCCCGCCGGTACCTGGACCTGTACCGGGAAATCGGGAGGAGGGACTCGTGATGCCGACGAAATGGAGCGCAGCCCTGGGGCTCTGGTGCTTCCTCGTCGCGGCCGCGCTGCCGGCCGGGACGGGGGCGGGCCTCGACCCGGCGCGCCTCGAACGGATAGGGGACGCGGTCGGGGACTCGATCAGGGCCGGGGAAATCCCCGGGGCGGTGGTGATCGTGGGACGGCACGGGGAGGTCGCCTACCGCCGCGCCTTCGGCAGCCGGGCGCTCGTGCCCGCGCCGGAACCGATGACGGCCGACACGGTCTTCGACGTCTCCTCCCTGACGAAGGTCATGGCCACCACCCCCGCCGTCATGATCCTCGCCGAGGAGGGGAAGGTGCGGCTGGACGACCCGGTGTCGCGCTACCTGCCCCGGTTCACCGGGGGGGGGAAGGATAAGATCACGGTACGGCAGCTTCTGACCCACTACTCGGGGCTGCGGCCCGATTTCGACCTGTCCCGGGAGTGGTCCGGGACCGAGGCCGCCCTGAGGGAGCTGTGGGGGGAGAAGACGGAGGCCGAACCGGGAACGAAGTTCGTATACAGCGACCTCAATTTCATCGCCCTGGGGGAACTGGTGCGCGCCGTTTCGGGCCGGGGCCTGGAGCTGTTCGCCCGGGAGCGGATCTACGCCCCCCTGGGGATGAAGGACACCGGTTTCCTTCCCCCGGCATCGCTGCGCGGCCGGATCGCGCCGACGGAACCGCGCCGCAACACCCTGCGCTACCTGGGGGGGCGGGCCGAAGGGCTCGACGCGATGGTGCGGGGGGAGGTCCACGACCCCACCGCCTGGCGCATGGGGGGGGTCGCCGGGCACGCGGGACTCTTTTCGAGCGCGCGCGACCTGGCTGTCTACGCGCAGATGCTGCTCGGCGGCGCCCACGAGGGGGGGAGGCTCCTCTCCCCGGCGGCGGTCGAGGCCATGACCCGGCCGCAGTCCCCCGCGGGCGCCCTCCCGGTGCGGGGGTTCGGCTGGGACATCGATTCCGATTACGCCTCACCGCGCGGGGAGTTGCTCGGCGGGGGGTACGGCCACACCGGGTTCACCGGGACCTCGCTCTGGGTCTGGCCCGACGAGGGGCTCTTCATCGGAATCCTGACCAACCGGGTGCACCCGTCCGGCGGCAAGAACATCAACCATCTCCGCGGCGCGATCGCCAACATCGTCGCCGGGGCCCTCCTGCCATGAAGACGGCGGCCGCCCTGCGCCGGGACGCCGCCCGGATCTGGCGGGCGGCGCTCCTGGCCGTCGACCCCGAAACATTCGTGCGGGACACCGTCCGGCTCCGGGGGGAGGCGCTCCGGATCGGCCGCGAGCGCCTCGACCTCCGCGCCTTCGGCGGGATCTGGATCCTCGGGGCCGGCAAGGGGGCGGCCCCCATGGCGCGGGCGGTGGAGCGGATCCTCGGCGGGCGGATCGCCGGGGGGCTGGTGGTGACCCCCTACGGGCACGCCCTCCCGCTCGGGCGGCTCGAGATCCTGGAGGCGGGCCACCCGCTTCCCGACGCCGCCTCCCGGCGGGCGGCCGCCCGCATGGCGGCCTGCGCCCGGGAGCGGGTGGGGGCGGAGGACCTGGTCTTCTGCCTCCTCTCCGGGGGCGCCTCGGCCCTTCTGGCCTCTCCCGCCGGGGGGATCACGCTCCGGGACAAGCTCGAGTGCACACGCCTCCTCATGAACGCCGGGGCCGACATCCACGAGCTGAACGCCCTGCGCAAGCACCTGTCGGAAATCAAGGGGGGGCGGCTGGCGCGGATGCTCCAGCCGGCGCGGGTGGTCACCCTCGCCCTTTCCGACGTGGTGGGGGACGATCCGGGCACCATCGCTTCCGGCCCCCTTTCCCCCGACCCCACCACCTTCGGCGACTGTGTCGGGATCCTGCGCCGCTACCGGCTCATGGGAAAGGTGCCTCCCCCGGTCGTGCGCCGCCTCGAGCGGGGGGCCGCGGGCGCCGTCGCCGAGACCCCCAAGCCGGGGGACCCCGTCTTCGCGCGCTGCCGCTGGGTCCTCGTGGGGCGAAACGGCGCCGCCTGCGCCGCCGCGGCACGCCGGGCGCGCGGGCTGGGGTACCGCACCGCCGTGATCACGAGCCGCCTCGAGGGGGACACGGGGGAGGCCGCGCGCTTTCACATGAGCATCGCGGAGGAGATCGCGCGCGAGCGCCGGCCGCTCGGCCGGCCCGGTTGCATCCTCAGCGGCGGGGAGACCACCGTGCGCGTCACCGGCGGCGGGAAGGGGGGGCGCAACCAGGAGTTCGTCCTCCGCTCGGTCGCTGCCCTCGCGCGGATGCCGGTGCCCGCCCTGGTCGCCAGCGTCGGCACGGACGGCACCGACGGGCCCACCGACGCCGCGGGCGCCGTCGCCGACAACGATACCCTGGCCCGCTCCCGGCGCCTCGGCGGGGATTTCCTCGCCGCCGCCCTCCGGGACAACGATTCCCACGCCTTTTTCCGCCGCCTCGACGACCTCGTTCTCACCGGGCCCACCCGCACCAACGTGGGGGACCTGCACATCGTCCTGGTCGGCTAGATCGTCTTTTCCTCGCTCCGGCAGTCGGGCTCGAGAGGGCACCGCCCGCAGAGGGGGCGCCGGGCGCGGCAGAGCTCCCGGCCGTGCACGATCACCTGGTGGGAGAAGGAGATCCACCGCTCGCGCGGGAGCGCGGCCATGAGGTCGCGCTCGATCCCCTCGGCCGACGGCGCCCCGGAGAGACCGAGCCGGCGCGCCACGCGCGAGACATGGGTGTCGACCACGACCCCCTCGGCCTTGCCGAAGGCGACCCCGAGCACCACGTTCGCCGTCTTGCGCGCCACCCCCGGCAACTGGAGCAGCTGCTCCATGGTGTCGGGCACCGCGCCGCCGAACGACTCGAGCATCGTCCGGCAGGCGCCCCGGAGATTCCGGGCCTTGTTGCGGTAAAAGCCGGTGGAGCGGATGTCGGCCTCCAGTTCCTCCGCGGGTACGCGGACGTAATCTTCGGGCCGGCGGTATTTGCGGAACAGCTCCTCCGTGACCCGGTTGACGCGCTCGTCGGTGCACTGGGCCGAAAGGATGGTGGCCACGAGCAGCTCGAGAGCGCTCCCGTGCCGGAGCGTGCACCCCGCCCCGGGGTAGGCGGCGTCCAGCCCCCGGAGAATTCTGTCGAGCCGTCGCTGCGCTTCCGGCCTGTCCCTGTCCATGCGCCCTCCCTCCCGTGATCGGCCCATTTAACCACCGGCGGCCCCGTTTTCCAACCCTTCCGGGCGGGCGGGGCGGGGTTTTGCGAATTGACATTTGCCCCCCGGGGTGTTATCAAACAACCAAAAGATCCAAGGAGACTCCATGAGCGAACAATCGAGTGCGGGTGAAAAGGCGTTGTTTCTGATGCTGGGTGCCATGATCGGGGCGGCGACCGCCCTGCTGCTGGCTCCCCGGAGCGGAGTGGAAACCCGCAGGCTGATCGCGACCAAGGCGCGCGAGGGGGCCGACGTGGTCTCGACGCGGTCGCGGGCCGTCACGGGCAAGGCCAACGAGGTCGTCGGGCGCGGCAAGGAACTGCTGCAGCACCAGAAGGACCAGCTGTCGGCCGCCATCGAAGCGGGCAAACAGGCGTACCGGGAAGAGAAGGGCGGGGTGTAGGTCCCGATG
>JAFGSS010000043.1 GCA_016934555.1 Acidobacteriota bacterium | reverse complement strand
CCTCTCCCGGCCGATATGGTCCCAGAGCTTCCGGGCCCTGTCCCACAGGGAGAACAGATTTCCCGGGAGCAGCGCAAATTCACGAACGGATGGGCCGGGAGAGGCCTGCCCGCCTGCGGGCGGCCGCCCGGGTTTTAAAGGAAAGGGTTTACAAATGAGAAAAATGATACCGGTCATGTTGATGATGCTGGCGCTCGGCGCGACGGCGGCGGCCCAGGACGCCCCCGATTGGGAGGTCTTCGGCGGCTACTCGCTGATGAAGGGGGATCTTCTCAACACAAACAACCTCGCGCTCGACGGGATGTCGCCGCGGCTTATGGGCATGGATAGTCCCGAGGCGTACGGCTCGAGCATGAACGAGGCGGTGATCACCAACGGCTTCGACTTCGCCCTGACCCGCAACCTCAACAGCTGGGTGGGGATCAAGGCCAACTTCAGCGGCCACTACGGCACCCTCGACATCGACACCGCGATGACGGGCGACTACGAGAACGAGTATTACGACGAAACCTACAGCAATACCGTCGCCATCGCCGGCAAGGCCGATTACCGGCGCTACAACGTCCTGTTCGGACCGCAGTTCAGCTGGAACAACGACTCGGTCGTCCGCCCCTTCGCCCACGCCCTCTTCGGCGTCTCGAAGATGACGGCCGATGACGTCCATGTGCGCTACGTCGATTCCTACCTCGACCAGTACGGCGACGGCGTCTACTCCGACGAGGATGTCACGACGATCACGGGGAGCCTCAAGGGGGACACCAACCTCGCGATGGCTTTCGGCGGCGGCATCGACCTCAAGGCGGGCAAAAACGTGAGCATCCGCCTGATCCAGGCCGAGTACGCCCCCACCTACAACCGGATCAAGACCGACCTCACCGCCACCACCGTCGATTACGACGACGGCGAGGTGTGGTCGACCGACACCACCCGGATCCGCTCCACCGGCGCCTCCAGCCGCCTCAACAACCTCAAGCTCTCCTTCGGGGTGGTCTTCAACTTCTAGACTGACCAGTCAGGAGGAAAGGGGCGCGTCCCGGGGGCGCGCCCTTTTTTTTGCGCCCGCTCCCGACCGGAATCGTCACTTACCGGGGACGGACCAGAACAAATCCTTAAGGATGTAGTATATATCCTGGTCCGTCCCCGTTTTGTGCTATGGTAGGTTCCTATCCGGACATGTCATGCGCGGAGGGGGGCGATGAGGTTCCCGAAGGTGCTTTGGTGGGCCATCCTGCTGCTTTCGGCCCCCGCCTTCGCCCAGAATCCTGAGGCGGGGATCACCGAGGAGACGTGGAATCTCCTCGTGCGGGCGAAATGGTCGGCGGGCCCGACCCCGCTCGATAAAATCGCCGACCCCCGCGCGGCCATCGCCATCGGCTGGCGCCGCGTGCTGACGGGCGAGCTCACCCCGCAGGAGTTCTACCGCGAGATGGCCCGGGTGGATCTCGGGGGGATGCAGCTGCGCGAGGCGCTGGTCGACACCAAGACGCGCCTCATCGAAACCCTCGGGACCCGGGAGGCGAGTCACTTCCTGGGGGAGATCTACACCCCCGATCTCTCCACGCCGGGGGGCGGCCCCGGGTCGGCCGTGGAGGACAGGATCCTCGACTGGCGCCGCCAGCTCTCCACCCGGAACGGCGAACGCGCCATGCAAACCCTGGCCCGGGAACTGCGCGCCGACGCGGGCCGCTATTCCGCTTTCCTCTGCGACATCGGCAGCCGCCCCTCGGGACCCGGGGCCGAGGCCTTCGCCGGCGACATCGACGTCAATCTCATCACCTCCCACCCCGGAATATTCCGGCGCTTTCTGGAGATCTGGGACGACGGGATCCGGGAGGCGACCGGCGGCCTCAAGGGGACCGACGTGGATATCGTGGCGACCGTGCTGGGTATGTCGGGACCGGAGGTCTATCCCGGGGAACCGGGGCGGATCAAGGCGGTGGACTTCATCCTTTCGGGAAAGGCGGGAAACGTCCGGCGGGTGGACTTGGCAACCGGGCGGGTCGGGGAGACGGTGGACGGGCGCCTGGCCCTTGCCGAGGTGGGATTCCAGGGGGGGCTGGCCGGGATCGAAATCGACGAGACCGGCGCCTTCAAGCTCCCGGAGTCGGGGCCGGCCCTCATCCTGGACATGGCGCGCCACCTCGAGCGTGATGTGCTGCGCCACATGCAGTTCGAAGACCTGGACACGTTCATGAAGGTGGCCAAATTCGTGGAGCGGGCGAGCGCCGAAGCCGCCGCCGCGGGGCACCCGCTGGACGAAGGGACCGTCCGGCTCTCCAGAGAGCTGCTCGAAGCGAAGCAGGCGGGGGATTATGTCCGGGCCACCGAAATCGTAAAAAATCATTTCGGCGAGCTTCCGGTGGACGTCCGGCTGGGGCGCAGCGTCGAGGGGAAGAGCCCCCTGACCATCGAGGCCAACCGCCGCTTCATCGAGCAGTTCAGCCGCGGCTGCTTCACCGACCTGATGACGGCGGGCAAGGCGGCCCTGGGCGACGAGATCAAGACTCTGCGCGGGCGCATCCGGCTGCTCGAAGCGGGGATGGAGGATCCGCGCGAGGTGGCCCGGGATTTCGCCCGGCTGCGCAACGACATGGAGATGGAAAAGCTGGTGCTCGAACACCCGGCCGAGGGGCTCAGGCAGATGGACCCGGAGGTCGTCCGGCTGGTCGAGGATCTTCGCACCACCAACCAGACCTTTTTAAAAGACCACTGGGAAAAGGTGCTCCCGGAGCACCTGCGCCGGCAGCGCAAGTTCGTCGAGGAGATGCTCAAGAGCGGGAGCGAGAGCGGCCGGGAGCTCGCGGCCGCCGCCCTCACCCACCGCTCCCCCCTCCAGCAGGGGCTCGAGGCGGTCGACGCCGTCAACACCCTCCTCGACACTTTCGACAACACCCTGCTGGGACCGCTGCGGGGGGAGGTCGACTGGCGCGCGGAGCTGTTCGCGGCGCGCCAGCTCGGCTACGCGGCGCGCGCGCGCGCGTTTTTCGGCATCGAACTCCCCGCCGATGTCGGGCGCTACCTGTCGGAGATGGAGGCCGGGCACCGCAGCTTCGAGACGAAACTCAACAGCCGCCTGTTCGACAACTTCCTCGCCCGGCGCATCCAGGAGGCGAACCGGCTGTTCGGCAAATCGGTCGGCGATTCTTCCGTCGGGAGCGCCATGCTGAAGGGGCTGCAGGTCATCAAGCTGGCCGACGAGCTGCCGCAGTACTGGGACGCGTTCGACAAGCCCACCCTCGCGGAGGGGCTGCAGGACCTGGCGGGTAAATTCATCGAAAACCGGGTGCCGCTCGCCTCCACGGCCGGCCATGTGCTCGCGGGGAACATGACCCTGGCCGCGCTCGACCTCTTCTCCACCGTCCTGCCGCCGGCGGCCATGGCCCAGACCGTATTCGGTTTCGGCGAAGCGCTCGGCCGGCGGGCGCTTCATTTTTACTGGTCCGCGCGGCTCGAGGCGTTCGCCGACGAGCTTTACGCCGGCGCGACCTGGGAGCTCGCCGGGTCGCACCAGGCCGGGCAAGCCGCCCGGATCGAGGACTGGAAGCTGGTCTCGGTGAGCCACAGGGAAAAGCGCATCGTCCTGGACGACTACATCCGCGAAAAGGAGGGGCAGATCGCGGAAATGCGGGCGGCGCTGCGCGTGCCTTATAAGGAGCGGCGCTTCCCTTACGAACATGCCGGCGCGGACCCCTTCCTGGGCTGGACGGGGGAGGACGACATGCTGCGGGAAAACCTCGCCCGCGCCGACAACGTGCTGCTGCTCTACGAGGAGTGGCGCAAAAACCCGCTGGCCGGCTGGAAGCTGCAGGACGATGTGCACCAGCGGTGGACCCTGCGCTGGGAAATGGTCAAGGTGGCCTGGCTCAAGAAACTCATCCGGCAGCTCGAGGGGCGGCGGGCCAACCGGGGGGCCGGGTTCGCGCGCCTGACCGAACTGCTCCTGGAGCTGGACGCGGTCACGGAGCGGCTGAAGGTGCGGGAGCATGTGCGGGAGGCGCTCGAGCAGGAAATCGGTTCGTCCGAGGTGCTGCGGGCCCTCCGCTGGTGGCGCGACCGGAATGAGCGGGAGCGGCGCGAGGGGCTCGAGCTCCCCGATCTCGAGGACGCGTACGAAAAAGGGGCCCGCATCGCCGCCCGTTACCTCGACGTCTACGACACGGTGCTCGCGGCCCGGACCGACGCGGAGGAGCGCTTCACCGGCGAGGGGTACCCGGCCGAGGATCACGGCCTGCGGCTGCTGTCGACCCCCTTCCTCCTCGCCTGCCGCGCCGATGCGGACGAGGGAGCCTACGCCGCCCAGCGCTCGCTCCCCGAGGCGATCCGGACGGTCACCCATGACGAACTGCTGCAGATCAAGGCGCTCCTGGCGGGGGGCGGGCTCGAAAGCGCGGACGCATCGGTCGACCAGCGGACCTTGCACGGCATGACCTATCATGAGGTGTTCCGGGAGCTCTGGCGGAAGGTGGAGCTCGCCACGGCCCGCCTCCAGGGGGACGTGACCAATCTCGATCCCAGGCTCCTGCGCGAGCTGGCGCTCGATGCCGCCTTCGGCAATGACGAGCGGGTGCGCGCCGCCGCCGGCGACGCCCTCGACCGGGCGGCCGGCACCGAGGAGCTCGAAGGGATCGGCGCGCGCGACCTTCCCATGGAGCGCTTCCGCGCCCATGAGGCGGAGCGGCGGCGGCTGCTGGGCGACTTCATCCGCCATTACGTGCAGAGCGGGCGCCTGGCCGGGCTGCGCCGGCGCGCGGAAGAGATCGCGGCGGAACTCGCGCGGCGCCGCGCCGCGGCGGCAGCCGACCTCGAGGCCACCGGCGCGCGGCAGCTCGAGGCCCGCGCGGAGGATCTCGCCGCCACCCTGGATGCCCTCTCCCCCCGCCTCGAGGAAATTCCGGCCCTCGTCGCGGCCATCGCCGCCGCACACGAGGAGGCGCGGCAGGCGGCGACCGCCCTGGGCGCGGGGGTGCCCCGGATCGAGACGATGGCCGAGGAGATCTGCCGCGGGCTGGCCGCGGCGCGCGGTGAGGCCGATCCTGCCCGGCGCAGCGAACGGCTCGCCGCCATGAGGACGCGCTCGACCGAACTGGACGCGGAAGAGGGGCGCGCGCGCACCCAGGGCCGCTCCGTCGCGGAAGCGGCGGAGGAGGCGCAAACGGCCTGGGCCTCCCTCGAAGCGATCGAGGAGGAACTCCGGAGGCTCGAGGAAACCGCCGCGGGGGACAAGTCCGAAGAGGCGCCCGGGCAGTCGGAAGGGGCGGAAACCGCCCCCCTCCTCGCGGAACTGGACGGCATCGTGCCGG
The DNA here is from genome assembly GCA_016934555.1 of Acidobacteriota bacterium. Classification (GTDB taxonomy): domain Bacteria; phylum Acidobacteriota; class UBA6911; order UBA6911; family UBA6911; genus UBA6911. The sequence goes on along the minus strand of JAFGSS010000043.1, from coordinate 1,852 downwards.
AAGCGGAAGAGGCGGCGGCCGACGCCGTGGCCGCCGCCGGGCGGCTCCCGAAAGGGGAGGAGACCGCGGGCCTGTCGGCCCAGATCGAAGCGGCGCGGGACGGGATCAAAAAGGTGGCCGCGCAAGCGCACGCGGCCCAGCAGAAAATGGCCGCGGCGCTCGCGGAGGCGCAGGCGGAATTCCGGGCCGCAGCCGCAGCGCTGCAGGCCGCCCGGCAGCGGCTCGCCGAGGCGCGGCGGCAGCTGGAAGCGCGCCGGGCGGAAATCGAACAGGCCTATGGCGACGCCGAATCGGCCGACCTCATGGCCGGCCTGGCGGGCAACGCCCTCGAGCGCATCGCAACGGCCTGCGCCGGCGCCGGGCTCTGCACCGACCTGGCCGGCCAGCTGATGAACCACGGCACCGTCCCCGATCTCGCCGGCCGGACGCTCGCCGAGGCGCAGGCCCTGCTCAAGGGCGCGGGCCTGAATGCCGCCCCCCGGGCGGGACGGGCTGCGAGCGCGCCCGAACTGGAATATACGGTTGCGGCGCAGGAGCCCGCGGCCGGGAGCGCGCTCCCGGAAAACCGCACGGTGACGCTCGAAGTCTACGGCCCGGCGGCGGTGGCAGCGGTCCCCGCCGTCATCGGCCGGCCGGCGGCCGAGGCGCGCACAGCGATCGAGCAGGCGGGATTTACGCCCACGCTTGCGGCCGGCGATCCCGCCCCCGATCCGGAGGCGCAGTTCCGGGTGCAGGCGCAGGACCCCCCGGCAGGGAGCCGGGCGCAGCCGGGCGACCCGGTCGTGCTTCATATTTATGGAGCCTTCGATCCTGCCGCGGCCACGGCGGGGGTGGACTGCTCCGTCTGGCCGGGCACGGTGCCGGTCTGGCATGACGCAGGCGCCCGGTGCGAATGTCCCGGCGGGTCCACTTGGGAGAGCGGCCGCTGCACGGCCGCGCCGCTGCTGGCATCCGCGCCCGGGGCGTCCGTGCCCGAGGCGTCCGCACCCGACCGGTGCGAGGAGCTTTCGAGCGCCTTCTGGGGAGCGATGACGGACCGGCGCCTGGATGAGGCGCGCGACACCCTGTCGCGCTCCCGCGACTGCGAGTTCTACAACCGCGGCGCGGCGGCGGTTCAAAGCGAACTCGACCTGGCCTGCCGCCGGCTCGACCTCCAGATCCGTCAGGCCTGCATCGCGCGTGACCTCCCCGCGGCGCAGGGGCTGGTCGCGGAGGCGCAGGCCCGCCAGTGCACCATAAGCCCGGAGGCCCTTGCCGCCATCCGCAACGTCGAACAGGCAAACCGGCAGCAGCAGTGGGGCCAGCTCTTCGGCGCGATGAACGACATCATCCGGATCCAGCAGGAGCAGCGGAATGCGTCCCGGAGCGGTTCCGTCCCTGCGCCGCGCGCCCCGGTGGTGCAGAACCCGACGATCCCGCCGATCCAGGTGCCCCGGAACACCACGCCCGCGGTGCGCGAACCGGCGCCCGGCGCCGCGACCCCCACGACGGGGGGCGCGACCGGGCGCAGCCGCTCGGAGTGCGAGCGGCAATACTGCCCGATGTGCTTCAACGACGTCGATCTTCTCTCGGTGAGCGTCGACCCGCAGTGCAACCAGTGCCGCAAGGTGCGCGCAACGAATATCGAGGCCTGCATGGCCGGAGGCGCCGGGGGAACCGGGGCCGCGCTCACCGGAACCTACCGGCTGGTGTGCCACCGTCCGGAGTCCCCGCTCCCCGGACAGGCCAACGGATGCAGCTCCTACAGCTGCCTCGGCCCCCGGGACGTGAAGCGCGCCCAGGACACGGTGGTCGGGCAGTACAATTCCTGGGACGCCTGCAAGGCGACGTCCGACAACTACAATTCCAATAT
>JAFGSS010000218.1 GCA_016934555.1 Acidobacteriota bacterium | reverse complement strand
TGATCCTCGTGGCGCGCCCGCTCGCCGTCTTTCTCAGCCTCCTCTTCTTCCGGGGAAAGCGCCGGGGGAAGATGTTCATCGCCTGGGTCGGCCTGCGGGGGGCCGTGCCCATCGTTTTCGCGACCTACCCCATGCTCGCCGGGATCGACAAGGCCCAGACGATCTTCAACATCGTCTTCTTTGTCTCGCTGACCTCGGTGCTGATCCAGGGGACGACCATCCCCCGGGTGGCGCGCAGGCTCCGGCTCCTCCTCCCGGTCCGGGTCAAGAGGATGACGCATGCCGATTTCGAACTCACCGACAGCATCAAGTCGGAGTTCGTGGAGATCGAGCTGTCGCGTGAGAGCGCCGCTGTGGGGAAGCAGATCGTGGACCTGGGTTTTCCCAAGACGGCCCTCATCTCCCTGATCCGGAGGAACGGTAAATTCATCTCCCCCAACGGAGCCACGGTCCTCGAAGCGTCGGACATCCTCTGGGTCATCGCCGAGACGCGCGCCTCCATGAAAGAGGCGTACGCGGCGCTGAATATTTCGTACCCGGAGGACTGACGCCCGCTCCCCCCGTCCGGGACCGGCTACAGATGGTAATCCCCCGCCGCCTCGGGCTGGTAGACGATCTCCTCGATCTGCAGGTGGCGCGTCCCGTTGGGCACTTCCCATTCCACCGTGTCTCCGGCGCGGTAGCCGATCAGGGCGGTGCCGATGGGGGCCAGGATGGAGATCTTCCCTTTTTCGAAATCGGCCTCGCTCGGGAACACCAGCTGGATCGTCATCCTCTTCCCGGTGTCCAGGTCCGTTACCCGCATCTGCGTGTTCATGGTGACCACGTCGGACGGGACCCTCTTGGCGGGGACCACCACCGCCTGATCCATCTCCTCCTCCAGGTGAGCCAGGTATTCCCTGTCCTTCTGGTTCCAGTGTTGGGTCCCCTCGAGCAGCTTCCGGAGACGCTGCATATCGTAATCGGTGATATGAATGCGCCGTTTCGCCATTGCCAATCTCCTTTGGCCCCGGACCGAGCGGGCCGGGGGTCAGATGTGATAGAGTATAATGGGTCAGGACAGGGTGGAGGGCAATCGGGCGGACGCTGGAATCGGGTCTCCCCGCAGATGAAAAAGGGCTCATCCAAAGGATGAAAGGCCTCTATCCAATGGATCGATAGGGGGGAGGATGCCGAAGCGCGCAGCCCCGAAAGACCAGCGTCGTTTCTTGGCAGAACGGCTCAAGGAGTTGGATTGCCTATACTCCATCGCCAAGATCTCCAATCGGAAGGGCCTTGAGCTCGACGGCGTGATCCGGCGCATGATCCGGGTGATCCCCGGGGCGTGGCAATATCCGGCCATCGCCGGCGCGCGGGTCGAACTGGAGGGGGCCGAATTCCGCACGCGCCGGTACCACCCCGGGCCCTGGGTCCAGCAGTGTCCCATCATCGTTCAGGGCGCCCCGGTCGGCGCGGTCGCCGTAAGCTACGCCGAAGAGCGTCCCTTCCTGCGCGAGGAGCGGAGCCTGATCAACGTCATCGCCCAGCGCCTGGGGGAGGTGATCGAGCGCAAGCGGTCGGAACGGCGGCTGGCCGAGTACCAGGAGAAGCTCCGGTCGCTGGCGGCGGAACTCGCGCTGAGCGAGGAGCGGGAGCGGCGCAGGATCGCCCAGGCGCTGCACGACCGGATCGGACAGGTGCTGGCCCTCGTCCACATCCGGATCGGGGCGCTGATGGAAGCGTTTCCCGATCCGAAGCTCGGGCGGGAACTGGCCGCCGTCCGGGAACTGGTGTCAGAATCGATCGCCGAGACCCGGTCCCTGACCTACGACCTGAGCCCCCCCATCCTCTACGAGCTCGGTTTCGAGGCGGCGCTCGACTGGCTGGCGGAGCGGATGGGTCAGCAGTACGGCGTCGCGGTCGAAATCGACGCCGACGGGAAGGGAGCCGTGCTTGAGCAGCAGTGGCGCGCCCCGCTCTTTTCAGCCGTGCGCGAGCTCCTGGTGAACGTCGCCCGGCACTCCGGGTCGACGGTGGCCCGGGTGCGAGTGCGGCGGAATGGGGGGAGAATCCGCGTGTCGGTATCGGATGACGGGGTGGGGATGGAGGCCGGGACCGGGCCGAAGGCGGCGCCGGAAGGATTCGGCCTGTTCAGCATCCGGGAGCGGCTTGGTTCCATGGGGGGGGAGGTCGCGATTGCGTCCCGACGGGGGAAGGGGACCACGGTGACCCTTTCCGTCCCGGTGGTGAGAGGGGAAAGAGCCTGACAGCGGGGGTGCGGCATGGCGGTTAGAATCCTGATCGTCGACGACCATAAGATCGTGTGCGACGGTCTGAAGTCGCTGCTCGAGACGCAGCCGGATATGGATATCGTCGCCCGGGCGGCCGACGGGCGCGAGGGGGTGCGGCTTGCCCTCAAGCTGAAGCCCGACATCGTGATCATGGACGTGGCGATGCCGGGCCTCAACGGCCTGGACGCCGTGCGCCAGATCCTGGAGGCGCAGCCGGAGATGAGGATCATCGCGCTGTCGATGCACGCCGACCGGCGCTACGTCACCGGCATGCTCTCCGCGGGGGCCTCGGGCTACATCCTCAAGCACTGCGCCTTCGAAGAGCTGGTACGCGCCATTCCCATCGTGCTTGCACACCAGGTCTACCTGAGCCCCGCCATTGCCGGGATCGTGGTCGACGAGCTTTCGGGCAGGAGCGCGCGGTCGCGCCGCCCCCCGTCGACAGTCCAGGCGCTCACCTCGAGGGAG
>JAFGSS010000042.1 GCA_016934555.1 Acidobacteriota bacterium | reverse complement strand
TGGTGCGCCAACCCCGAGTGCCTGTCGGCGGAGCCGCAGATAGGGTTTCTCGAAACCCTCTGCACGTGCTGCGGCAGATGTGTCGATGCCTGCCCCGCGGGAGCCATCCGCACCGGCGAAGGGGTCCACCGCATCGACTACGCCCGCTGCACCTGCTGCGGGGCCTGCGTGGACGTGTGCCCCGGGGGTGCCCTGGTCCGCTACGGCGGGAGGATGACGGCGGCCGAGGTCTGGGACGAGGTGCGGCGCGACCGGATGTTCTACCGGAGCTCGGGAGGGGGGGTGACCGCCTCGGGCGGGGAGCCGTTGGCGAGGGCGGGATTCGTCCGGGGACTTTTCGAACTCTGCCGGGCGGGGGGGGTCGACACCTGCATCGAGACATGCGGCTACGCGAGCCGGGAGGCGCTCGCGGAAGTCCTTCCCGTCACCGATCATTTCCTCTTCGACCTGAAGCTGATCGACCCGGCCCGTCACCGGGAGTGCACGGGCCGGGAGAACGGCCCGATCCTGGAAAACGCCCGTCTGCTCGTGCAGAGCGGGGCCGACGTCCTCTTCCGCCAGCCGGTGATTCCTGGCCTGAACGATTCCGCGGGCGACATCGAGGCGACCGCCGCCTTCCTGTCGGGCCTGGGGATGCAGGAGCCCGGGCTCGAGCTGATGCCCTACCACCGGATGGGCCAAAGCAAATACCGCGCGCTTGGGGTACAATACCAGATGGAGGAACTCGGCCCCGACGGGGACGCGCGGGCCGAGGAGGTGAGGGCCGCCTACCTCGAGCGCGGCATCCGCTGCACGGTTTCGAGGTGACCCTCCGGAACGGAGCGTGATACATGGTGGACATCGACAGGCAGTTGCTGGACAGGATCGACCGGCTTCCCCTCGGGGAAAGCGTGGGCGCGTGGAAGCGGGCCATGAAAGAGGCGGGCTGGAAGCTCTTTGCCGACCGGGAAAAATGGACCGTGGAGTCCTGGCGGGAGACCGCCGGGATGGACATCGAGCTGCGGCGCGCCCTCCTTTTCCGGAAAATCGTGGAGAACGTCGAGATCCGCATCCAGGACTATGACCTGCTCGCGGGCCGGTTGACGCCCGCCGTCATCGGCTGCGCCACCTCCATCGATGTCTGCGGCGACTACATCCCGGGGATCTGGAAGGACGGCGAGGAACTGCGGATCACGATGGACGCCAATGTCGGCCTGGACCGGGAGAGCGTCGAAATCCTGCGCGCGAGCGCCAGGGAGTTCCGGGGGCGCACGGCGCCGGAGATGACGTACAAGGCGTGGGAAGCGGTGGTCGGGAAGTGGATCCGGGACGCCGAGGCCGCCAAGCTGAAGGATCCGACCCTGGACACCGGGATATTCGGGCAGACGACGTCCGTGCTGATGTGGGACAAGATCCTCCGCGAGGGGCTCGGGGGCATCATCCGGGAAGCCCGCGAGCACATCGACGCCTTCATCGCGAACCGGGAGAGCGACATCGACCGGCTCTACTTCTGGCAGGCGGCGGTGATCGCCTGCGAGGGGGCGATCGGGCATGCGCGCCGGTACGCCGCTCTGGCCAGGGAGATGGCCGCGACCGAGACGCGCCCGGGGCGCCGGGAGGAGCTGCTCCGGATGGCGGAGGCCTGCGAGCACGTGCCCGAACACCCGGCCCGGACCTTCCACGAGGCCCTGCAGTCGATGGCCATCGTCGGGGTGTGCAAGAACTACGAGCACCCGATGCACAACAACCCCCAGTGGGGGCGCGCCGACCAGTACCTCTACCCCTACTTCATCCGCGACGTCAGGAGCGGGGCCACGTCGCTGGAAAAGGCTTCCGACCTGCTCGCCGAACTCATCGGGCGCTGGGGGACCCAGACCTTCGTCTCCTCCGAAAGCTCCATGGAGTCGCACCAGATCAATTTCGGGATCAACAACGCCATGGTCGGCGGGGTGGACGCCGGGGGGCGCGACTGTTCCAACGAACTGAGCTACCTCTTCCTCCACGTCGTCGGGCTGCTCGGGTTGTCGTCCCCGACCCTGGGGCTGCGCTGGAACCGGAACACCCCCGACTGGATGATGGACAAAGCCATCCGGACGAACATGGCCACCAAGGGGGGTATTCCCCTGTTCGAAAACGACGAGGTGGTCATCGCGCGCTTCGTGGAGGACGGGATCCCGCTGGAGGAGGCCGTGGAGTGGTGCGGCCTGGGCTGCGTCTACCCCTGCCTGCCCTCGAGGGCCGAGCACTACGGGGCCGAGGGGGTGGCCGCCTGCAACCTGGCCGCCATGCTCCACCTCGTGCTGCACGACGGCCTGGACTGCAACGGCCGCCGCACGGGGCTCGAGACCGGGGACCCGCGCGATTTCAAGAGCTTCGAGGAGGTGTACGGCGCCCTGCTCCGGCAGCACGAGTTCATCACCCACCGGATCTTCTGGCTCGCCTCCATCGCCCGGAAGGAGCAGCCGAAGCACGTCCGGATGCCGTTTCTCTCGGCCGTGGGGGTGCAGAGCTGCATGGACCTGGGGCAGGACCTGCTGATCCCCGACCCCGCCACGAGCATGTTCGGGATCAGCGACCGCGCCATCATCGACGTGGCCGATTCATTGATGGCGGTGAAGACGCTGGTGTTCAACAGCCGCACCCTCACCATGGCGGAACTGCTCGAGGCGCTGGACGGAAACTTCGAGGGGGAGCGGGGGGGGGAGATCCGGCGCCTCTGCCTGGCCGCCCCCAAGTTCGGCAACGACATCGAGGAGGTGGACCTGCTGGCCCGGCGCTTGAGCGCGGACTCCTACCGCATCATCCGCGCCTATGACAACGCCCCCTTCCGCCCCTACATGGTCGCCCGGGAAGGGCTCGCGTGGCACTATTTCGGCGGGCGCGGCGTGGGCGCCCTCCCCAACGGCCGCAAGGCGCTGGAGCCGCTCAACGACGGCTCCATCTCCCCGATGCGGGGGGCCGACCGGAAGGGACCGACGGCCGTGCTCCGCTCCGCGCTCACCGCGGGGTTCAAGGAGTCCTACGCCTCGGTGCTGAACCAGAAATTCACCGCCTCGATGCTGCGCAGCCGGGAGAGCGTGGGGAAGCTGGCGGCCTACACCAACGCCTTCATGGCGGAAGGGGGGTCGCACATCCAGTACAACATGGTGGACACGGGGGAGCTCCGGGACGCCAAGGCGCATCCCGAAAAATACCCGGACCTGATCGTCCGCATCGGGGGATTCAGCGCCTATTTCACCCAGCTGTCCCCCGACATCCAGGACGACGTCATCAACCGGAGCGAACACAACCTGTAAGCCGCCCGGGAGCCTGAAAGACGCGGCCTACCGGAAATCCCTGGGCTTGTAGGTCTTATCCCAGAGCGCCGGGAGGCCGCTGTCGGCGGTGACGTAGCGCTTTTTGATGTACCACCGGCCGTCGATCTTGACCAGTTCGTCGTATTCGCGCCCCTGCTCGAGCAGCCGCGGGGACATGCGGATGTTGTCGTTCATGACGCCGGTCCAGACGAACCACGCCCTGGCGGTGTTCCCCTCGATGCGGATGACGGGATTGCTGAGCAGCATATGCACCTTCCCCCCCAGGTTGGCTTCCCCCGCGTCGAGACCGGAGTACATCTTCTCGATCGCCGCGCGCCCTTCCGAGACCGTGCCGTTGACGTCCAGGAGGGCGTCCTCGGTGAAATATTCCGAGAGATCGTGGCCGCTTCCCGAGGTCAGGTCGACGTAGTATCCCGTGACCAGGTCCTCGATCAGGATCCGGTCGAGCAGGGTGGCGGCCGTCACCCTCCCGTCCTTGGCGGGCGCCGCCGCAACCAGCAGCAGCACGGCCGCCACCAGGGCCAGGACCGCCCGTCCCTTGTTCGTTCCCGTGGTCTTTTTTCCAGCCATGGTCGTTCCTCCTTGTTTCCAGTTCCGGTTTTGCCCCGGCCGCCCCCCGTATCCGGGGTAACGGGGGCGCCGCTCACTGCCGATAAGGCTATGGGTGTAAAGCCATTTAAAAATTAACACATAAAGGGAAAGGGCCGGGCCATGAAAAAAGGTCTGCTGGTGGTGCTGCTGGCTGCGGCGCCCGTCTTTCTGTCGGCTCAGGAGCCGCGCATGCGGGGGCACCGGGAAGCGTCCGCCGACGGGGAGGCCGCCGGGCGCGATCGGGTCGGGGAGCAGAGCCCCGGTGCGCTGAGGCTGTCGCTGCGGCAACT
>JAFGSS010000041.1 GCA_016934555.1 Acidobacteriota bacterium | reverse complement strand
GATTGCGTCCTGGAACTCGAGCCGGGCGCCGCCGTGGACTTCGTCCCCGACGAGGACGAAGCGGGGTGGGAACTCGCCGAGGGGATGGAAGACCTGCTCTCTCCCCCGCCCGGCGGGGAGGCCCCGGAGGAAGCGGCCACGCCTCCGGCGCGGCCTAACCGCGTGCTCGAGGTCCTGGCGGAACTGGAACCGGCACTTGCGGGTTCCCCCTGCCCCGGGTGCGGCCGGGGCCGTCAGCTCGCCATCACCCGGGAGGGCATCGTCCTCCTCTGCCGGGAGTGCGGCCGGGCGGAGCGGGTGGACGCCGCGATCCTCCAGCGCCTGGCCGACCATCTGGCCCTCGCCTGCGCCTCCTGCGGGACGGGGGCGCTCCAGGGGGAGGACACCCCCTACGCCCATCTCCTGAAGTGCCCGAACCCGGAATGCGGCGCCCGCCACTCCTGGCAGGGGATCCGCGACCGGCTGGACGCAGCAGGAAATCCGGAATAACCGGAGGGTAAGAGCATGCGCAGGAAAATGGCGCCGTTCGTTTTCGCCGTTTTCATGACCCTGGCGGCCGTGGCGGCCGGGGCGGCGCCGGACGAAGACTTCGTCAGCGGGGAGTGGGAGGTGAAGACGGCCGCCGCCGACGGGAGCCTGGCCATAACGATCTTCGATTTCTATCTCGACGGCGGACAGCTGAAAGGGTCGGTCCTGGCCTACCCCGAATACGAATACCCGATCCGGGACGGCAAGGTCTCGGGGGACAAGATCTCCTTCTCCCTCGAGCAGGTGGTCGGGGGGCGCACCAGCTCCTATTTCTACGTGGGGAAGGTGAAGGGGGACGCGATCGAGTTCGAGATCGCCCCCCTCTCCGGCCACGGCATCCCCAAGCGGGAAAAGGTCACGGTCCGGCGGGTGAAGCCGGCGGCGCCGTGATCTGGAAATCGAGCGCCTGCGACACGAGCCCGTCCTTCTCCTCTCTCCGCTTGTCCCGGGCCAGGAGCTCCAGCACGTAGTCCCCCTCCCCCAGGGCGGCCCCGAGGGTGAGTTTCTGCGTGATGGGGATCCGGTCGAAATCTTTCACCCCCTTGACGTCCAGCGGCTCGAGCGGGCTCCGGAACACCTCGACGCCGTCCCGGTAGAGCACCGACTGCAGTTCCAGATCGGCCGGCTCCTCCTTTTTGAACTTCGCGTTATAGAGCACCACCATGTGCCGGAAGTCGTCCCCCGGAGCGTACCGCCGCAGCGCCGGGCTGCAGCCGTCGTCCCGCCCCAGGACCGGCGTGAAGACGGTCTCGTCCAGTTCCCGCGCCCTCCCCGAGCGGATCCACTCGGCGTCCTCCGCGCTGGCGAGAACGAAGATGTCGGAGAGCGCCAGCCGGTCCTTCCCGAGGTCGGGGATCTCGATGAACTGGTAGGCCGACCCGATCTTGCCCGAATCGACGTCCCGGACCGCCGCGCGGACGTAATAGGCCCCCGGCTTCTTGACCGGCAGCAGCAGGGAGAAGCGGATGCCGTGCTCGCGCACCCAGTCGAGGTTCGCCTCCGGGATCCGGAAGAGGTAGCGGAGCAACCGGGAGTCGTGCACCCCGCCGTCGATGTCGGAGGTCAGGGCCACGGTCTCGACCTCGGCGAAATGCCCCTCCCCCGGCTTTTCCCTGAGGGTCAGGTTCCGGGAGTCGAGGTGGATCCAGGAGCGGAGCACGTACCCCGCCCGGGCGCCGTCGATGTAGCCCGAAGCCAGGCTGACGTCGAGGTCCCTGAACTGGAAGGGGGAGAAGATCGCCTCCTGGAGCGGGTGGCGCAGTGCGGGACCCGCCTCGTCGGCCGCCCTCCCGTAGAAGCCGTCGCGCGTGTGCACCGTCGCCCCCTTCCGTTTGACCTTGATGGCCACGCGGTGGTAGATGTCCTTCCGGTTCTCCTTGAACGTCGTCGCCGGGGGGGCGTAGGAAAGGAGGTAGTACCCCTGCAGCATGTTCCCCACTTCCTCCCCGACCCCGTCGACCATGAAGTTGGCGTTCTGCACGAAGGTGCCGCCGGTCTTCTGCGGCAGGGGGTTCAGCCCGTCCAAAAAGTTCTCCCCGAACCCGCTGTAGTCCTTCCCGGGGCTTTCCCCCCGGGTCCAGACGTTGGTGTCGGGCGCCATCAGCCCCCGGACGTCCATCACATGCACCACCGCCCCGCTCCGCAGCGCCTCGTCGGCCAGCTGGTTGTACTGCCTGAGGACGCGGGAGTAGTAATCGATGTCCTTGCCGGCGAACATTTCCTCCACCGTGGTGTAGACCGGTTTCGGGATGGTGGGCTGCGCCGAAAGGACGATCACCGCCTTGCGCCCGGGAAGGCGCCCGAGCGCCCCCAGGGCGTAGCGGATGGTCGAGATCTGGCTGTCGAAGATATAGCTCAGGTTGTAGTGGGCGCGGTCGAACTCGACGTCACGCCCGGCGCTCGAGCCCCAGCGCACCTTTTCGATCCGGGCCAGCAGCTGCCGCCGGTCCGCGAGAAACATCTGCAGCGCGCTGTTGCCGTACCCCGTGCGCAGGATGGCGACCATGTCCCCCGGCTGCATCTGCTTCTCCACGAAATTCTGCATCGCCATCCGGGCGTAATGGACATGCTCGAACCGCATCGACATGTCGTCCACCACGAACATGATCGTGCGGTTCACCTCCTCCCGCTCCGGCACCGGGGCAGGGAGCGGCGCGAGCGCCTTCGGCCGCTTCCCCGGCAGGCCGGGGGCCGCCTCCGGCGCGGTCTGGTTGGAGATGTAGGTCGCGGAAGTCACCTCCTGCGGCAGGGTGTCCTGGTAGATCTCGAAATCCGCGGCGGTCAGGTCGGTGATCGGCCGCCCCTTCTTGTCCAGCACCACCGCGTCGAGCCTCACCTCCTCGACCGCCACCCGCACGGTGAATTCCCGCGCCCCATCCTCCCCGACCTGGGCCGCAGCGGACGTGGTGCCGCCGGCGACGCCAGCCGCGATTACGAGCAATGCCAGCCATAACCTGTTCATGCGCCCGCCCCCCACGCTTTCCGAATACACTGCACCACGATCGGCGACACGATCGGCAACACCTATTGAAGGTTTCGACGCAAGGCTCCCAAATCCGTCTTGTGGCTTTCGATCCTCTTTTGCCTCATGGATCCTCCTCACCTTGCCGAGGATCCGCACGGGCATTCATCGGTTGCGTTGGAATGTGGGCGCCGTTGCACTCTCAGTCTGTGCCATCAGATTACCACTACCTATAACCCAGCCGCGCAATAATTTATTGCATACAAAAAAGCCTGATCCTTTGGCGCTCCTGTTTGTATTTCCAATCAATAGGAGTTTGCTCGTTCCGTCCCCCTCTCCAGCCTCTCTTTGCACGAAAACGTGCGCTGCTGCGCTCCGGGGGGTGGCCAGCATCACCGGATTCCGGAATACATGCCAGTGCGATACAAATCCATGCAGATAGCCCGTATACTATTCTGCATTGACGAAGGAACCGTGTTTCTTCTCCACGGTTTCGTGAAGAAGACGGGGAAAACTCCGGACTCCGATCTGGCTACCGCTTTGAAGCGCAAGAAGGAGGTTGCACTATGAAGAACAAACATATCGGATCGTCCTTCAACGATTTTCTCAAAGAGGAAGGTTTTTACGAAGAGGCGACCGGTCATGCAATAAAGCGCGTTATTGCCTGGCAGCTTGCTGAAGCCATGAAGGAAAAAAATATATCGAAGGCCGAAATGGCCCGCCAGCTGAAAACCAGCCGCACCCAGGTTGCTCGTTTTCTCGATCCTCAAAACTGCAGCGTTCAGCTGGACACGATGCAAAAGGCTGCGGCAATCGTCGGCAAGCGCCTGATCATCAAGCTTGAAGATATTCCCCAATCTGCAGCCTGATTTCTCCGAGGTGGTTGAAATCCGGCATTCCTGATCACTCCGCAGCAAGATGATATCGGATGATGGACGTCAAGGAACTTGCGGCGTCAATGAAAAACAACAGGCGATGAAGGCAAACGGAGAATCGGGTTTGGTCTCGTTCGGCCCGCCGCTCGGCTCCGGCCGCAGGAACCGGTTCTCTCCCGGAAAAATTGCCGTGCCATCGGACGGCGGAGGCGACATAATGGCTTGTTCTCAATCCATAAAGGAGAGGCCATGACCCGACACAGATATCTCCCCCTGATGTTTTCCGCTTTGCTCGTCCTGTCCGCGCTGTGGCAGGCCGGACTGTTCGCCCAGGCGAAACCGAAGACGGCGCCGGCGGTGAAGTCCCCGGAGGTGCTCCCCGACGGGCGCGTGACGCTGCGGATCCACGCCCCCGAGGCCAAAACCGTCGGCCTTTCGGCCAGCGACGTTCTCGGCATGGGGGGGAGCGCCCCCGCCTTCGCCAAAAAGGAGGACGGCGTCTGGGAAGCCACCATCGGGCCGCTCAAGCCGGGATCTTTCCGCTACACCTTCACGGTGGACGGGGTGTCGGTCATGGACCCCCGCAATCCCGCCGTGAGCGAATCGAACGCAAACGCCTGGAGCCTGGCCTACGTCCCGGGGGCCGCTTTCATGGACGCGGCACAGGTCCCCCACGGGGCGGTCGCGGCCGTGCCCTACTACTCGACCGCCCTGGGACGGCACCGGCGGATGCACGTCTACACCCCGCCGGGCTACGAATCGGGGAAGGGGAAATACCCCGTCTTCTACCTGCTGCACGGGGCGGGGGACTGCGACCACTCCTGGTCCTCGGTCGGCCGCGCCGGCTTCATCCTCGACAACCTGATTGCGGCGAAAAAGGCCCTGCCGATGATCGTCGTCATGCCCGCCGGGCACACCTCGGCCGACTTCCGCATGGGGGCGCCGGGCGACATGGTCGACGCCTTCGCCGCCGATTTCATGAAGGACGTCGTCCCCCTGGTGGAGGGCCGGTACCGGGTGGCGCCGGGGCGGCGGAACCGGGCGATCGCGGGGCTGTCGATGGGGGGGCTGCAGACGCTCGAGATCGCGATCGGCGACCTCTCCCGCTTCGCCTACATCGGGGTGTTCAGCTCCGGAGTCTTCAGCATGGGGGCCAAGCCGAAAACGGGCGCGCCCGCCGCGGCCCCGGCCGCGGACTGGGAGGAGCAGCACAAGGCCATGCTCGCCAACGACGCCCTGAAGAAGGGAATCCGCCTCCTCTGGTTCGCCACCGGCTCGGACGATTTTTTGATCGAGACGACGAAGAGCACGGTGGCGATGCTCCAGAAGCACGGTTTCACCCCGGTCTTCAAGGAGACGGGGGGCGGGCACACCTGGGACAACTGGCGTGAATACCTGCGCGAGTTCGCGCCGCAGCTATTCCGCTGACGGGAGACGCCGGTACAGGGTCGCATACTCCACCCGGCCCGCGGGGCCGTAGTCCGAGGCGAGCAGACCGGCCAGGGGCGGGGGCACGGGGATCTCCCCCGTAACGAGCACCACCGCCGGCGGGCGCGCGGCCAGATCGGCCATCACCTCGTCGAGCATGGAAGCGTCCACCTCGTAGGCGCGGTTGTAGAGCCAGCGGCTCGAGGGGCGCCGGTCGGCCAGGAAATAGATCTGGCTCGACCGCCCCCACTCGTAGACAGGGTCCCCCGGGGCGCTCAGCCGGGCCACCTCCCGGGCGATGGCGGGGGCGGCCAGGGCGTCGTCGGCATAGTCGCGCCAGGTGTACTGGACCCTGAAGCGCTCATCGGCCGTGGGCTGCAGGTAGGCCAAAAGCACGGCCGCCGCCGTCACGGCCGCCGCCGCGGCCAGCGCGGCCCGGAGCAGGCGCCCGCCCGACGCCCACCACCCGCGGACGACCGGGATCCCGAAAGCGCCGGCGATCGCGGCGCCCGGGAGCAGCTGGATCGAGTAGTGGGCCGAACCCTTCCCCATGGCCTGCGCCGCCGCCTCGGCCGCGGCGAGGAAGGCCAGGAGCAGCCCCCCCTCCCGGCCGCCCCGCCGCGCGAGGCGCCAGACCCCCGCCGCGCAGAGGACCCAGAAGAGGAGGCCGCCGACGAGGGGGCCCGGCTCGATGAAGAGGGGCGGGACGAATTTCAGCCAGAACGACTGCTCCGCCACCCAGGCCACGTTGAAGCCGAACATCGCGAACCAGAGGTCCCCCAGCCCCCCGCGCATCCCGAAATAGACGATGAAGGGGAGCGCGCCCAGCACCGCCCCCGCGGCAACCCACGCCGCGGCCGCCGCCCACCGCCGGCGCTCCGCCGGGTGACGGAAGAAGAGGACGGCGAGCCAGGCGAACCACGCGCCGAAGGTCAGGACGGCCGACTGCCGGGTGAACACGGCCAGGGCGGTCGACACACCGGCCAGCAGAAACCAGCCCCCGCCCCCCTTCCGGACGCCGACGGCAAAGGCCCAGAACCCCGCGGCCAGCGGCAGGAGCATGAAAACCTCCGCATTGGCCGTCACCTGCAGGTAGACGTTGGCGAAAGAGAGCGCGTACAGCCATCCGGCCGCCCGGGCCACCCGTTCCCCGTAGAGGCGCCGGGCGGCGCCCCGGACGAAGAAGAGGGAGAGGGCGGCGGCCAGGGCGGCGGCGATGCGGGGGGACGCGACCGTCTCGCCGAAAAGGGAAAAGGCGGCGGCGTACCAGAGGAAGAGGAGGGGCCCCTTGTTGTCCCACAGGTCGCGGTAGGGGAGCGCCCCCTCCATCCAGCCGCGGGCGATGGTGGCATAGGCGCCCTGGTCCCGCTCGAAGGGGGCCCCGAACAGCGGCAGGAGAAACAGAACGATCAGGATGGCCGGCAGGAGCAGGTGCGCGGCCGCGCGCAGGCCGCCGGAAACGGAGGCAAGGGGGGATGGGGGCTCGGAATCAAAAGCTCCGGTCTCGGCCAACTGCGGCTCCAGGATCGAATCGGGATCACAGATGTGAAAGAGCATTGTACCGCCCGTCCCGGAGCGGGGACAAGGCGCTTTCCGCTGCCGATTCCGGCCCGCAGCCTTTATAATGGATCCAACGAGACCGATGAGGAAGATCATGAAAACCAGAATCCTGTTGGCGGCTTCATCCCTATGCATCTGCGCCTCCCTCGCCGCCGGGGGGCAGTTCGACAAACCCAAAAACACCCGGGCGGCGGACCGGACTGCGGAAACAACCGCCCGGGCCGTGGAAGAGATCTTCGGGGAGGGGGACCGGACCCTGATCCGGCGCTACTTCGCCGACAACCATCAAAACCTGCCGCCGGGGCTGGCCAAGCGGGGGGGCGATCTTCCCCCGGGGCTGGAGCGACAGCTGCGGCGCAAGGGGCACCTCCCCCCGGGGCTGGAAAAACAGCTGCACGCGTTCCCCGACGACCTGGAGCGGCGGCTCCCGCGGCTGGGGGAAGGGCTCGAGCGCGGCGTCATCGGCTCCAAAGCCGTCCTTCTGAACCGCGCCACCAACCTCATCCTCGACGCTTTTGAAATCTATTGATCGTTTCCGCAAGGGGGTTTCATGGCCGGAAAGACGAAAACGGACAAGACCGGGGTCTCACGCCGTGAGTTCATGACGGGGGGCGGCGCCGCCCTCGCCGGAGGCGCCCTCGCCGGAGGCGCCCTCGGCATCCCCCTCCCCGCGGAGGGGGCGCAGAAACCGGGCGCGTACCCCCTCTCGACCGGATACCTGGTCTATGACAGCCGGCGCTGCTCGGGGTGCCAGAGCTGCATGCTCACCTGCTCCCTCGTCCATGACGGGGAGGCGGGCGCGTCCAGCTCCCGGATCCAGATCGCGCGCAACGTGTTCGACCCCTATCCCCAGGACATCCAGATCTTCGTCTGCCGGCAGTGCCCGGAGCCGCTCTGCGTCAAGAACTGCCCCACCGGCGCCTGCCACGTCAGCGCCGAAAACGGCCAGGTGCGGATGATCGCGGCCGACCGCTGCATCGGCTGCAAGACCTGCATCGACTCCTGCCCCTTCGTCCCCCACCGCACCGTCTTCAGGGTCTCCGCGGGCAAGGCGACCAAGTGCGACCTGTGCGCCGACACCCCCTATTTCAGCAAGAAGGGGGGGCCGGCGGGGTCCCAGGCGTGCGTGGAGGTCTGCCCGTCCGGCGCGCTGCGCCTGGTGCGCGAACTTCCGCCGCAGAAGGACAACGCCGGCTACGACCGCGACCTCACGGCGCCGGCGGTAAAAAGCTAGGAGAGGAGAGAGCTGATGGCGACGCCCGGATTTGCAGGCAGGATTCTGCTGGTGAACCTCACGAAGAAAGAGATCGGGGAGCTGGACTCGGCCAGATACGAGCCCTTCGGGGGAGGGCACGGGACCGCGGCCGCCATTTTCTGGGAGCTGTGCGTGGCGCCGGGGGGATGGGACCTCCAGGACGCGTTCGATCCGCGCAACGCCGTCGCCCTCATGACAGGACCCCTGGCGGGCACCGGGCTCTCCTATGCCGGCCGGACCAGCGTCTCCGGCATGTCGCCGCAGTCATGGCCCGTCAACTGGTTCTGCCATAGCAATTTCGGCGGCTCCTTCGCCCCCATGCTCAAGCTGGCCGGCTGGGACGGGGTGGTGGTGGTCGGCCGGGCCGATGCCCCCGTCTATATCAACATCGTGGACGACCGGGTCACCCTGGAGGACGCCCGCGAGCTGTGGGGGCTCACCACCTGGAAGGCCCAGGAGGAAATCTGGCGCCGGACCTCGGTGCACTACGGCCGGGAATGGCAGGAGCTCGGGCAGGGGCAGACGCTGCAGCGCCCCGCGATCGTGACCATCGGCCCGGCGGGCGAAAACATGACCCGGGTCGCCGCGCTGGTGCACGGTGGCGGCTCCGGCGCGGGCCAGGGGGGGTTCGGCGGCGTCTTCGGGTCGAAGAACCTGAAGGCGGTGGCCGTCCTGGGGACCGGGACGGTCAAAGTCGCCGACCCGAAGGCGGTCCGGGACTCCCGGGAGTGGTGGGAGACGCGCTGGCCCGTGAGCGCCGAATTCCCCGGGCCCGCCGGGATCGTCCATTCCAGCTGCATGGGGTGCCGGGGGCGCAACTGCCACAACCGGAACACGGCCTACGGCCGCGATTCCGACAACTGCGCCGAGGCGGGGTGGTACGCCGTCGCCCCCCCGGCCAAACCCACCCCGCAGGACGTCCAGCTGCGCTCGGCCGACATCGTGCAGCAGCTCGGCCTGAACGCCATGGAGACCTGCTTCATGGGCCCCATGGCCTTCCCGGTCCCCCCCGATTTCCCGGTGCAGCCCTCGGTGCCCGCCTACACCGCCCTGGGCTGGTACCTGAAGAAGATGTACGACCTGGGCGTCATCGGCCCCGGCACGAAATTCGACACCTCCCCGCTGCCGATGCAGGACTACGAGAGGGGGGAGTTCGCCGACATCTACGGCCTGGCGATCGCGAACCGGATCGGGATCGGCGACCTCCTGGCGGAGGGGACGGTGCGCTTCGCGGAGAAGCTGGGACGGCTGCCGGAAGATTTCGACACCCTGCTGCGGCTGACGGCCTGGGGCTACCAGGACCACTGGTCGATGCCGGCGGTGGAGTGGTGCTACGGCAACCTGATGGACGCGCGCGACATCAACAACCACGACATGTCGCTCGGACCCAAGCCGGGGCTCGAGTGCGCGGATTTCGTGAAGATCCTGGCCGCGGGGACCGCCCGCAACGACCCGTTCTGGTTCGACTACAGCTGGCAGGGGGAGCGGGCCTACCAGACCGGCATCTACTCCGAAGCGAAGGCGCGCTTCGTCGCCTGGCGGCAGCATTACGCCACCTACTACAAGGAGTCGGCCCTCTTCTGCGACTGGGCGTTTTCGAACCTGTACAACCGGAACAGCCCCGACGGGCGGGGGTACACCCCCGAGGCGGAACCCCGTTTTCTCAATGCGGTCACGGGCAGAAACCACACCTTCGAGGACGGGCTCGAAATCGGCCGGCGCGCCTGGAACATGAAGCGGGCGATCTTCGTCATGCAGGGGAGGCACCGGAAGATGGAGAAGTTCGCGGGCTATACCTACCGCCCGGGCGCCTCCTACTGCGGATTCGCGCTCGAACTCCCGGTGTTCGACGGCTCGCGCTGGGACTGGGTCAACTGCCGGGAACTCTACCTCGAAGACCGGGGGGTCGAGCAGTGGAAGACCCACTTCTACAACACCGAAGGGTGGGATCCGGCGACGGGATACCCGCAGCGCCGGACGCTGGAGGAGCTGGAACTGAAGCCCGTGGCCGACACGCTCCAGTCGGCGGGCCGGCTCGGATCTCCCCCTTGACAACCCTGCCGCCATCTATATCTTGAACAGGTGCAAACGGGCGTTTTTGTCAACGACCGCGGCCGCGGAGGACTGTCCCGGCCGCTGAGGGAAGCAGAGGAATGGATCCACACACCGCATACACCATCGAACATGGCATCTCCCGCCGGAAATTCCTGACGCGCACGGCGGCCTCGGCGGCCGGGGCCGGCATCCTGGGCGCCGCCGCCTGTTCCCCGCGCGGCCCGGGGGAAAAGGCCGGAATCGATTCGGAGGGCTTCGGAAAAAGTTCGGACGGGGGCGCCGTCCTCTCCTTCCTCCCGAAACCGGAGCCGGTCGCGGAGAGCGAGATCGAATCGACCAAGACGTTCGACGTGGTGGTGGTCGGCGCGGGGGCCTCGGGGGTCCCGGCCGCCCTCTCCGCCGCGGAAAACGGCGCGAAGGTGGCTGTGCTGCAGAAGGAGAGCGTGGTCGTCTCCCAGGGGAACTCGGGGGCCGGGATCAACCTGGCCGAAAGCGACCCGGCCGGGGTGGAGGCGCTGGTGGCGCGGCTGATGAAGGACAACGCCCACCGCTGCGACCCCAGGCTCCTCCGGCAGTGGGCGTACCAGTCGGGGGAGGCCGTGCGCTGGGTCCTCGACCGCGCCGGGAAGGCGGGGGCGAGCGTCATCGACCAGGGGAACCTCCAGCAGGCGGCCGTCCTCGACGTCAACGGCTACCGGATGAACTACCACACCGCCTATTTCGGGCCCAAACCCTACACCAACGGGGACGGGATGCGGGCCCTGGGCGCGCTGGCGGCCCAGCGGGGGGTGGAGTTCTTCTTCGGCACCCCCGCCGTCGAGCTCCTGCAGGACCCCTCCGGGCGGGTGACCGGCGTCATCGGCCGGGGCGAAGGGGGGAAATGCACGAAGTTCCTCGCACGCAAGGGGGTGATCCTGGCGACGGGGGACTACCAGAACAACCGGGCGATGTGCGACTACTTCATCCCCGATCTCCGGCACTACGGCCGCAAGCAGCTGAACCGGACCGGGGACGGCCACATCCTGGGGTACTGGGCGGGCGGGGTGATCGAGCCGATCGGCCACACCAAGATGATCCACGACTTCGACGCCGGGCCGGCCACCATGTGCGACATGCCGTTTTTGGCCGTCGACCGGCACGGCCGCCGCTTCGTGAACGAATCGGTCGAGATGTCGGTGCTCAACAACTACCTGCGCCAGGCGGAGCGGACGGGGGAGTATGCCCAGGTCTTCGACGCGAACTACATGAAGCAGGCGGCCGGCTGGCCGGGGAGACTGGTCCCGCCCGAGGGGCTCCGGAACTACATGCCGGGGGAGCCGGGGGCGCACGAGGGGGTGTTCGAGGCCTTCATCAACACCCACCGGGCCGACACCCTGGAGGAGCTCGCCGGGAAGATCGGGGTCGACCCGGCGACTTTCGTGGCGACCGTCCGCCGTTACAACGAACTGGCCGCCGCGGGGCGGGACACCGATTTCGGCAAGCCGGCCTCCATGCTCCACCCGGTCGACACCCCCCCCTTCTACGGCATCCGCCGCACCCTGCGGGTGTCGACCATCTGCTCCGGCCTCCTGGTCGACGAGCACCACCGCTGCCTCGACGCCGAGGGGAGCCCCATCCCGGGGCTGTACGCGATCGGCAACCTCGGGGGGGGGTTCTACGGCGGCGTCGACTACCCGCTCACCATCTTCGGGCTCTCGCTGGGGCGCTGCTACACCTTCGGCTACCTCACCGGGCGCCACGTCGCGCGGCTGTAGGACGGAGACACACACATGGGAGATTCAGACATGCAGAAGGGGAACCAACCGCCCCGCGGGAAGGGGCCGAAACTGGCCCGGGCGGGAGTCGTGCTGATCGTGCTGATCGCGGTGGCCGCGGGGGGGGCAACGGTATATCGCATGCCATCGACCTGCGGAGTGTGCCACACGCCGATGGCGGAATACGTCGAGGGCTACCACGGGGGGGACGCGTCGCTCATGATCACCGGGCACGCCCGGGCCGAAGACGCGCTCGTCTGCCTCGACTGCCACGAGTCGGAGCTCCGGGGGGACACCGTCCGGGGCGTCCGCTGGGTGACGGGCGATTACGAGTTCCCGCTACCGAAGGCACCGATGGGGACGCGCGCCTTCTGCCTCGAGTCGGGGTGCCACGACGAACGGGAGATCCTCGAGGCGACCGAGCCGCTCGAGAGCGCCAACCTCCCCGCCGGGAAGGCCGACTACAACCCGCACGACCCGCGCCACGGCCGGCAGGAGTGCAGCCGCTGCCACACCATGCACGGCAAGTCGGTGCTGATGTGCAGCCAGTGCCACGACCTCGCGGTGCCCGAGGGCTGGGTCACCCCCGACGTGACCGGACTCGTCGCCTCGAGATAACCGGTCGCCGGCCACCGCCGGGCGCGGCGGGACTTCATCACGCCGTCCAGATCGAGCTCCGGTCTGGACGGCCGTTCACCTTCTGATTCCCAACCTCCCCAACCGCTTTCGCGTCCCTGAATGATCGCCGTTCAGCCGGTGGCTGCAGCCCTGCTCCGGGCTTGACATGACCATTTTATTTGACTACTTTACAGGTAGCAGGAGGCTTCCCATGAAAAGCATGGCCATCAGCGAATTCAAGGCGCACGCGTTGAAGGTGCTCGATGAGGTCGCCAAATCCCGCGAGACCGTTATCATAACGAAGCGGGGGATCCCCATCGCTGAGGTCGGACCACATCGCGGAACCAACACAAAGGCCGTGCCCGGAAAGCTCGAACACGTCTTTGTCTTCGAAAAGGATATCGTCTCACCCCTCGAGGAGGAGGAGTGGGAGGCCTGCCGGTGAAATACCTGCTCGACACGCATGCCTGGATCTGGTGGCATATGCAGCCCCGGACCCTGTCCCTGAAGGTCTGCAAGTTGATAGAGAACAAGGACGGCTACGAAGAGATTCTGTTGTCGGCTATTTCGCCTTGGGAATTCAGCAAACTCCTGGAGCGGGGGAGGCTGGGCATATCCTGCCATCCGGAGGATTGGATTCGTGCCGCGCTGGAGATGCCCAAGCTTCGGCTGGTTCCGATCACACCCGCCATCGCCTACCGCTCCACCGTGCTTCCAACCCCCTTTCACCGCGACCCGGCGGATCAGCTGATTGTGGCCACGGCGAGAGAGGAGGACGCGGTGATTCTCACCCGGGACGAGAGGATACTGGATTACGCTCACGCCCGGAGCCTCTGGTGACCCCGAAGCGGTCGTTTCCCCCAAAATTCCCGAAAAATTGAGGAAAATCGGGCGCGCGGCTGTGGAAACGG
>JAFGSS010000217.1 GCA_016934555.1 Acidobacteriota bacterium | reverse complement strand
TGTTCGGGCTGACGGGGGTCTGGATGGCCATGCCGGCCTCGGACATCCTGAGCCTGGTGCTTTCCCTCTCCTTCCTCCTCAGGGAGCGCCGCCGCCAGGGGGACAGTCACCACTGTCCCCCTCTTCAACCGGCGCCGGGGCCGGTGCGATCGGACGAAAGGGGCTGACGGGGGCAGAGGGGTGACCGTCTTCCTCTACTCGCGCCCCACGGAGTAGTGGAAGATCGGCCTACGCACCTTTCTGACCGTCAGCGGTCCATGCTCCACCCCTTCGGGGATGAAGGCGGCGAAGCTTCGGTTCATGATGTAGCGCTTTCCCGCCACCCGCAATTCGACCTCGCCGTGAAGCCGGTGAATGTCGCCGAAATCAGAGCCGAAAAAGCCGATGACCTGTGGGCAGGGGTGCGAGTGCGGATCCGCCAGGACGAGGTCCCGTCCATGCGGCCCGGAATCCTTCTCCGGCCGGATCCACCAGGTTTCCGCCCGGAAACCCGACCCGGGCACCACGTCCGCATCGAGATGAGCTACGGGGTGGAGGATCGATTTTGGCATCTTCCTGCGATAGGGGGGCAGCGGGTGCCGCGCCCCGTTGCCGAAGGCGAAGTATTTGCCGACGTCCCTCTCCCCGGCGTATTTGCCCGGGCCGTCGTCCAGGACCGTGTGAGTGTAGGAGGGGGTGAATCCCATGCTGAAATGAAACACGGGGCGCGTCAGCTCCCCCATGTTCAGGGGGCAATGTTTCATCCCCGCAGGGATATGGACGATCGAGCTCCTGTTGAACGCCACGGGGCGGTCCTCCAGCCAAAACTCCATTTCGGCACCCAGGTCGGAAGGATCGTCGAAGTCGCTGCCGAAAAAGGTGAAGAGCTCGTCGAAGGGATGCATGTGCGGCCGGGGTCCAAGCCTGACTCCGGGATCGAGCTCCTTCATCAGGGCGGCCGCCTTTGCGGCCGCCCTGGGGCTGACCATCGACGGGGGAAAAAACCACAGGCACTCGGAGTAGAGCGTGCCCGGCCCGACTTCGCCGTCGATGTAGAGCACGTGCTCCATCGAACGGTTCTCTCCGGGGGAGTAGGGCTCCAGCGGCCTGCCCGGAAACCCCCAGGCGAGAACCACGCTTTTCTTCATTTCGGTGATGATATATTCCGGCTTGAACGCTCCCATGGTCGTTCCTTCGCCCCGGGGGCTCCCGGGGTGCAAGACGGCGATCTTCGTCGATCCCGCCGAAAGCCGGAATCCGGCCGCCGGCAGTGCCAGGCCCGAACGGATGAATGCCCGACGCGTGGTCCTCATCTTTGTGAATCCTCCCTTGCCCGCCCGGCCCGGTTGGTGCGCGTGTCTCGGCCGGGGACGAATTTGGGGCAAGGGACTCGACGGATGGAATACATTATCGACGGGGCGGGCCGCCGGGGTCAAGGGGGACGGTGGTGACTGTCCGCCTGGTTCCGGCCTGCTTGACTTTCCTGGGAAGCGGGGCCAGACTGGAGCCAACCTTTCAACCACCATCAAGGGAGATATACGATGTCGGATATCGATCAGACACCGGCCGGACAAACGGAATCCTCGGGCGGGATGAGCCAGGACGACAGGAATCTGTGCGTGCTCATCCACATCCTGGCGATCTTCACCTACTTCGTGGGCCCCCTGGTCATCTGGCTGCTGAAGAAGGACCAGTCCCGGGAAGTGGCCAGGCACGGCATCGAGGTCCTCAATTTCTGCATTACGATGACGCTGGCCGGGGTCGTATGTTCGCTGCTGGCCTTCATCGTCATCGGCCTGATCCTGCTGCCGCTCGTTGGCCTGTATGCCCTCGTCAACCTGATCCTGGGCGCCGTCGCGGCCAGCAAGGGTGAATTCCGGCCCTACCCCTTCACCCTGCGTCTTCTCTCGTGAGGGAGGGGGACAGTCACCACTGTCCCCTTGATCTCAGGCGTCTCTTGAACCGGCGCTCGAGTTCCAAGATCGACCATTCGGTCGCCAGCGGCTTGCCCGTCGACGTGGCGCGGCGGATCCGGTGGAGCAGGCCGTTGTCCGCCAGCTTGTTCTGGAGGAAACGGGCCCAGGATTCCGGATTGAAATGCTCCCGCCACCACGTCATGTCCAGAAGCCCGGTTTCGTCCACCCCGCTGAGATGGGCCCGGGCGCTAGACCAGGGATAGTCCTCCGGCCGCTTGACCAGGCCCGCGCGTACCGGGTTCAGCTCGATATAGGCGAGCACCTCGGCAAAGGAATCGAAGTCTACCGGACAGGAATAGAAGCGCTCCTGCCAGAGATGGCCCGTCTGGCGGCGCTGGATGTTCTGCCAGCGGGAGAAATCGTTGTGGGTGCGGCCGACCCCCTTCGCCAGCGAATCCCCGTATTCGGGGATCAGGGCGTCGTGGGCGTGATTGGTCATCAGGCAGTACCCGGGAAGGGTGAGATGGTACAGCTCGAGGTACCTAGTCAGCATGTCCAGGTAAACGGCCCGGTCCCGGTCCCTGAAAAAGACCGTCTGCCTCCGGTTCCCGCGCTGGGTGACGTGGTGAGGCCAGCCGGGGACCACTATGCGGGCCATGCGTCCCATGCGGGGGTAGTTTCGGCCGGGCCGGCAATATTTCCAAAAAATGAACAGGGGACAGTGGTGACTGTCCCCTATAATTCACGGATGCTGAGCGGGGCGGATTATGCACTGGCAGGCCTGGCCGCGGTGGCGGCCGGGGGGATCAACGCGCTGGCGGGCGGGGGGACGCTGATCACCTTCCCGCTCCTGCTGGGGCTGGGGGTGCCGCCGATCTCGGCCAACGTGACCAACACCATCGCCCTCTGCCCCGGGTTCATCGGGGGGATCCTGGGCCAGATCCGGGACCTGGCGGGCCAGCGGCGGCGCTTCTGGACCTTCCTGGCGGCCAGCGCCTCGGGAGGGGTGGTCGGCGCCCTGGTGCTCCTCCATACGGGGGAGCGGGCGTTCATGGGGATGGTCCCCTGGCTGATCCTCACCGCCTCCTGCCTGCTCGCTTTT
>JAFGSS010000216.1 GCA_016934555.1 Acidobacteriota bacterium | reverse complement strand
GCCCGGCCGCCTGGACCTTCGGGCGTTTACTGGGCCTGGGCCGGCCGCTTGGGGAAGGGCTGCTTGGCCACCGGCTGCTGCGGCACGGTCTGTTTCTCGTAGTCGGGCTGCCCCAGGAACGATTCAGTGGCGATGACGTCCTGCAGGCGGCAGAAGTGCCACGATGCGTCGGTCGTCGTCCATGTCCCGTTCGTGTAATTGGCGCAGCTCTGCGGTTTGTCGAGGGGATATTCCTCGAGCGGGTCGTCCGCCAGGTTGTAGAAGGTACAGCTGGCGGTCTCCGGGTTCTCGTCGCAGATGACCTTGTAGGTCTTGTTCCGGGCCGCCGCCTGCTTGAGGTTCGGCTTTACGGTGCTCACGGGATTCACGGTTTCCGCGAGCAGGTAGCCCCGGTTGGGATCGCGCAGGTCCTTGGCCCCCTTGAACAGGACCGGGGTGAGGGAGACTGAGTCGAGGGGCACCGTCCCCTTGCCCGTCCGGTCTGGGACGACCTTGGGTACCTCGAGCCCGCCCAGTTCCAGGATGGTGGAGAACAGGTCCACCCCGTTGACCCATTCGTCGCTCCGCGAGCCGGCCTTGATGCCGGGTCCCCTCACGGCCATCGAAACGCGGACGCCGCTCTCGTAGGCCGTGCCCTTGCTGCGCCCGCGCCGGGTGATGTACATGTTGTCGATGAACTCCCGCTTTTCGCCGAACATCCAGGTGCCGTTGTCGCCGATGTAGATGACGTAGGTGTTCTTGTCCACCCGGTCCACGGTGTCGAGCAGGATGCGGACCATGGAGTCCATCGAGTTCGTCATCGCCCGCATGAGGGCTTCCGAGGAGCAGGATCCGACCTGGGCCGTGCCGAACTTCCCGTCGGGACCCATGCACCCCTCCATTTCCTTGCGCGATATTTCATCCATCGTGTCGGCGTTGGGGATGACCATCGGATTGGGCATCTGCTGGCCCGTGATATGCGACAGGTTGAACGCGAACCAGACGAACCACGGCTTGTCGGGATCCGCCTTCTCCTGGCGCGTGATCCAGTCTACGGCGTCGGCCGTCTTCACGACCGGGGCGAAGGTGGTCGGTGCGATCCCGGGCAGGGAGCGGACCGGAGCCTTTTCCGTCCGGTACTGGTCGGGAGCGTCGGTGCCGTCCTGGATGTGGTAGTCCCATTCGTGGTAGGTCTGGACGCCGCCGTGAAGGTTGCCCCGGTAGAGGTCGAAACCCGCTTCCTTCGGTTTCATGCCGGGATATTGCCCCAGGCCGGCGATGTGCCACTTGCCGAACGCGGCGGTGGCGTAGCCCCCCTTTTCCTTCAGGTCCCGGACGAAGGAGTGATGGGTTTTGGACAGGTAGCCCATGTAATCCAGCACCCCGGTCTTGACGGAATAGAGCCCCGTGATCATCGAGGTGCGCGTGGGGGAGCAGAAGGTGTTCACCCAGGTCTGGGAGAACCGCATGCCCGACCGGGCGAGGGAGTTGAGGGCGGGTGTGGACGCGGGGCGCCCCTGGATCATCTTGTAGTCGGGGTGCTTGTGGCCCGAGGGCCCGTACTGCCGGACCAGGCCGTCGATCAGGCCCGGGTACATGTCGCTGCTCGCGTCCACGCCGATGTCGTCGCTGATGATGAGCAGGATGTTGGGGCGCGAACGCGCTCCGTCGCTCTTCCCGTCCCGGTTCTGCGCCGCGCCCGGGGGCGCGGAGGCGATCGTCAGCGCCGCCAGCAGGGCCAGACCGCGCAGGGTCGTTCTGAAGGTTTGATGTGTCACCGTGTCCTTCCCTCCGTAAGGTGATGGGCCTATGGGTATTGGGATACTGTGGCATCCTACCTGTTTTGTTGTCAATCCCCGATTGGCCACCCTCCGGGACGGGGCGAAAACCGGTAGGGATCCCCCCGGCCTTCGGCTACAATGGCGCCGTGGTCGAAATGGGGGATCCTGAACGAAAACAGCGGCGGATTTTTTCTTCCCCCGCAACGAGGAGGACGAGGTTTCCATGGCGGATTACGAGGCGCTGCAGGCGAAACTGAGAGAACTGGCCGGGCGGGAATGGGATATGGCCGCCATCGAGGCCCGGTGCCGGGCGGCCGTTGCGGCGGGATTCCGGCGGAAGATCCCCGGCGCGGATGAGGCGCTAGGCGACCGGGAGCGGATCCTCGCCCGGGTCGAACTGCGGGCCGAGGAGTATAACTACTTCGTCGGGAACTGCGCGCGCAGCACGGCGCTGGCGGTGATGGAGGAGTTCGGACTGGGCAGCGTCGAGGTCCTGCGCGCCCTCTCCCCGTTCCCCGGGTTCGGGAGCACCGGCTGGATGTGCGGGGGGGTGACCGGGGGCCTGGTCGCCATCGGGCTCTACCGGGGGAGCGACGACCTGGGGGACTTCGAGGCCATGGGGGCCACCATGGGGCTGGCGAAGCGGTTCATGGAGCGGTTCGGGGAGACCGTGGGCGCCTATACCTGCCCCAAGATCCAGGAGGACGTCGTCTTCGGCCGATACATGGACCCGGGCGCCAGCCCGGAAAACATGGCGAGGTTCGAGCAGGAGAAGGGGTTCGAAAAGTGCGGCCTGCTCCCGGGGATCGGGGCGAGGATCGCAACCGGCATCATTCTCGAGGACATCGCGGGTGACGGCCCGGAAGGCGGGTCTTAGCCCCGGAGGAGGGGGACGACATGGCGGAAAAGAACGAATGGAACGGCCACGGTGAGGAGATCGAGGACCTGCTGAGGCCGAGGACCAGCCCGATCGCGATCCGGATGCTGGAGAGCGAAACGGACATCCCCCCGGGCGCGCTGCGCCCCAAGCGCGATCGCGCTGTTCACCTGGCCCAGTGCCAGGCGTTCTCCCTCTCGCGCCGGCAGGGAAGGACCGTGGCCATGCTCACGGAGGACCAGTGGTGCTGGGGGCCGATGATGGCTTACGGGCTGGCCGATCCCGGCATCGCCGAGGCCTATCCCGAGCTCAGGGACGAGGTCCGGAAGATGCCGCGGCTCGAACCGGGACGGTACGTGGGGATTCTGTCCGCTCCCCTGAAAACCGCCGGTTTCCGCCCGGAGGCGGTGCTCGTCTACTGCAACAACGCGCAGCTGCTGCACATGCTGCACGCGCTGTCGTTCGCGGGCGAGGGGAGGGTGGACACCCCCCTATACCCGATCGCGTCCTGTGCGCTTTCGGTCGTCCCCGCGCTCGAGGGAAGGTACGCGGTGACGCTTCCCGATCCCGGGGAACTGGGGCGCGCCCTGGCCGGGGAGGATGAAATCATTTTCTCCCTCCCCCCCGCAAAGGTCGCGCTCCTGGTGGCGCAGTTGAGGGCGTTCGAGGAGAGGAAGTGGGGGTACCGGCACCACGCCTTCCTGGAGATGCGGCCCGATTTTCCGCGCCCCGAATTCTACAAGAAGTTCATGCGGGAATGCGGGGGGGACGCCGGCGACCTCCCGGTGTGGCCGGAGGAGCCCTAATCCCCATCCCGGGTTCGGCCGTCCCTGTCGGGGAGCACGATCCCCAGCTTTTTGATCTTCCGGAAGAGGGTGGTCTTGTGGATGCCCAGTTCCCGCGCGGCGCGCAGCCGGTTGAAGCCGGCCTGCTCGAGGGCGGAGCGGATGGTCTGGGCTTCCAGGATATCGTGGGCCGACCTCATGCGCCCCCCTGAGCCCGCCCGTACCTCCCCCCCCGCGATCTCCTCCGGAAGGTGTCTCCGCTCGATCGGTCCCTCGCTGCAGAGAATGAAGGCCCTCTCGATGACGTTTTCCAGTTCGCGGATGTTGCCGGGCCAGTCGTGGGCCATGAGCAGGGGGAGGGAGTCGGGCGCGATCCCGGCCACCTCCTTGCCCTGCAACCGGTTGAAACGGCGGATGAAGTCCATGGCCAGGAGCGGGATGTCTTCCTTGCGCCGCCGCAGGGGGGGGAGTTCGATCCGCACCACGTTGATGCGGTAGTAGAGGTCCTCGCGGAACAGCCCCCGGCGCACCTGCTCGGCGGGGTCCAGGTTGGTGGCCGCGACGATGCGGGCGTCCGTGCTTTCCTCCCGCGACGACCCCAGCGGCTCGTACGTCCGCTCCTGGAGCACGCGCAGCAGCTTGACCTGCATCGCCGGGGGGATTTCGGCGATCTCGTCGAGAAAGATCGTCCCCCCGCGCGCCAGGGCGAAGCGCCCCGGGCGGTCCTTGGCCGCGCCGGTGAAGGCCCCCGCGCGGTACCCGAAAAGTTCCGATTCGAGCAGGGTCTCGGGGAGGGCGCCGCAATTGACCGCGACGAACGGGCCGCCGGAGCGGGAACTCTGCGAGTGGATCGTCCGGGCCACCACCTCCTTGCCGGTCCCGGTCTCCCCCAGGATCAGCACGGTGCTGGGGCTCGCGGCGACGGCGGGCAGGACCTCCAGAACGCGCCGCATGAGGGGGCTGCGGCTCGAGAGGTCGCCGACATGGACGTTCCCCTCGAGTTCCCGGCGCAGGGCCTCGATTTCGGAAAGGTCCCGGAAGGTCTCCGCCCCGCCGATGACGCGGCCGGATGCGTCCCGCAGCACGGCCGTCGACAGGCTGATGGGGATCCGGTCGCCGGCGGCGTTGATGATGTAGGCGGAGCGGCTGATGACGGGTTTCCCCGTTTTCAGCGTTTTGCCGAGAGCGCACTCCCGTCCGCAGAGGCTCGAGCGGAATACGTCGCTGCAGCGGCGGCCGACGGCGTCGGCGCGGCGGACCCCGGTGATCTTCTCCGCCGCCCGGTTGAAACTGGTGACGCGCCACCCGGCGTCGACGGTGAATACCCCGTCGGAGATGCTTTCCAGGATGGCCTCGGTGGTCGAGGCCGTCCTGTCGCCATCCGGCTTTCCGGGTGCCATGACTCGTCAGACTTCCATGATTGCGGGGGCCGCCCGGCTGTCCTGCACTTCGGCCAGGGTGCTCCAGACGGCACGGATGTCTTCGGCCGCCCCCCCGCCGTACTCCACGACCGTAATGCCCCGGATCTGGGCGTCGGTGACGGCGCGGTCGTAGCGGATCCTGCCTGCCAGGGAGACGCCGGCCGCTTGCGCGGCGGTCTCGATTTCTTCGGTCATCTGCGGGTTGAGCTCCCATTTATTGACGCAGACGAAGGTCGGGACGGCGAAGTGCCGGGTCAGTTCGAGCACCCTCAGCATGTCGTGGATGCCCGAAAGGGTGGGCTCCACCGCAATAAGGGCGAGCGAACTGCCGGTGATGGAGGCGATGACGGGACAGGCGATCCCGGGCGGTCCGTCCACCAGGATCCATTGTGCGCCGCGGGCTTCGGCGATCCTGCGGGCCTCCTTGCGGACGGTCGACACCAGCTTCCCGGAATTTTCCGCCCCGATCCCCAGCTGCGCGTAGACCATCGGGCCGAAGCGGGTTTCGCCCGTGCGGTATTCCCCGCACACCCGTTCCGGGAAATCGATGGCATGCTCGGGGCAGAACCGTACGCAGACGCCGCACCCCTCGCACGCGATCGCGTCCACGGCATAGTGCGACTTGCGCCCGTTCCTGAAGACCGGGCGGACGGCGTCGTAGCGGCACACGTCGCGGCATATGCCGCAGGCGATGCAATCGGCGGACCGGATGGTGGCCTCGTGGCCGCTCCGGAACTCCACGACGCCGAGGGCCCTGGGCGACAACACCAGGTGGAGGTCCGATGCGTCGACATCGCAGTCGGCGATCACGGCGTCTCCGGCCAGGGCGGCGAACGAGGCGGTCAGGCTGGTTTTGCCCGTTCCCCCCTTGCCGCTGATCACAACCAGTTCTTTCATGATACCCCCGGAGCGGACCCGCCGCAGGGGGGCGAAGCCGCGTTGTGGCTCTGGATCCTGGAGATGACCGAGGAACAGAGCCGCTCGAATGATTCCCTGAGTTCGGGCACCGCCTCGACGATCAGCCTGCCGCGGGAGTAGGCCTCGGCCACCCTGCGATCGTCCGGGATTTCGAGCAGGACCGGGATGTGCTCTTTCCTGCAGAACTCCCGGACCATGGCGTCGCGCGAGGTCGTCCGGTTGATCACGACCCCGAAATCGAGGCGAAGCAGCCGCATGGTATCCACGGCCAGCTTCAGGTCGTGCAGCCCGAAAGGGGTCGATTCGGTGACGAGGACGGCGTAATCGCACCCCTTGACCGCGGCGATCACCGGGCAGGAGGTTCCCGGGGGGCAGTCGATGATGGTCACCCCTTCTTCCGCGATGCGCTGTTTGACGGCCCGGATCAGGGGAGGGCTCTGCGCCTCCCCCACGTCGAGGCGGCCCTGGACGAATTCCACGTGGTGGCTCGTCCCCGTTTCGACGGTGCCGATTTCGCGCTCGGCCTCGGTGATGGCCCCGGTGGGACAGACCCTGAGACACCCGCCGCACCCATGGCAGAGGGAGGGGAAGACCAGGGGTTTCGTCTTCAGCGAAACGATGGCGTTGAACTGGCACATGCGGCCGCATTCGCCGCAGTTGTTGCACAGTTTTTCGTTGATGACGGGCACCGGAAGCGTGGCCCGCTCGCTGCCGTCAAGATCGGGTTTCAGGAAGATGTGGCAATTGGGCTCCTCGACATCGCAGTCGAGCAGCCGTATCGGCTTCTGCAGGCACATGGCAAGATTGGCCGCAATGGTCGTTTTCCCGGTCCCCCCTTTCCCGGAAGCGATGGCGATGATCATTTCCAGTGGCCCCTGACGTCAGAGGAGGCGGCCGTCTGGAGCTGGCCGGCCTTGAACTTCTCGATAGCCTGGGCTACCGTGAGCCCGTCGGCGCCGGTGTAGATCGCGATCCCGGCGGCGGACAGGGTCTGGAACGCGTTGGGGCCGCAGTGCCCGGTGATCAGTACCCCGGACCCCAGGCTGGAGAGGGTCTCGGCGGCCTTGATGCCTGCGCCCTGAGCCGCATTCAGGCTCTGCTCGTTGGAGACGACCTCGAATTTTTGCGTTTCCGTATCATAGAGAATGAACTGCGCCGCCCGTCCGAAGCGGGGGTCCACCATGGAATCGAGTGTGTTCCCCTGGGAGCTGATGGTGATTTTCATTCGGTAAAGACCTCCTTGAAAAGACCGTTGCGAGGCGCCGTACCCCGGCGCCACTCCGAATGTTAATGCAGGAGTCGTGCCAGAAGCCCGAGACCCCCGCCGGGGCCCTATTCGGGGGATTTCGACCTGCCGTCCGCCTGCAGGAGGGCTGCGGACATTGCAAAATGCCCTCAGTGGTCCAGCCGGATTCGGGTATATTGCATAGGTATCGGGCTTCCATGGGGAAAAAGGCTGCAAAGATGGCGGGAGGGTCTGGCACGCCATTTGCAACGGCGAAGGCATGAGAGTCGCAATCCCCCTATGGGAAGGACGGGTTTCCCCGGTCTTCGACGAGGCCAGCAGGATCCTGCTCGTGGATATCGAGCAGGGGCAGGAGCGGCATCGGCGGGAAGAGGCGCTCGTGGCGCACAACCCGTTCGAACGGGCCGAGTTCTTTCCCCGGCTGGGGGTGGAGGTCCTGGTCTGCGGCATGATATCCCAGACCCAGCGGGCGGCCCTCTCCTCCGCCGGCATCCGGATCATTCCCCACATCTGCGGTTCGATGGATGAGGTGATCGGCGCGGTCCTCGACGGGAAGATCGAAAGCGGCGCCCTGCTGATGCCCGGGTGCGGCGGTGATCGTGTCCGGCGCCGGCGCTGCCGTTCGGCGCGGGAAAAGATGCGCGGAGAGGAACGATGAAGCGTTACCGTTACGTCTACGGGCCTGTCCCGTCGCGCCGCCTGGGGCGGTCCCTGGGCCTCGACCTCGTGCCCTACAAGACCTGCAGCTACGATTGCGTCTACTGCCACCTGGGCAGGACCACCGACAAGACCGTCGAGCGGAGGGAGTATGTCCCCGTCGCCGATCTCCTCGAGGAATTGAGACGGAAGCTGGCCGAGGGGAAGAAGGCCGATTACGTCAGTCTTGCCGGGTCGGGGGAGCCGACGCTCCACAGCGGAATGGGGGAGTTGATCCGCAGGATCAAGGGGATGTCCGATATCCCTCTGGCCGTGTTCACCAATGGTTCCCTTTTATGGAAGCCGGAAGTCCGGGAGGCACTCGCGGGGGCCGATCTCGTGCTCCCGTCGCTGGACGCGGGGGACGGGGAGCTGTTCCGTTACGTGAACCGCCCGCACGAGGAGGTCACCTTCGACCGGATGGTCGAAGGGCTCGAGGCCTTCACCCGGGGATACGGCGGTCAGGTATGGGTGGAAGTCCTGCTTCTCGGGGGTGTTACCGGGATCCGGGGCGAGGTCGAAAAGATCGCGCGCCATCTTGCGCGCTGCCGCGTCGACCGGATTCAGCTGAACACGGTGGCGCGCCCCCCCGCCGAAGGGTTTGCCCGGCCGGTCACCCAGGGGCAGCTGCGCCGCCTGCAGGAAATCTTTGCGGGCAAGACCGAGATCATCGCCCCCCCTGCAGCGGATGAGGATAGGCCTCCCGATCCGGGGGACCCGGACAGCCCCGCCTCCTCCGGGGATGCGGTGATGGCGCTGCTCGAGCGGCGCCCCGCGACGTCCGGGGACATCGCCCGCGGCCTCGGCATGCACACGATGGAGGCGCTGAAGCGGCTCGAGGCCCTGAGGGCGGCCGGCAGGGTCGAAACCGTTTCGACCGGGGGACGGACTTTCTACGCCGTACCTGGGCACAAGCGATTATAATCATGGCCGGTATCGGTCGATCCGGCGGACCGCCGGGAAAGGAGTGAGCGTGAAAGTCGTCATAATCGGGGGGGTGGCCGCGGGCCCCAAAGCCGCGTCGAAGATCATCCGCATGGTGCCGGACGCCCATGTCACCATCATCGAAAAGGGATCGTTTCTCTCCTACGCGGGATGCGGCCTCCCCTATTACGTGTCGGGCGAGATCAAGGAACAGCGGGAACTGATGGAGACCTCGGCCGGCGTGATCCGGGACACCGCCTTTTTCCGTAACGTGAAAGACCTCGAGGTCCGCAGCGGAACGGAGGCCCTGGAGATCGACCGCGCCGCCCGGCGCGTCCGCATCAAGGATCTGGCCACGCGGCAGGAGTCGACGCTCGAATACGACAAGCTGGTGCTGGCCACCGGGGCGACCCCCGTGATTCCCCCGATCCCCGGGGTGGACAAGGGGAACGTCTTCACGCTTCACGGCGTCCACGACGCCGAGGGGATCAAGAGCGTGCTCGCCGAGCGCACGGCCAAGGACGTGGTCGTCATCGGCGGCGGCCTGATCGGGGTAGAGGCCACCGAGGCCCTGGTGACGCACGGCTGCCGGGTCACCATCGTGGAGATGATGCCGCAGATCCTCGGCATGCTCGACTGGGAAATGGCGCGCCTGGTCGAAAACTACATGGAATCGAAGGGGGTCCGTGTTCTCACCGACACCCGGGCGATGGCGCTCGAGGACCGTGGCGGCGGGGGGAAGGTTACCCACGTGAAGACGGACAAGGGCGAAGTCCCCGCCAACATGGTCATCCTCGCCATCGGGGTGCGGCCCAACGTGGCGCTCGCCCGGCAGGCGGGGCTCGAGATAGGGGAAAAGACCCGGGCCATCCGCGTCAACGACCACCTCCAGACCTCGGATCCCGATATCTACGCGGCGGGCGATTGCGTCGAAAGCATCGACCGGATCACGGGGGAAGCATGCTTCGTGCCCCTCGGTTCCACGGCCAACAAGCAGGGGCGCGTGGTCGCCGTCAACATCTGCGGCGGCGACGAGGCCTTTCCCGGCATCGTCGGGAGTTCGATCTGCAAGGTCTTCGATTATTGCGCCGGGCGGACCGGGTTGACGGAACGGGGGGCCGAGAGCGCCGGGTACGAGGTGATCAGCGCGATGGTCCCGGGTTCGGACAGGGCCCATTACATGTCCGAGTCCAAACCGCTCCTGATGAAGATGGTGGCCGACCGGAAGACCGGGAGGCTGCTGGGGGTGCAGATCACGGGGCCCGGTGAAGGTGCCAAACGGATCGACGTGGCGGCCACCGCGATCACGGCCGGGATGACGATCGACGATGTCGCCGGGCTCGATCTCAGCTACGCCCCCCCCTACGCCTCCGCCATGGACAACCTCATCACGGCGGCCAACGTCGTGCGCAACAAGCGCGACGGTTTCATGGTCGGGATCACGGCCGAGGAACTCCAGCGTAAACTCCAGGCGAACGAGGACTTCTTTTTGCTCGATGCCCGTACCCCGGAGGAGTACGCGGAGGTGCGGCTTCCCAAGTCCACCCTGGTCCCGCTAGGCGCCCTGCGCCGGAGGCTGGCGGAGATCCCGCGCGACAGGGACGTCATCTGCTACTGCGCCATTTCGCTCCGGGGGTACGAAGCATCGCGCGTTCTGGCCGGGGCGGGATTCCGCAACGTGAAGGTACTCGACGGCGGGCTGGCCATGTGGCCGTTTGAGAAGGAAATAGGCTAGGAACCTGCGGGGGGGCGCGGACGCGCTCCCCCGCAGGGCCGGGTTACGCCGCCTTCTTTTCCTGCAGCTGCTCTTTCTGTTTGAAGTTCCCCTTGCTGTCGATCTCGAAGGAGTCGATGGTCGTCCCGTCCAGTTTCAGCACCCTCACCGCGAGCTTCTTTTTCGAAACCTCGAGCACCCAGTAGTTGGTCTGGTCGAGGGGATTGTAGAAGAAGCTGTGGAACTCCTTTCGGACATTGTCCTTGTAGGTCTTGCCGCCGCTCTGCCCCACCACGAGGTAGATCGTCCCCTCCGAGGGCTTTTTCATCGCGACACCGCTCTTCATGGGGGGGGTGCGGGCGATCCCGTGGTCGTGGGCGTTGAAAACCAGGTCGACGCCGTGACGCTCCAGGATGGGGCAGAAGGCTTCGCGGATCTCGGTCTCGTCCCGGTTCAGCTTCGTCCCGTAGGGGGGGCGGTGGAAGAAGGCGATCTTCCAGGGGGCCTTGCTCGCCGCCAGGTCCCGCTCGAGCCACTCCTTCTGGGCCGTGAGGATGTCCCCCTGCTGGCGCTGCTCCACCTGCTGGCTGTCGAGCACCACGAAATGCACCGGGCCGTAATCGTAGGCGTAAGCCTGGCCCCGGAGCCCCTCGGGCCCGTTCGCGGGCAAGGTGAACTGCTCGAGGTAATAATCCTGCCTCGAGACCTTCCTGGACCCGTAATGCTCGTGGTTCCCCGATACCGGCATGAGGGGGAGCCGGTCGATGATGCCCCGGGAGGCGGCGAACCAGGCGTTCCAGTGGGCCTGCATCAGCCCCCAGTCGGTCAGGTCGCCGTTGATGACCATGAAGCGGGCGTCGGGGTTCTCGCCGATCGCCCGGAGCGCCGTGCGGCGCCAGAGGCCGAAGGGGGCGTCCCCGGTGATCGGGGCCTGGCTGTCGCCGAAAAGGAGGAACTTGAACCGGTCGACCTTCTTCCGGGCGGTCTCGAAACTCGAGGTCTCGCTCCACCGGTCGCCGCCGCCGACCCGGTAGGCGTAGCGCTTGCCCGGGGTGAGCCCCGTCAGGGTGGCGGAAAAGACGCGGGCTGTTCCCAGGTCGGAGGTGAAGTCGTGCGCCGTCCCCGGCGCCCGGAGCGCTTTCCCCGAGAGGGTGGCTCCCTTTTCGTATTCGACGAAGCCCGCCTCGACCGTGGCATCCGTTCTCCAGGTGACCGTCATCGTCGTGGCCGGGTCTCCCGTCCAGGTGAGGGTGACATGATCGGGCGTCGCCGAGGCCCCTGTAGTCGGGGCCTCGGCCGTCGCCGTGGCCCCGGTCCCCGGGGTCTGGCCCGTCATTGACAGGGAGAGGCAGCATACCAGGGCCGGTAGCGCCAATGTCCTGATGCCGAGATTTTTCATTGCAGATCCTTGCCGTATCGGGTGAAACATGAGAATCCTCCGCCGCGGTCGTTCTCTCGGGCCGCTGCGTTACGAGATTGGAGCCCACCGGGGAGCCGCCTGTCAACGATAAACAGCGTATTCGGGCGTCTGGCCGGATTCTTGCTTGGATTCCTGTGTTTCACAACCAGGGGGAATCATGATGCAAACTGACCGGATGGAGGAAGCGGACGAGGTCCGCATCTGGGTCCTCACGGACAACTACTACGACTCGCTGAGGCCCGATTCGGAGGTGTCGACCCACTACCGCGTGGGCGCGGGGGAATGCATTCATGCCGAGCATGGGCTTTCGTACTACATCGAGGTGTCCACCGGTGAAGGGACGAGCCGCTGCATGTTCGACTTCGGCCTCGACGGGGAAAGGATATGGGACAACGCCCGGCTCCTGGGCCTGGACCTCGGGAGAAGCGAGGCTTTTGTCCTGAGCCACGGGCATTTCGACCACTGGTCGGGGGCGGAGGAGATCCTCCGGCGGATCGGGAGCCCCGGGGGCCTCCCCTTCTATGTCGGGGAGGAGGCGTTTCTCCGCCGGGGGTCGTTGCGCCCCGGTACCACGGAGGTGCAGGATATCGGCAAGCTGGAAAGAGGCAGGCTCGAGGCCCTGGGGGTACGCCTGATCGAGGTCCGGGAGCCGGTCCAGATCCTCCCCGGGATCGGGGTGACGGGAAATATCGGGCGGGTGACCGATTACGAGACGCCCAATCCCGCCCTGCTGGTGCGGCGGGGGGAGCGGATGGAGCCGGACGATTTCCGGGGGGAGCTGGCCCTCTTCTTCGTGTTGAAGGGGAAGGGGCTGGTGGTGGTTTCCGGCTGCGCCCATGCGGGAATCGTCAACACCGTCCTGCACGCACAGAAGGTCTCGGGCGTCCGCGAGGTCCATGCCGTCATCGGTGGTTTTCACCTGATCAACGCCCCCTCCGACAGGATCCGGAGGACCCTCGAGGCGATCCGGGAACTGGAGCCCCGGCACCTGGTCCCGGCCCACTGCACCGGCTTCGAGGCACTCACCGCCTTCAGCCGGGAGATGCCCGAGGTTTTCGAACTCAATACGGCGGCGACCCGGTACCGGTTTTCCGCCTTGACCCGTTAGATGGAGAGGCCTATAAGGGGACATCCACGGAAATCCCCGGCTCGTGCATAGGATAATCGGAGGAGACCGCATGAAAAACAGGTACACTCGACGTGAGGCGCTGGAACTGGGGTTGGGCGCCGTTGCGCTGGGAGCGTCCGCGACGTTGACTTCAGCAGCCCAAACCCCGAAAACAGTTACCAAGGAGGAGCGTATGCCCGCAGTGAAGGACTTCAATACGTACGGGGAAAAACTGGAGCACACCCTGATTTTGAGGACATCCCCCATCGCCCTGAAGATGCTGGAGACTGAATCGGAGATTCCGCCCGGCGCCTTCCGGCCCTCCAGGGACGGCAAGTACCACATCGCCCAGTGCCAGGCCTTCGCCCTGTCGCGGCGTGAAGGGAAGACCGTGGCGATGCTCAAGGAGGACCACTGGTGCCCGACCGCGCTGATGGCCTACGGGATGGTGGAGAAGCCCGATTCGATCTCCGCCTGGACCCACCCCTACGACACCTTCGAGCGGGGGAAGTATATCGGGGTCCTGACCGCCCCGCTCAAGAGCGCCTCCTTCGTGCCCGACCTGGTCGTCGCCTACATGAACAACGCCCAGCTCCGGGCGCTGCTCCTGTCGATGAAGGTCGAGGAGGTGCCCGAAGTCCGGGGCCACTTCTTCCCCCCCTCCTGCGGCTACTCGGTCGTGGATCCGATCAAGACCGGGAAATCGTGGGTGGTGCTCCCCGACCCCGGGGAGTACCAGCGGGCGCTGACGGCCGAGGACGAGATCATCTTCTCCGTCCCCCGGGACCGGATGCCGGGCCTCATCGCGGGTCTCGAAGCGGGAGGGATGTTCTCCTACAAGGGGCA
Source organism: Acidobacteriota bacterium (assembly GCA_016934555.1). Classification (GTDB taxonomy): domain Bacteria; phylum Acidobacteriota; class UBA6911; order UBA6911; family UBA6911; genus UBA6911. Next base: position 8,710 of record JAFGSS010000216.1, on the reverse strand, counting down.
CAACATGGTCATGCTCCCCGATTTCGAGCAGCCGCAGTTCTACAAGGACCTGTTCAAGAGCTGGGGGCTGTAGGCCGGGCTAGATCGACGAGATGGCGCGCAGGCGTGCGACCGTCTGCGCCAGGGTGTCCACGGCGGCGTCGAGTTCCTTCTCTTCGGTGTGCCGCCCGAGCGAAACCCGGATGGAGCCCTGCGCCTCCTTCGGCGAAAGCCCCATGGCCAGAAGGACGTGGGAGGGTTCCGGGTCCCCCGTGGAGCAGGCCGAGCCGGTCGAGACGCAGATCCCGCCGAGGTCGAGTCCCAGCACGATCGACTCCCCGTCCACGGCGTCGAAGCTCAGGTTCGAGGTGTTGGGTACGCGGGGAGCCCCGCGCCCGTTGACGCGTGTGCCGGGAACGGCTTCGAGGACTCGGTTCTCGAACCGGTCCCGCAGCAGGGCCAGCCTTTCGGCCTCCGCTCGGGCCGACTCCGCCGCCAGGGCGAGCGCGGCGGCCAGGCCGACGATGCCGGGTACGTTTTCCGTTCCTGCGCGCAGGCCGTGTTCATGGGGGCCGCCGGTGATCCGGGGAGAGATCGGGGTCCCCTTGCGGACATAGAGCGCGCCGACCCCCTTGGGGCCGTAGAACTTGTGCGCCGATAACGAGAGGAGGTCGGCGCCGGTTCCGCACAGTCTGCCGGGCAGCTTCCCCGCCGTCTGGACCGCGTCGGAATGAAACACGATCCCCCGTTCCCGGGCGATCCGGGCGATCTCCCCGACCGGCTGGAGCACGCCCGTTTCGTTGTTGGCGTGCATGACGGTGACGAGGATCGTTTCAGGCGTGAGGCTCTTCTCCAGTTCCTTCAGCCCTACGAGGCCGTCGTCGTCGACCGGGAGATAGGTGACGCGGTACCCTTCGGCTTCGAGCGCACGGCAGGTGTAGAGAACGGCATGGTGCTCCACGGAGCTGGTGACGATGTGGTTGCCCCGGGTGCGGAGCGCGGCCGCGACCCCGCGGACGGCGAGGTTGTCCGCTTCCGTGCCGCTGGCGCAGAAGACGATCTCGCCGGTTTCGGCGCCGATGCACTCTGCGACCCGCGCCCGCCCCTTTTCCAGGGCGATCCGCGCCTGGTTGCCGAAGCGGTAGGGGCTCGAGCTGTTGCCCCACCGTTCGGTCATGTAGGGGGCCATGATCTCGAACACCCGCCGGTCGAGCGGGGTGGTGGCGTTGTAATCGAGGTACATCACGGCCGCGCCCCCCCGTCCTCCGATGTCCTGCTTTCCCAGTCCTGGATCGCCGCCTGCAGCGCCATCACTCCCAGCAGGGAGCAGTGCTTCTTCCTTTCGGGAATGCCGCCGAGGGCTTCCACCACGTCGTCGTCGGTTATGCGCCTCGCCTCCTCGATCGACTTTCCCCGGGCCAGTTCGGTCAGCATGCTGCTGGTGGCGATGGCGCCGGGGCAGCCGAACGACTTGAAGGCGATCTTCTCGATCCGGCCCTCGCGGACCTGGATCCAGAGCTTCATCTGGTCCCCGCAGGAGGGGTCCCCGACCAGCCCGTAGCCGTCCGTCTCCGCCTCGGGGAGTTCCCCCACGTTGCGCGGGTTGGTGAAATGCTCGATCACCTCTTCGTTGTAAAAAAGGATGGGTCCCGCTAAATCGGGCTGTTCCATCAGTTCGTCAGGGTTGTCCATGAAATCATCTCCCTTGATCGCCCATGAAGCCGGAATTCTGGCGGGAATCCATGCAAAAGGCAACCGCGATCGGGCTGGAAGGGGTTATGGCCCCCGGTCGATGAACTTGCCGGAGGCCCGCACCAGCACCCGGCCGTCCTGCTCGATTTCGGCCTCGAGGACGTACAGGGGGGGTTCGTATTCGCGCAGCCACGCCCTGACCGTCGCCGGCCGGTCGATTTCGACCGGGAGCCGGTAGCGGAGGATCATCCGGGCCGTCATGGCGCTGATGTCGTGGGCGAAAAGGCAGTTGGCCATTGCCGCGTCGAGGAGCATGGAACTGACACCGCCGTGAAGCAGGCCGGGATAGCCCTGGTAGATGCGGGTGCACTGAAACGCCGCCTTCACCCCGCCGTCGTCGCAGACGGCGAACTCCAGCCCTAGGCCCGGAACCTTCCCCGGGCTGCAGGCGACGCAGCCCGGGTGTTCCCGTTCCCTGCACTTTTCGAGATGCTGCTGCGTGGGGGTAGGCATAGAACGCTTTCCGGATCGGTCGGGGGACCCGGGTTAGTGGACGTGGCCTCCTCCGTGTCCCTGGCAGCTGTCGTCGGAGGAGAATTCGCGGAGGCCGTTTTCCCGGAGCAGGGCTATGTTCTCTTTCACGGTGGGTGCTCCGGCCCGGTAGATCTTCACGCCCATCTCCCCCAGCCGCATGATGGCCCCCATCCCGATCCCGCCGACGACCAGGGCGTCGGGGACGTTGCCGCCGAGAGTCCCTACCGGGTTGCAGGCACCGTGCTCCTTGTGGTCTCCGGAGCCGTTGACGGCGCTGACCTGGTCGAGCTCCGTGTCGACGATGAGAAATGCCGGGGCGGAGCCGAAATGTCCGCAAACCTGGCTGTCCAGTCCGTTGTCTGCCTCTACGGGGAAAGCTACCTTCATTTTTTCTCTCCTTTTGATCTGAAACCGGGATTTCAACTCCCGGCATGAAAGTATAGGCGAATTCGTGATACTTTCATACCCCGGAGTTCGATGCAATTTGCGGGCCTCAGTCGATCGTGCCGTGGCCGGAATGCCGATTGCATGCAGCGGAGAGGACCGCCCTCCGGATGAGGGGACACGAATGAGAGAGGGGATGCGGATGCTGGCGAACGAACTGGTGGATCGGGTGAGGGAACGGGCTGAAGGGCGGAAGGTGGCCGATGTCAGGATCGGGCTGGGTTATACGGCCGTCCGGGTCGACGGCGCGGGCTGCGGCCTTGCCTACACCCTTCACGAAGGGGAGTACGAGTCGTGCTGCGTGGTGGCCGAGGCCGGCCGCGTGGCCGGGCGCGCGGCTTCGGAACTGGTGGGATGGATGAAGAACCCGGACGTGACGGCCGCGGCCGTGGGCCTGGCGGCCCTCAACGCCCTCGTCCCGGCTCCCCGGGAGGCGGTGGACGCGGATATCGCCGACGTCCTCCCGGTCCGGGCGGGGGACGCCGTGGGCATGGTGGGGTATTTCGGGCCCCTGGTCGGCCCCATGAGGGAACGCGCCGGTTCGCTCCGGATCTTCGAGCGCAAATCGAACCCCGCCCTCGACATCCTGCCCGACACGGAGGCGGGCGAGTATCTTCCGGGCTGCGACATCGTCATCCTCACGGCTTCTGCGCTCCTGAACCGGACGATGGACCGGCTCCTGGAACTGTGCGGGAACGCGCGCGAAATCGCGGTGCTCGGACCTTCCACCCCCTTCGTTCCCGAGGTCTTCCGCCCGCGCGGGGTCACGCTCCTGTCGGGCCTCGAGGTTGTGGATCCCGCCCGGATCCTCCAGATCGTGAGCGAGGGGGGCGGGACACGGCAGTTCGGCCGCGCGGTGCGCAAACTGTCGCTGCGGTTGCGGGAGTAGCCCCCGTCTATCTGCCGCCTGCCCCTTTTCCCCACTTCGGGAGTTGCATAATGCAAACAACATGGTATATTTGCATTGCATTTTGCATTGATTTGGGGGAATGGTGAGCCATCAGCAGGACGAAAGGGAACAGACCATACTGGATTCCATCAACGAGGGGGTCTTCACCGTTGATCTTCAGTGGCGCATCACGTCCTTCAACCGGGCGGCGGAGGAGATCACGAAGGTTCCCCGGGCAGAAGCCCTGGGGCGGCGCTGCTCGGACGTTTTCCGCGCCAGCATCTGCGAGAACGCCTGCGCGCTCAGAAGGACGATGTCCAGCCGCAAGCCGGTCCTCAACGCCACCGCCCACATCATCAGCCGCGGCGGCGAGCGCATTCCCATCCGCATTTCCACGGCCCTGCTCAAGGACAACGACGGGCAGGTGATCGGGGGGGTGGAGACCTTCCAGGACCTCAGTCCCATCGAGCAGCTCCAGAAGGAGCTGAAGGCGCGCTACACCTTCGAGGACATCGTCGGGCACAGCGCGCCCATGCTGAAGCTCTTCGAGATCATGCCGCAGATCGCGGCGAGCTCCAGCACCGTGCTGATCGAGGGCCCCAGCGGGACGGGGAAGGAGCTGTTCGCCCGCGCCATTCACAGCCTGTCGCCACGCAGGAACCGCCCCTTTGTCGCCGTCAATTGCGGCGCGCTCCCCGATACCCTCCTCGAAAGCGAGCTGTTCGGCCACAAGGCGGGGGCCTTTACCGACGCCCGGCGCGACAAGCCGGGACGATTCGCCCTGGCCAACGGCGGCACCCTCTTCCTGGACGAGATCGGCGACGTTTCCCCGGCGATGCAGGTACGGCTGCTGCGGGTGCTGCAGGAGCGCATGATCGAGCCCCTGGGCTCGGTGGAACCGATAAAGGTCGACGTGCGGGTGGTGACCGCCACCAACCGGGACCTCAGCCGGCTGGTCCGGGAGGGGGCTTTCCGCGAGGACCTCTATTACCGGGTGCGCGTGGTCAGCCTGCGTCTCCCCAGCCTCAGCCAGCGGCGCGAGGATATCCCCCTGCTCGTGGATCACCTGCTGGGGAAGTTCAACCGGCTCCAGGGGAGGGAGATCGAGGGGGTGTCCGAGGAGGTCATGGCCCGGTTGATGGAGTACGAATACCCGGGGAACGTGCGGGAGCTGGAGAATATCCTCGAGCAGGCATTCGTCCTCTGCCGCGGCCGCATGATCGAGCTGCACCACCTGCCGGCCGAACTCCGGCCCGCGGTCCCGGCCGGTGGCAACCCCATGTCGCTCGAGGCGATGGAGAAGCTGTTGATCGGCGAAGCGCTGCGGCGCCATCGCGGGAACCGGCGCAAGACGGCGGCCCAGCTGGGGATCGACCCCAGCACCCTGTACCGGAAGCTGAAAAGCCTGAAAATCGAATTCTGAAAGCCCCTGGAAGAGGGCGGAAGCGGAGAGGAAGGATGCATTTTCTGCAGGATATCAAGGCGATCGGGACCCTCTATTCCCCTTACGAAACGGCGGCAGGCACCCCCATCCAGAGCGCCTATGCCGGGGGGGCCGAAGGGCGGGTGGTTCTGGAGTCTGCCTACGAGCGGGCCCTGGACGATATCGAGGAGTTCGAGCGCCTCTGGCTCATCTACTGGATGGACCGGGTCGGGCCGTTTCGGCCGAAGGTGATGCCCTACCGGGACGACCGGGAGCACGGGCTGTTCGCCACGCGCTCCCCCACGCGTCCGAACCCGATCGGGATGAGCGTGGTGCGGCTGCTGGGCAGGGAGGGGTGCACCCTTTACGTGGCCGATATCGACGTGCTCGACCGCACGCCCCTGCTCGACCTCAAACCCTATGTCCCTGAATTCGACGCCCGCCCGGTTTCCCGGGCGGGCTGGTTTGATTCGGCCGGTGTGGACCGGCGCCAGGCCGACGGCCGGTTTCACGGCAGTCAGAAGGAATGACGCCTACTCCTCCGCCTGGGCTGCGAGCGTCCCGTAATCGGTTCTCCAGCGGTTCATGATCCGCTCGATCTCACGCGCGCGCTCGGCGTTGCGGAGCCCGTCGGGATCGGCCCGCTGCTCCGCCTGCATCTCGGCGATATGGGTGCGCAGCTGCTGCCGCGTCTCGGTCATGTTGCGGATCTGGTCTCTCCAGGCCTCTTTCTGGGCGTCGTCGAGCCCCGTCATCAGGCGCTCGTGCTGCTGATCCATCTTCCGGACCTGGTCTCCCAGCGCCTTCTGCTGCTTGGCCGCATCCCGGGCGTTGTACTTTTCGCCGGTGTTCTGGGCCATTTTGCGCGCCTGCTTGCCTACATTTTCAGCCGCCTGGTCGCAGTCGCGGATCTGCTTGCGCTGCCGGCTGGTCGCCTTCACCCGCTTGTGTTCGGCCTGGGCCTGGTCGGCCCTGGGGCTGCGCTGCATCTCCCCCTGGCCCCGGTTTTCGTCACGGCCCATTCCGCGGTTCTGGTCCTGTCCCTGCGTCTGGCCCTGTCCGCGGGAGGCACCGAAGCCTCCCTGGCCGGAGCCCTGGCTCACCCCGCCGCCGCGCTGACCGCCGCCTCCGCCCCGCCCCTGGGCATAGCCGGTTGCGAGCGCGAGCGTGAGGATGGAACCCATGATCAAGGTTTTCTTCAACATAATCGTTTCTCCTTTTTCCTGGCAAAGCCGATGCCGCTCCGTTTGCGTCCCCGTCGTGCCGTCGGTCGATCGGCGATTCTGATTGCTACACCCCCTATAAACAACCGGGCGCGAAAAAAGTTCCGCCGGGCGGTCGCCCGCGCCTTTCCGGTATCGCCGCCGCCCCCGATTTGTGCATAATAGGGACCGAAGGGGCACCCGATGAAAGAGTCCGCCCGCACGCGCGCACAAGAGGCTTTTCCCCGGCGCTGGGTTCTGGCCGTCGCCCTCCTGGTCAGCCTGGGCCTTCTGGCCAACGCCGTTTATACTTACATCACCCTCACCCGTCTGCGCGCGCAGTACCTCGACAACCGCGGGTACGAAATCGCCGCGGCCCTCGACACCCAGGCGCGGGGGGCCGGGAGGCGGAACAACCCCGAGTATTGGCAATCGCTGCTGGACACGCACTACGATGTCTACTCGGGCAGCGCCGCCTTCCTGGCCGTCGTCGGTCCGGAAGGCCGCATCCTCGCTTCGGCCGGGGACACCGGCGCCATCCTCGATCCCGGGCCCGACCTCTTTATCTTCGAGGACGCGCTCGGGCATCCCCGCCGGGGGCGCCGGGAGGCGGCCCCCGGGATGAACGACTGGAAGATGCGGATCGGGCTCTACACCTCCTCCGCCGACTTCATCCGGCGCCTGGCCCTGTTTCAGCTGGCAATCTCCGCAATGGCAGTCCTTATCATCCTCGGGCTCACCTTCTTCCTCCTGCGCACCCTCGACCGCTTCCTGAAACTGAAAGCGCGGGAGGGGGAGGAGGCGCAGCTGCGGGCGCTCGGGGTCATGTCCGCCTCCCTGGCCCACGAGATCCGCAACCCGCTGGGGGCGATGAAGGGGCTGACGCAGCTTGCCCAGGAAGACCTCGATCCCGGGCATCCGGCCCAGGAGCGGCTCCGGACGGTGGTGGGGGAGGCGGAGCGGCTGGAGCGGCTGGTCAGCGATCTCCTCGACTTCGCCCGCCCCCGCGAGCCCGAGATCCGCGAGTTCGACCTTGTCCCGCTGCTGGGCGACCTCCGGTCGATGCTTCAGCCGAAGCTTGCCGCCGCGGGCGTCACCCTCGACCTTCCCGACGGCCCCGTCACCCTCCGTTCCGACCCGGCGGCGATGCGCCAGGTGCTGCTGAACGTCCTCCTGAACGCCCTGGAGGCTTCCCCCCCCGGGGGCGCGATCGGGGTGACCCTCGCCCGCGAGGGGGGCTTCCTAGAAATTACGGTCGACGACGCGGGCCCCGGATTCGGCGGCCGCGACCCCGAGGAGCTCGTGCGCCCCTTCGTCACCGGGAAAACCCGCGGGACGGGGCTCGGCCTGGCGGTATCGCGCCAGATCATGGAGCGCCTCGGCGGCTCCCTCACCCTCGGTCCGAACCCCGGCGGTGGCGCCCGCTGCACCCTGCGCCTCCCCGACCCCGGCCCGCGCCCATGAACCAGGAACCAGGGGACAGGATGAATGGCACAAAGAGAAACTTTCGGACCTTCACCCCGCCCCTCCTGATGGCCGTCATCCTGCTCGCGCTCGCTCTCTTCGGGCTTTCGGCCTGCGGGCAAACCACCGCACCCGAAGCCCCGCGCGCCGAAATCATCCCCCCGTCTCAACCCGCGGGGGACGGCCTCCCCGAAATCGCTCTCGAGGATCTCCCGCGCGAGGCGCGCCGCACCCTTGACCTCATCCGCACGGGCGGTCCCTTCCCCTACAGCAGGGACGGGACCGTCTTCGGCAACCGGGAGCGGCTCCTCCCGGCAAAAGAGCGCGGCTACTACCGCGAATACACCGTCGTCACCCCGGGGTCGCGCGACCGGGGCGCGCGCCGCATCGTCGCCGGCGCCGGCGGCGAGCGCTATTACACCGACGACCATTACGACAGTTTCAGGCGCATCCGGGAGTGAACCGATGAAACAGTGGGACCACCTATTCGCCGACCCCCGCCACTCGGGCGTCTACGACCTCCTGCCTGCGGCCGTGCCCGAATTCCGCCGCGCCGCCGACCGCTCCGGCCTCGAACTCTTTCACCTTGACCTCGCCGGCATCGACGACAAGACCGCCTTCCTTTGCGCCGCCGCCGACCTGCTCCGCTTCCCCCCCTACTTCGGCTCCAACTGGGACGCCTTCGAGGAGTGCCTCACCGACCTCTCCTGGCTCGAAACGGAAGGCTACGTCCTGCTCGTCGAAAACCCCGACTCCTTCCGGGAAAACGCCCCGGAGGAACTGGCGACCGCGCGCGACATCCTCGATGCCGCCGCCGCATTCTGGAAAGAGCAGGGGGTATGCTTCTTCGTGGGCATCGTTTCGGCACCCCAGGACCAAAAGGATTGCGAGCATGACGAAAGCCAGGAGGATGGCGGGGACTAGCGTGGCCTTTTTGCTATCCCGGTGACAGAGAAGATATGGTTACGATTGGCAGCCTATGGTTATGATGCACTCTGATTGGTGCACAACAGCGCAGCGTCCAGCCTTTTGGTCCCGGTTCACCGGCAAAGAACGGGATGCCGAGACGGGGCTCGATTACTT
>JAFGSS010000215.1 GCA_016934555.1 Acidobacteriota bacterium | reverse complement strand
CTCCGGCGCCGCCCCGAATTGAGAACTAGGCCTTTTTTTCATCAGCATAAGGGAATTCAGCAACGAAACGGCTCTACTCCCGGGGAGGGAGTTTTTTGTTGGACACTCCCGGGACGAAGCCACGGAAGATGCACCAATCGGGTGTCAGCACCACAAGCGGGGCCGCAAGCCGGTTTTCTGTTCATAAAGGCGGCGCGTTTCCCCTTTCCATCGGGGGCGGTTCTTTTCGCCCCCCGGGAGGGGGAACAAACTGAACAATCAAGGGGGTCCAAGCGGAAATGAAGACCATTACCACTGATTTCAACTACCTGGCAGCAAAGACGGCCGAGGAAGCGCTCGACCTGCTGTACGAACACAAGGACGATGACTACAGGATCATCGCCGGCGGCCAGTCCCTGGCCACGGCGATGAAGCACCGGTTGATCGCGCCCGAGTACATCCTCGACATCAAGGGGGTCTCGGATCTCGATTACATCCGGTTCGACGAAAAGGAGGGACTGAAGATCGGGGCGCTGGCCACCCACAGGGCGGTCGAGAAATCGCCCATCGTGCGCGAAAAGTACGGGGTGCTGTGCGAAATGGAGGAGAATGTCGCCTCCGTCGAAACCCGGAACTGGGGCACCCTGGTGGGGGACCTGTGCAACGCCGACCCGGCGGTGGACCCGGCTCCCCCCCTCATCGTGCTGGATGCGAAGATCTCCGTCGCCAGCAAAGGCGAGGAGAGGAAGGTGCCCGCGGAAGAATTCGCCGTGGACTTCTTCGAGACCGCGGTCCAGCCCGGCGAGATGGCGACCGAGATCCGGATCCCGCCCCTGCCGCCGAACAGCGGCGTCCATTTCATGAAATACTCCCAGATCCACGGGGATTACGCCCTGGCTTCCGCCGCGGTCCTCATCACCCTCGACGGCAGCAAAGAGCAGTGTGTCAATGCCAGAATCGCCCTCGGCGGGGTGGGAACCACGCCCATCCGGGCCAAAAAAGCCGAAGAAATACTGAAAGGAAAGAAGATCACCGACGAGGTGCTGGCCGAGGCGGCCGCGGTCGCGAGCGAAGAAACCAGCCCTATTTCCGGGATCGAAGCATCGGCGGAATACAAGAAAGATCTGGCGGGGACTTTGGTGAAACGAGTGGGGAAAGAAGCCCTGGAGAGAGCCCGGAGGGCCTGATCCTTTGACACATGGGAGAACGCTATGAAACAGCAGTTGAACATCGTCGTGAATGGAGAGCCACACGAGCTCTTTATTGAACCGAAGACTCTTCTCGTCCAGGTCCTGAGGGAGCACCTGGGCCTCACGGGAACCCATCAGGCGTGCGACAGCAGTTCCTGCGCGGCCTGCACCGTCGTCGTCGACGGGATGGCGGTCAAATCCTGTTCCATCCTGGCCCTGCAGGTCAACGGCAGGGAGATTACTACCGTTGAAGGACTGGCGCAGGAAAAAAGCCTGCATCCCATCCAGCAGGCCTTCATCGACAACTGGGCCTTCCAGTGCGGGTTCTGCACCTCCGGCCAGATCATGGCCACCAAGGCGCTGCTCGACGAGAATCCCGACCCGACGAGAGAGGAGATCCAGGCGCAACTGGACGGACACCTCTGCCGCTGCACCGGGTACAACATGATCAACGAGGCCGTGCGCGACGCAGCCAAGAGGCTCAAGGCGCGCAAGGATCTGGAGTCGCAGAAGTGGCTGCAGACGGCAAAGTCAGGGAAGGGGGCGAAATGAAAGAATTTTCCATCATAGGCAAACCGACACCAAACGTTGACGGCCCCGCGAAGGTTACGGGCGAGGCCCAGTACACCATCGATATGACCCTGCCCCACATGCTCTACGGCAAACTCCTCCGCAGCCCGTACCCTCACGCCCGGATCCTCAGCATCGACACCAGCGAGGCGGAAAAGCTCCCGGGGGTGAAAGCCGTCATCACCGGAAAGGACACTCCCGGGGGCAAATGGGGCCTCTGGCGCCGCTTCCGCGAGCTTTCCGACCAGCAGGCGCTCGCCACCGACAAGGTCCGCTTCATCGGGGACCCGGTGGCGGCCGTGGCGGCCACCACCGAGGAGATCGCCGAGAAGGCGCTCGACCTGATCGAGGTGGATTACGAGCCTCTGCCCGCCGTCTTCGATCCGATCGAGGCGATCAAGGACGACGCGCCGATGGTGCACGAGGATTTCCCGAGCAACATCAACGCGACGCGCCATATCGAGTGGGGCGACGTGGATGACGCCTTCGCCAAGGCGGACTATATCCGGGAGGACAGGTTCGTGCTCGAGGCGGCCCACCCCTGCGCGATGGAGGTGCACAACTCCCTGGCCAGCTACGACAAGGGAACCGGCCGTCTGACCGTCTGGACCTCGACCGGGTCCCCCTACTTCGTCCAGTTGAACCTGGCGGAAGCGCTGAAGATGCGGGAGGGCGACATCCGGGTCATCAAACCCCATGTCGGCGGCCACTTCGGCGGCAAGAACTCCACCATGCCGGATGCCGTGAACGCGGCCATCCTTTCCATGAAGACCGGGCGCCCGGTGAAGATCGTGTTCAACCGGGACGAGGAATTCACCACCACCGAGCACCGCACCGCCCAGCACATGGCCCTGAAGCTGGGCCTTAAGAAGAACGGCGAAATCGTCGCCTTCGAAGTCAAGGCGATGACCAACGGGGGGGCCTATACCGGGCTGGGGGCCACGACCCTCTACCTGACCGGCACCTTCATCACCATGCCCTACAAGATCCCCAACTACCGTTACGACGGGGTCCGGACCTACACCAACATCGTCTGGGGCACCTCGATCAGGGGCTTCGGCGCCGTTCCGGGAAAGTACTGCTCGGAAACCCAGCTCGACCGGGCGGCCAAGGACCTCGGGGTCGATCCGCTGGAAATCCGCCGCCTCAACGCGGTGGCCCCCGGCTACACGGCTCCCGGGCAGTACACGTTCGAGAGCTGCGGCATTCAGCCCTGCATCGAGAAGATGGTGGTGCGGGTCAAGGAGAAATGGCCCACCATCGAGAAGGATGAGGGGATCGGGTACTGCGGGTTCGCCTACATGTCCGGCGGCATCTTCAACTGGATCGACACGCCGTACGCTTACTCCTCGGCCCACATCAAGGTCAACTGGGACGGGACGGTCGATCTTTACAGCCAGGCGGCCGATGTCGGCCAGGGGCACAACACCGTGGCCGCCATGATCTGCGCCGAAGAGCTGGGGATCGGGATCGAGGATATCCGCCTGCACATGGGGGATACGGCCCACGCCTACACCGATCTCGGTGCCTGGGGGAGCCGGGAAACCCTGATGAACGGCAACGCCATCAAGGACGCCGCCTCCCAGGTGAAACAGAAGCTCATCGACATCGCCCGTTTGAAGCTGGGGGAGAACATCGCCTACGACCTCGTGGCCAGGAACAAGAGAATCTTCCTGGAACTGCGCCCGGAACGGGGCCTCTCCTACTACGACCTGGTCAAGGACGCGATCCGGCAGAACGACGGCGTGCCGCTGACGGGCACCGGCCACTACACCCCGCATAACAAGGGGATGATCTCCCCCGCCTACGGCATGGGGATCATGGCGATCAAGGCGAAGGTGGACCGGGGAACCGGGCATGTCACCGCCCGGGATGTCCTCGTGGTGCACGACTCCGGCCAGATCATCAACCCGCTGGGCGCCCGGGGCCAGGTGGAAGGATCGATCCACATGGGGCTCGGGTACGGCCTGTGCGAAGAGATGCCCATGGACCAGGGGATGCTGCTCAACCCCGAATTCGTGGACTACAAGATCCTGCGGACCCGCGACATGCCGGAAATTGAGATCCTGGAAGTACCGACCTACGAACCGAACGGCCCCTTCGGCGCCAAGGAAGCGGCCGAAGCGACGATCGCACCAGCTGCGCCGGCACTGGCCAACGCGGTATACCAGGCCTGCGGGGCGGAATTCTTCAGCAACGTCCTGAAACCGGAGAAGGTGCTGAAGGCGATCCGTGCGCGAGAGGCCAAAAACAACGCCGCTTCCCAAGCGAAAGAGTAAGGAGGAGATTCACTATGCCAAACTATCGTTGCCCGATGTGCCGCAAAATCTGCGCCACGCACCTGGATCTGGCCCGGCACTACCTGGGCCAGACAGACAAGAAACACAAGGAGTGGCTGAAGACCCAGGGGCTGTCCTACGCGGCCCTCATCAAGGCCCAGGTCACCGAATTCGGGAATAATGGATACGAGGCCCTCGCCAAGGTGCTCCAGAAGGAAGCCACCGTCATCGACGAGATATAGGGCCCGGAGATTCAGGCCCGGGGGACGATTCGTCCCCCGGGCCGTTGCCGCTCAGAGAGAAAGGAGTCTTGAATGCTGATAGAAGGACAGTTCTCGTTGCAGGCGCCCATCCAGAAGGTATGGGATTCGCTGCTGGACCCGAAAACGCTCGGTTACTGCGTCCCCGGCACGGAGAAGATGGAGGCCCTCGATGCGGAAACGTACGAAAGCGTCGTGGCGCAGCGGGTGGGTCCCTTCAAGGTCAAGTTGAAATTCACGACCAAACTGACCGAGGTGCGCCCCCCCAATTACATCAAGGCGGTCGGCAGGGGGGCCGACGTGACCAAGCTGGGGAATTTCTCGACCGAAATCGAGGTGAACCTCAAGGAGACCTCCCCCGACAACGTGGATGTTTCCTACACGGCCAATGTGGCCCTGGTCGGGCGCCTGGCCACCTTCGGCGAGAGAATCATGCGGGCCAAGGCGAAGGAAGTGGGGGACCAGTTTACCGAGAATCTCCGGGAGAAGCTCAAAGCCTAGCCGGATTCGGAAAACAGGGGTGTCCCCCGCCGACCCCATCACTCCCGGGTGATGGGGTCGATCTATTCCGGAAGGTCGAAACAGGAGCAGCTGATCAGCTGACCGCCGCACCTCGGGCAGACCTCCTGGTCGCAGTTGGCATGATGCCGTCCGCCGGGAGCCACATTGCAGTCGGGGCAGCGGAACCAGCCCGGAAAGTGGAGTTTGCGCGGGTCATAGGGCACGCTGGGGAGGACCTGTCCGTCGGGGTATTCTATGGACAGGTTCCCCTCGCACGTCATGACCTCCGCATCCGAAGTCTCTTTGCGGCATCTGGTACAGATTCCCATCGGGACATCTCCTTGGACCGTTCCGGCGCCGGGCGGCAGGCGCCCCCCGGAACGGACCTTCATCGCTTCATTTCATCAGGAACATTATGGGCATTGCCAATTATACCAACCTGAGCGAACTCATGAACCGCCGGCTGAAAACCGGGTCGGCCGTATCCATCGCCGAGCTGGTGATGGAGGCCCTGGAGGGGGGCCTCATCCTCGCATCGGAAGGAACCCTGGCCGACCGCGCGGAACTGGAAAACGGCTTCATCGACCTGGCGGACGTCCTCCACCGCGCGGGGGCGATCCGGCCCGAACCGGCGGATGCAGCCGAGGAAGCCCTGATCGGGCTCTACCTCTCCGGGAAGCTGGCCGAGAACGGCTACGGCGGCGCGGACGGCGACCGATTCCTGGAAATCCGGTGGCGCGCCCTGACCGAAGACCTCCCCGACATCGTCAACCTCTAGCCTCCGCCTCACTCCGGACCGCAGGCGAGGCAGAGGAAGACCGGCTTGCCCGCCTTCTGCGAATAGCGGGGGCGGCACTCGTCGGTATTGTACAGGGACGCGATCTCCACCTGCCGCGGCCCCTGCCCCGGATCGGGGATCGGCACCATGCGGTAACGCCCGTTGTCGATGGCCGTCATCAGCCCCGATTCCCCCTTCTCGACGCTCTCGACCGCCATGTGGGCAAAGGTCACCGCCACCATCTTGTCGATGAAATCGGCCTCCCCGCTGCGCAGGTCGTAGGTCAGGTCGCTGATCACGATTTCCAGCCCGGTCCGGTTGCGGATCTCCACCCCCAGGGCCTCGGCGACATTGGCCTTCTTGCGGTGCCCGTAGGCGTCGGGCTCCCCGTATTCGCGCAGTTCGTACCCCGACCAGGTGCACCCCTCGGAAAGGACCACGAGGGCGTAATTGCTGGGATTCTCCCGCCGGTCCTTCATCAAAAGACCCATCATCCGCTCCAGGTCGAACCGGTGCTCGGGAATGCCGCACCGGATGCCGGTCACATAGGCGGTATAGAGCGCGGTGTACCCCGCGTCGCGGCCGAAGATCCTGAAGATGCCGATCCGCTCGTGCGACCCGATCGTGGACCGCTGCCGCTGGATGGAGTCCACCGCCCGGGTGATGGCCGTGGAAAACCCTATGCAGTATTCGGTGTTGCGGACATCGTTGTCCATCGTCTTGGGGATGGCGACGATGCGCACCCCTTCCTGGTGGAGCACGGACGCATAGCTCAGGGTGTCGTCCCCCCCGATCGCAATCAGGGCGTCCATCCCGAGGTGCTCGAGGTTGCGCAGCACCCGCTCGGTCAGGTCCCAGGTCGTAGCGCCCGAGGACTCCTCGCTGGGAAAATACCCCGCGTCCAGGTGCTCGGGGATCGCCTTCATCTTCTTCGGGTTGGTCCGGCTGGTGTGCAGGAAGGTCCCCCCCGTCCGGTCGATGGTCCGGGTGTTGTTCCGGTCGAGGGGGAGGATGTAGCGCGCGCGGCTTCCCGGGTCCTCCAGGTTCACGTGGGTCAGCCCCTCCCATCCGCGGCGGATCCCGACGACCTCGTACCCCCTGTCGACTCCCGCTTCCACAATCCCCTTGATGGCCGAGTTCAGTCCCGGGACGTCCCCGCCGCCGGTCAGAACCCCGATGCGCATTCTCCCCATGTCCCCTCCTCACGCTGACGATCGACCCGGTGCCTGCCGATTATACCCGAAAAAGAAAACATTATGCCGCATCCGGCGAAAAATGACACCCGCCGCGTCGATGGGACCCAGGAAATTTGTTTTTGTATTCCCCGCGCCCTTTTGGGTACAATGGGCCGTGAAATTCGCACTTCATGGTTGATCGATTCGACCCGAATCACCGGACGCCCGGGCGGGCAGCGGAGAAGGCTATGGCGGAAGATTCTTATGAAGCCCAGAACGACGGGAGCGTGGGACCGATCATTCTTTTGACCCCCATCGGCCAGAAATACCTCGACCAGACCCGGCCCTGGGCCCGGTTCCTCTCCATCTTCTGTTTTGCGGGAGCCTGCCTCTCCGCGCTCGCGGGCCTGGCCCTGCTCGCCATCGGCCTGCTCGGCCATATCCCGGAATCGCAGGGGCTCCATCCCATGTTCGGCCGGGCGTTCGGCGTGGTGTCCGGCCTCCTGTACATCCTGATCGGGGCGCTCTATGTCCCGGCGGGAGTCTTCCTCTTCCGGTATGCCGGCGCCCTGCGTTCGCTCGCGGATCACGAAACGACCGAAATCCTTGAAAACGCCCTGAAACAGCAGCGGTCTTTCTGGCGCTACGTGGGGATCCTGGCCCTCATCAGCCTCCTGGCCGTCGTCTTCGCCTTTTTCGCGGCCCTGTTCCTGACCCTGTTCACCCACTACGCCAAATGACCGTCAGACTGTCCGGATACCTGCTGCTGGTCGCCGTCGGCGTGCTTCTGCCGCTGCGCAGCTGGCTCGCCCTGCGACACCATCCCCTCGGCGCGCCCATCGACGTCCCCAAGGCGAAGAGGTACCGGGTCGGCATCTCCCTCACCCTCCTCCAGGCGGCCTTCGCCCTCTGGGTGGCGGTGGACAATCGCCTGCAGCCCCTCTTCGGCTCCTTCCGCCTCGACGCGGGGACCGTGCTGGGCACCCTGGCGCTGCTGGCCCTCTCGCTGGGGCTCCTGCAGTGGATGGTGCGGCACCGGTCGCCCGGCTGGAGGATGCGGTTCTACTCCATCCTGCCCGAAACGGGTCGGCAGCGGGTCGTCTGGGTCTTCATCTGCATGATCGTGGCCGTGGCCGAGGAGGTGCTGTACCGGGCCGTTCTCTGGGGTCTTCTCGAGCGGTTGACGGGAGACTACTGGATCGCGGCCGTGCTCGCGTCCCTCGTGTTCGCCCTCAACCACCTCGTGCAGGGGTGGATCAGCACCGGCACGATCTTCGTCATCGGGTTCGGGTTCCACCTCCTGGTCCACGTATCGGGAGGCCTGTACGCCGCCGTCGCCGCCCACTTCATCTACGACCTGTGCGCCGGCCTCTGCTACAGCGGCGCGGCCCGGAAGGAATCGCTCTCCGCCGAATCGATGAAAACCGCTCGGCTCGCGACCCCCTGACCCCGTCCGCAGCGGGCGCCTAGTCCGCTTCCGGCTCCTCCTGCACCCGGCAGAGGGGGTGACGGCGCACGAGCGGGTCGAGATCGACCAGCACGATCGGGGCGAAGCCGGGGTGGATATCTTCGATCGTGATCCTCCCGGGATCGAGCGTCCGGGGGATCCAGGCCCCGGCCAGGTGCAGGTGCGCGGGAGCCCCGGTCCCTTTCGACCGGCCCACCCGCCCGATGACATCCCCTTCCCCCACCCGGCCCGGCCGGCCCTCCCCGGCCTGGAGGTGGCTCAGCAGGGTATGGAAAACGTCCCTGTCTTCCCGGACGGTCTCGGCGTGGCGCACCAGGACCGTCTTGCCCAGAAAATCGTCGAGAAAGGCGACCGCTTCCCCTTCCGCCGGGGAGCGGACCGGGAGCCCCTCCGGAATCGGGCGCAGGCCGGACCCGGTGTCCCCTTCGACGAAATCGATCCCCTCGTGCGCCGTCCGGCGCCTCGAGCCCTCCCCCCACCACTCGACGCGGTCTCCAAAAAGCATTCCCCGCCGGAAATGCCAGGACCGCACCCCCGCCTCGGCCGCAAGCGCCCCGATCCACCGCACGAACCGGGGGACCAACGTCTCGGGCAGCCGGGCCCTCGAGGCCCGGGCGCACCGCCAGGCGTCGAAACCGACCCAGGCGCCGTCGGCGGCGCCGTCCGCAGCCTCTCTCACCTCCACCCGGGAAAAGACCGGCAGGGTTTCCCGCGCCCCGGGACGGCTTCCGCGCCAGACCGGGACCCGGAGTTCGATCCCGCTCGCCCCCCCCGGATCGGACTCCATCCCCGCGCGCCGCACCGCCGCCTCCGTGCCGTCCAGCGCCGCGTAGCCGCCGTCCCGCAGGATGCCGTCCCACTCCCCGCGCGAGGGCTGAAACCGGACATATCTCCCGGAAACCGGAACAGGAGCCCCTTCGGTTTCCTCCAGCCGCCGGCGCGCAAAATCGACGAACCCCCCGAGATCGAACATCCGGCCTTCGAACCGCACCGATTCAGCCTCGTAGCGCCGGTTCGGCTTTCGGACATATACGATCATTCCCCCATCTGATGCCGATTCGGGAGCCTCCAGGATCGGGTATCCGCGCCCCGCGGGTATCGACACCGCCGCCGCTCCCGCGGGGAGGGTGGCCAGCAACCCCAGCCCCTGCGGGGGCAGCATCTGGTAAAGTCGCGGGGGGACCTGTGCCCCGGGCCGCCCCCCGGCCCTCACCTTCAGGGCGACCATGTCGCTCGAGGAAATGCGCAGTGTGGCGACCATGCCGCCCCCTTTCTCGGGGCGATTATTCCATAAATGTACGGCGATGTGAAATATCCCGGCTCCGCCGGAAACATTATCCCCGGAACCGGGCGCACGTTGGCCTGGGACCGGGGCGGCGAAAAAATGAAGAGTGCGCGATCGGGGAGTTCGACCATGGCCCAAGGGGCATCGCGGATGCGCCGCATCCTGGCAGGATCGGTCCTCGCGGCGGGCATCGTCGCCGCCGGCTATCTCCTCCAGGCCGAGATCCGGTCGGCCGTCCGCCGTCCCCCGGTACGTCTCCACCAGCCCCTCCCTCCCCTGGTAGTCGACCGGGACGGAACGGACGTCGAGCTGGCGGACGTCATCCGGGGAAAACGGTCGGTGGTCGTGTTTCATTCCCATTCCTGCCGCGTGTGCCGGGAGATGATGCCCGCGCTCGACCCGCTTCCCCCGGGACTCCGGCTGGTCCTCGTCCGAAGCGGGAAAGAGGAAGCGCGCGCCGCTGACGGCGCCCCCCCGGGCCTGGACGCCTGTTGGGACCGCCATGGCGATTTTGCACGCGCCTTCGTCGCCCTGCCGACCCTTCTCTTCGTGGACGAGAGGGGGCTCCTGGTAAGCGGGATCACGGGACGGCGCAGCCGGCAGTTCGTGCGGGAGAGACTCGAGCGCTTCGCTTCGGGCGGAACGCCCCCGGAGAAGGGGCGGCGCCTGTGAGAACGGTGAGCCCGAAGAAACGCTGTTCGGCCTGTATCGCGCTTGCGGCGCTTGCGGCGGTCTCGGGCCTGTCGGCCGCCTCGTCCTGTCTCCTCGAGCGGCCCGATCTCGTGAAGCGGGTACGGGCCTGGAGCGCCGGGGCGACCCTGGTCGCCGCCGACGCCGCGGTGATGCAGACGCGGCGCAACGACTGCGGGCCGGCGGCCCTGAAGATGGTGCTCGACGCCCACGGCATCGAACGCCCCCTCCCGGCGCTCTCGGCGGAGGTAGGGCTCACGGGACGGGGCACGTCGCTCGGCCGCCTGCGGGCGGCGGCCGCGGGGCTCGGCCTCCCCGCCCGCTCCTGGCTCCTGGGTGCCGAGGACCTGGCGGACGTCCCGCTCCCGGCGATCGCCTATATCCGCAGAAGCCATTTTGTAGTCATCCGGCGCTTTGCGGCGCCGCAGGTTCTGGAGGTGGACGACCCGGCGTTGGGCAGATTACGTTGGCCGGTTCACGCATTCCGCAGGATCTGGTCCGGGGAAACCCTCATCTTCGATCCGGCCTGGGCTCCCGCCCCGCACAGGGGCGCGGAGACAATGGAAACCGTACATGTTCGGCCCGATGGGCTGACGAAAGGAAAGACTCTATGATAGCAAAACACACCACGGCCGCGCTGCTGCTGACCCTGCTGCTGGCCCTGAGCGCCGGCGGCGTCCCGGCCGATCTCCCGGCCGGGCAGCTTGGCCCGGGAGCCGAGGAGGCGGCCATGGGCGGCGGCTGCGGCGAACGCTGGGGGTTGTTCGGAGGCCTCCTGCTCGGGGCCTTCACCCCCTGCAGCGTGCTGTGCGCCACAGGGGCATGGCTCGTGCTGCCGACGCTGGAAGACTGCTGAGAGGGGGAGCCATGAGATCCCTCGCTCCCGCCCGGAACCATGAACTCTGGAAGATCGTCCTCCGCCTGGGCGGCATCGCCGCCGCCCTCTGGGCCCTGTACGACCTGGCCGGGGACCATTTTCACCCCTAATTTCAAAACCTCAGGAGGACTCCAAATGGAAAGGAAACAGCTATCCG
>JAFGSS010000214.1 GCA_016934555.1 Acidobacteriota bacterium | reverse complement strand
GCGACCGCAGGTCGACATAGGCGTCCACCCCGAATTCCCGCCCGTCGATGAACTCCTCGATCATCAGGTCGTCGTGGAGGCGGAAGCGGAGGTCGACCTGCTCCCGGCACTCGGCCCTGCCCGTGTTCAGGCTCGCGCTTCCGCGCCGCGGCTTCACCATCACCGGGTAGTGCACGACCCCCGCTTCCTCGTCGCGGTAGAAGGTTTCCCGGTCCACGTAGCGCCGGACCACGCTGAAACCGTGGCGCTCCAGGAAGTGGTACATGGAATACTTGTCCATGCACCGCTGCACTTCCTCGGCGCCGGAGACCAGAGGCACGGCACCGGCTTTCATGAAGTCGCCCCGGTGTGCGGCCAGGACGCCCTGCTCGGGGTCGATGAGCGAAAGGACGCACGTCACCCCGCACTCGCTGCAGATGGCCAGAAGGGTGTCCAGATGGCCCTCGGCGCCGACGGGGGGCACCACGAAGCCCCGGTCGGCGGCGTAAAGGGCGGGCGCCAGGGGGCTGCAGTCGGTGGCGGTCACCGTGCCGCGGCGTCCCAGCTCTTTTTTGAAATAATCCACGATCCGGTTGCGGGTGCCGACGCTCAGGATCAGGACGTTGACGGGGTCGTTCATGAAGGGCTCACACGCTCTGGATCCTGATGAAGTCCTCTGCGGCGGGCCGTTCCCTGACCACGGTCCACTCTTTTCCGCGCCGCACCGCCACCGCCGGAAAATGCTTGATGAACATCGGGGAGAGGCAGAGGGTATAGCCCCCGGTCCTGTGATAGACGATGCGGTCCCCGACCGACAGCTCCGGGTGGTCGCGGAGCACGAAGAGGCGGTCGAACTCCATGCAGGTGAAGCCCGAAATCACCTGGCGCGGGAGGGGCGGGCCCGCGGGCGGTTTGCGGCGAAGGACTTCGAAGAAATATTCGCTTTTACGCATCAGGGGGTCGATGTGCACCCGGCTGCCGTCGGTGACGGCGAAGGTGTCGGCGACGGTGCGTTTCACGTCCGTCACCTCGGTGACGTAGGAGAAGGGGGAACTGACCAGGGAGGTTCCCGGCTCCGACACCAGGGTTGTCCTCCGGGGATCGAACCGGCGGCCCAGTTCCGCGGCGATCTCCCGGAAATATTCGTCGAAGGAGGGCTTGTCCGGGAGGCCCCCGAAGAAGCCGCCGCCCAGGTTGACAGAGGAGAGGTCCAGGGAGTGGGCCGCGGCGATTTCGCCGGCCGCCCGGGCCAGGGCCCGGTAGACCGCGAGGCTCCGGGTCCTGGAGCTGATGTGAAGGTGCAGGCCCTCCAGGCGGATCTGCTTCAATCCGCGGATGAAGGCGACCGCCTTGCCCAACTCCCCGTTTTCGTGGCAGAAGCCGAAGCGGCTCCCCTCGGCCCCCAGGGCGAATTCCCCGGGGCAACGCGCTTCCAGATCGATGTTGGCCCGGATGCCCACCCGGAACGGCCCGCTACCGGGGAGGTCCAGTTCCTTCAGCCAGAGGAGTTCCCGCCCGGAATCCACGTTCACGAACGCGCCGCGGGTGACGGCTTCGAGAAAGGTCTCCCTGGTCTTGCAGGGGCCGTTGTAAATGATCTTGTCATGGGGGTATCCCATGGCCAGGGACAGCCGGTACTCGTCGTCGGAGGCCGCTTCCGCATGCAGCCCGCGGTCCCGGAAATAGGCGAGCAGCCAGGGGAGAGCGTTGGCCTTGAGGGAATAGGCCGCGATGGAACGGGGCCAGCGGGCCTCGAGCGCGGCCAGGAACCGGTCCAGGTTCGAGGAGAGGTCCTCTTCGTCGATGAGGAAGCAGGGGGTGTCGATTCCGGCCGGAAGCGGCCTGCCCGGGCTAAGATCCATGGCCGTTTTCCAGCTTCGGGGCGGGAGGGGGCGAGGGCGCTTCCGGGGTGCCGGCCGTGCCGTAGCGGCCGAAACCTGGCTCCAGGCGGAGCCGGGCCCTCAATTCCCCGGGAGGCAGGACTTCCTTTTCCCCGGCGGCGATGATCCTGTGGACCCGGCCCAGCAGCGAGTCGTTGGTCGCCAGGATGGTCCGGGCCTCGTCATACCAGTAGTTGTCCTCCAGCCCGACCCTCACCCCCCAGCCCATGGCGATGGCCAGGGAATTCACGGCCAGCTGGGGGCCGCCCACCCCGCCGAGGGAGAAGAGGGTGTCTTCCGGGAAATCCCGGATCATGCAGCCGATATGGAGCAGGTCGGCCTGGGCGCAGGCGATGTTGCCCAGGATCAGGTTGGCGTAATAGGGGGGGCGGAGCAGCTCTTTTTTGATCAGGTACCTGAAGTAGTTGACCATCCCTACATCGAAGAGTTCGAGCTCGGGCCGGATGCCGCGTTCCTTCATCATTCCGGCAAGGGCCACGATCATGGAGGGCTCGTTGACGCTGGCCGTCCGGTTGAAATTCAACGAACTCAGGGTGAGGCTCGCCATGTCGGGCTTCAGCGGCCCGTCGAGCGCCAGCACCTCCGACCGTGCGGCCAGGGTGTTGTGCACCCGTCCCGAGGTGGACACGCAGATCACCAGCTCCGGGGCGAAAGCGCGGATGCCGGCGATCATTTCCCCGTAGATTTCCTTTTGGTAGCCGGGGGTCTCGTCGCTGTTCCGGGCGTGCAGGTGCACCATGGATATGCCCAGGCGGCAGGCGGAGTGCACGTCGCGGACGATTTCCTCGGGGGAGATCGGGACGTGGGGGGTCTCCCGTTTCCGGGGGAGCATTCCGGTGGGCGTGAAATTCACGATGATCCTGCCCGTCACAGTTTCACCCCCAGTCCCTCTTCCCGGTGGTAGCCGAGGACACGGGCGGGATGCCCGACGTTTTTGGAGAAGGGTTCCGTATCCCTGAGGACAAGGCCGCCGGCGCCCACCAGGCTTTCCTCCGCGATCCTCACGCCGTTGCGGATGGTCGCGCCGATGCCGACGTAACAGTTGTTTTCCATGAAGCATTGGCCGCCGATCCTGCAGCCGGGGGTGATCACGTTGTGGTCTCCCAGGTGGAAATCATGCCCGATGTAGACCTGCTGCCGGATGGTGTTGCAGCGGCCGAGCGTTCCCCCGGCCCCCAGGAAAACCTGTTCGCAGATGAAGTTGTTCTCCCCCATCTCCACCCCGGGGGACACGATGGCCGAGGGGCTGACATAGTTTCGCAGGCGGTAGCCCAGGGCCTTGGCTTTCCGGTAGAGGCCGTCCCGGTGGCGCATGTCGTGATAGGAGGCGGTCAGAACGATCATGTCATGGGAACGGGGCGGGTAGAGTCGGGCGACCTCCGCCAGGGGGACCTGGGGCAGGCCCAGGCAGCGGCCCGAAGGGTCGAGGTACCCCTCGTCCTGGGCGAAGGCGACGATGTTGAAGTCAGGGTGCCGGCAGGCGTCGTAATAGAGCATGGCCGCCAGCATTCTGCTTCCGTAGACGACGATCGGGTTGCTCATCGGTTTCCGTCCTCCCGGGGCTTCCGGCCGGGATTACGGCAGGGGCCAGATCTTGCCGGGTTTCAGATCATCGGCCATAACGCGGCCCGAGTCAAGAGGGGAGGGCGGTCGGGTCCGGGCCACGATAAATTCTTTTTTATTAGAGATTTATCCTGGTCCGTCCCCATTGTTGATGTCGCGCGGTTATTTCTCGGCCTGGAACAGCTTCCGGTCCAGGACGGGATTGAAGGCCCAGACCTGGGCGTTCATGGTCCAATGCGCGATGAAGGAGCCGGCGCCCCCCTCCTGGGAATACTCCAAGATATAGCGGTGGGGCAGGATCATGCCCCCCACGTTTCGGTAGTCGTCGAATTTTTCGACCAGCTTGTAGAAGGAATCCTCGCGCGCCCTGCCGATGTCCCCGATGTGGGTCATGGCCGCCTCGAGATAGTTGTGGTCCACCGTCGCGTCGTCCCGGTCCTGGACCCTGTATTCCGTGCGCACGTGCCGGAATGTCGCCGGATCGAAATAGATCTGGATTTTCATGTTGCCGACGCCGTCTTTGGGACGGTAATCGAGGACGTACAGCTCGCGCCCTTCCAGTTGGACCTTGCGGCACTTCATCTGGGCGGCCGCGGTACGCTCCTCGGAGAGCAACGGCCAGGAGGTGGAGAGCGCGCCGCCGAGCAGCCCCTGCTTCATGATCTTGTCGAAGCGGTAGAGGAAGTCGGCAACGGGCGATTTCCGGCCCGGGCTGATGTGTTTCACGGTGACGTCCGCGCCGTCGTAGGCGAAATATTCCCCGGGATAATTGACGTCCAGATACTGAAGGACGATTCCCAGCTTGGATCCCTCGGATACGAACATGGAATTTCCCTTCAGGGTCCAGTTCGCACCCTGGATCATCTTCACCTCCGAGGTGCCGACAAAGGTCCGGGACTGAATCTTCGCCAGTGTTTTCGGGTTTCCGAGCGACTTGACATGAGCGGCGACCATCTTCTCGGCGTTGAGGACTTCGTTGCTTTTGGCATGGGAGCCGTTCGGTTGCGACAAAAACAACAGGCATCCCAGGATAATGAGTGAAAGCGTCATTCCATTTCTCGACATGAATCCCTCCACGCTGCTGCCGCGGGTCGGCGATATCTTCGGCGTCTCTGAACACTTCTATCCATGGTAGGTCATTTCAGCCCCAAAATGCAAATTCGTTATTGTCGGATGCGGACGGTTTTTGCGCGTCCGCCGCCCGTGTGGAAGAATGAACATTCCGGAGTGCCGGTTTTCGGGTCATAATGTCACCGGGGTCACCGGACGACGGGCGCTTTCCGGGCGCGCCGTCGACGGGGCGTGCGGGGGCGGATGCCTCGGCAAGGGGAGGTCGGGCATGAAGAATGTTCTGGGCGTGTTTGCAATGGTTTTTCTGTTGGGGGCTTCCGCCCGCGGGGAAGAGGTGACCTTCAGTTTCAGGGGTACCGTGCATGAGATGGACGGGGAATTCCTGTACCTC
>JAFGSS010000040.1 GCA_016934555.1 Acidobacteriota bacterium | reverse complement strand
TGGATGTCCAGGATTTCGCAGATGGTGGATGTCCAGGATTTGTCAGGGATCTGGATTTTCGCAGGCCGGCCCCGGGGATATTGGCTACCGTGTCCGGGACAGCGATGAAGCAGAGGGATTGCCGGCAATGGAGAATGCCGGGAGGGCAAGGAGGCCCGATTTTACAGTAAGGAGGAACTAGGGGGTGCCGCCGAGGGCGGCGTAAAGCCGGCGGGCAAAGGAGTCGAGGTTCCCGTAGCTGCGATAGGGGGAGAGCGAGGGCATGGAGAGGAAGCGTTCCAGGCTGCGCCCGATCTGGACCGACCGGGTGATCTCCCGTCGCAGCTTCCGGCAGTCCTCGAGCAGGTCTTTCATGTTCTGCAGGTTGCTCGGGACGTCACGCGAGGAGACGACGGCCACCCCTTCCTCCAGGGTCGTCCCTTCCTTCGGCTGGTTGCGCGTGATCGCGGGCATGAGGAGAGGGACCGCCTCTATGACCTCGGCCATTCCCTCGAACCACCCCGAAGCGTCCCCCCTGGCTTCAACGTCGATTTCGGGATAGCGGGCCGATTCATAAAGGTCCCCCACCAGCAGGACCCTTTCGGCTGGCAGGTGGAGGGCGACATCTCCGCCCGAACGCGCCCGCTTTCCCAAAGCGAAGATCTGCACCTCCAGGCCCCCGGGATAGATCCGCATGCTTTCGTCAAAGAGGAACCAGGCAAGCGGGGTCCTGGATGGCTTCACTCGCTCAGGCTCCGTGGCGCCTGCATCCCCCCTTCCCTTCTCCCCAGGCTCCCCCGCGGTGCCCGGCAGGAGGATTTCGCCCGCCGAATCACGGGACCCTTTTTCGAGCCTCCATGCCCCCGACCCGGTTTCAGCCTCCGGCTTTTCCGGCCGGTCCCAGTCGGCCCATCTCTCCTGCCCTTCTTCCCCAAGCACGCCGATTTCCCTTTTCATACCCGCTAGCCCGCGTCCTCCGGCTGGCTGCCCCGACCCGGTCTCTTCCCCGTTCAATTCCACGAAGAGCCGGTGCAGGTTGCGGCTCCCCACCAGTTGGGCCCCCTGGTCCGCGTAGTATCGCGTCCCGGCCCGGTCGACGTAGCGCGGCTCGGTGAAGGCGAGCCAGCGCACCGGGGCCGGGCTCAGCCGCCCGAGCGCCTCGCGCACCCTGTCGAGGCCGGCCTCATCGGGCGGATTCACCATCAGGACCCCATCGGCACCGACCACGACCGCCACATTCCCCCCGTCCAGGCGCATGTAGTGGCAGTGCGCACTCACTTTTTCAAACCGGGTCGATTCCGCCGCCGGCGTCGAAACATTCCAGACGGCAAAAAGGAGGAAGCCGGCCGCCGAGGCCCGGCGGAAATTGGACAGGACACGTTTCATAAGGCGATTTTAAACCAGCCCGGAGCCGAATTACAGCCTGGAAACCTGCCGCCTTCAACCCGGGTTACGGACGAAGCTCCTGCAGCGCCGGCACCATCGGGCGTGTCTCTTCCCGGTGCGGGGCGGTATGCCCGATTCCGGGTCGATCCCCGCAAATCCAGATCCTGGACATCCACCCTTCCGGGAATCGGTGGATGTCCAAGATTTTGTGTCCCCGGGATTCGCAATCCTGGACATCCACTGATTGCTGCGTCACTGGCCATCCACTCCTGTGCAATCGGTGGATGTCCAGGATTTGGCAGATGGTGGATGTCCAGGATTTGGATTTGCGCGGGCGAATAAATCGGCCCGGGCTTGCGCAGGCGTGGTCTGGAACGATAGAATCGTTTCTTTTCAACGCCGGCTGGAGCGCGGGCCGGCCGACAGGAGCGTGCCATGATCGTCGCCAGCGAAGTCCGGAAACAGATCGAGCGATCCTCCTTCATCCGCCGGATGTTCGAGGAGGGGATACGGATGAAGGCCGAGAGGGGGGCGGAAAACGTGTTCGATTTCTCCCTCGGGAACCCCAGCGAAGACCCGCCGGCGGGGGTACTCCGGGCCTTCCGGGCCCTGGCCGAACGCAGCGCGCCGGGGTCGCACGGCTATATGCCGAACCCCGGCTTCCCAGAGGCGCGCGAGACGGTGGCACGGCGACTGCGGGAAGCGACGGGGGTGGAGTTCACCCCGGGCCACGTGCTGATGACCGCGGGGTGCGCCGGCGCCATGAACGCGGCGCTCAAGGCCATCCTCAACCCGGGGGACGAGGTGATCGTCCCCATGCCCTGCTTCCCCGACTACGCCTTCTATATCGGCAACTACGGCGGGGTCATGGTGCCGGTGGAGACCCGGGAGGACTTCTCGCTCGACGTCGGGGCCATTGAGGCGAAGATTGGCCCGCGCACCCGCGCCATCATCCTGAACTCGCCCCACAACCCGAGCGGCGTCATCTACCCCGAGGAGACGTTGCGGGAACTGGAGGCGGTGCTGGCGCAGGCGGCCGCACCCATCCTGGTATTGAGCGACGAGCCGTACACCTCCATCATCTACGACGGCGCCCGCTGCCCGCAGCTGGCTTCGATCATCTCCAATTGCATGATCACCACCTCCTGGTCGAAGAAGTGGGGGCTCGCCGGGGAGCGGATCGGCTACCTGGCGGTCTCGCCACGGGTGCCCGACGCCCTGGCGCTGGCCCAGGCCTGCGCCTTCACCGGCCGCATCCTCGGCTTCATCAACGCCCCCGCGATCTGGCAGCTGGTGGTGGCCGAGGCGCCGGACGAATCGACCGACCTGGCCGTCTACCAGGAAAAACGCGACCTGATGTGCGATGGGCTCGAGCGCGCGGGCTACGAGGTGCGCCGGCCCCAGGGAGCGTTCTATGTCTTTCTGAAGACGCCGATCCCGGATGATTTCGAGTTCGTGCGCCTGCTCCAGGAGGAGGGGGTGCTGGCGGTCCCCGGAAGCGGGTTCGGACGCAAGGGCTACATGCGCCTGTCGCTGACGGTCCCCCGGGACACCGTCGTCCGATCGCTCCCCGCCTTCGCCCGCGCCCTGGAAAAGCTGCGCGCATAAGGTTCAGCCGTCGCCCCGACCTTCCTGCTCCTCCCCCCCGACCGGGCAGGTCTTCAGGTCATCAAAGGAGAGTCTTTCCCCCGCGGCCAGACCGCGGCCAGACCGCGGCCAGACAGCGGCCGGTCCGCTAGCGGGCCGACTCTGATCCTCCGCTGCCGCGGCCATCCATCCCTTTCGGCCGGGCGGATCCGCCGGCGGGAACAGCCACACCCGAGGCAGGAACCTGGCGGCGGAAGCGGACCGAGGGGGCCAGGGTTCGCCCGGCCGGCCGCCCCCTGCCGAGGCTGAGGGTTCAGTCGGAGTGGCGCTGTCCGCATACGGCACAGTCGGGGTT
>JAFGSS010000003.1 GCA_016934555.1 Acidobacteriota bacterium | reverse complement strand
GCAACCCGTCGATGGAAACGGACAGATGCAGGTTGGGGAATTCGCGCCATTCCCGCGGGATGGGAAGAACGGCGCTGGTGACAACCTGCACTTCGATGTCCATGCGGTCGAGTTCGCGGATGAGGACGGTCAGTTCACGGTGGCGCAGCAAGGGCTCCCCGCCCACGAAGGACACGTGCAGGGGGCGCAACCTCCGGACCAGCCGGAGAACCTCGGCGATCAATTCCTCCCCCACCCGGTCGGCCAATGCGCGGATCCCCTTGCCTTCGCCTAGATGGTTCGGCTCGTAGGCGTAGCAGCCGGGGCACCGGAGAGGGCATTCCCGGGTGATCTCGATGGACAGAAAGGGGGGGTAGCCGTGCAGGATCCGGTTCCATGCCGGTAAGATCGCTCGCGTGCGCATCTCAATTCCTCAATCGCCGTTCGGCCGACCGGCCTACACCGGGGCCGTGAATTCCATCCTCGCCGCCCTCCGCGGAATGGTCCTTTGGATGATCCGGGCGAGGAGGCCGTTGATGACCAGGGCGGCGGCCAGCCAGGCGGCGTACCCCGCGTACCCTCCATACCCGACCGCGGTGACGATCCCCATGGGAACGCACATCACGATGATCGACAGGATGACCAGGACAAAGATCAGGAGCGTGCGCTGGCCCGTTTTCGGCGGCTGGGAGAACGGGATGCGCGGGTACATGAGGGTCAGGATCCTGGTCTGGATCATCAGGATGGCGTAGATCATCAGGCAGTGCAGCACGGCGTGCGCCGCGTTGCCGAAATACCAGGTGAAGATGCCGGCCAGGAGGAGGGTGAAGGGGAGGCAGAACCAGAGCAGGGCGTACCGGGCCGGGGAGAGAATGATGCGCGCCCGGTCGGCGGGCGAGGCGTAGAACACCCAGGCGCTGCGGTAGGCGTCGCTGTTGACCGTCCCGAGGGTGATCATGTAAGGGAACAACGCGGCGGCGATATAGAGAAGGGAGTTCCCGCCCGCCGTGCCCTCCCCCGCCGGCGCCAGGAACGGGTCGGGCACCGCCTTCCCTTCCGAGATGCCGAGGAACACGTAGATGGCCGTGAGGGGGAGGATCGACAGGATCGACATCTTGAAGCGGTTGTCGTATTTGAATTGCTTCCGGATCAGCGTCCAGACGGCCCTGTCCTCGCTCGCGGCGACAAGGCCGAGCAGGCGGGAACCCCACCCGCTTCCCGCGGTTTTTCTGTGCGCGTCGTCCCACCCCACCGTGTCGGCCAGCGTCCCGGCATACTCAAGCGACAGCCTGGACATGGCGGCCCGCCAGGCCGCCGCCAGCAGCAACAGGGCAAACAGGGACGCAGCGGCATCCCCTGGGGCGGCTTCCCCCGCCAGGAGGTTGACGACAGCCGCGAACCACGCCGGCGGGGCCAGGTAGATCCATCCGGTACTGAATCTGGGGATGGCCGACAGCGCGTCCCCCTCGAGCATCCTCGGCGCGACAAAGTAGCCGAGGTACACGACGAGCGTCAGCGCCAGGTTCGCGTATCCCAGCACCCGCTGCATCGCCTCCCGGTCGACGATCCTGAGCAGGAGCGCGTACAGGAGCACCAGCGACAGTCCCATGGCGGTCGCGGCCAGCGCCCCCGCGACCAGAAACCCGGGGAAGAGGAGCGGGTTCCGGTTGGCGACGGCCGAAGCGATCGCCGGCGGCAGGTAGATGAGCGAACCGAGCACGTTGACGTAGGCCAGGAGGTGCGTCATCTTCGCCGCGAAAAAGGTCCTGGAGCCAACGGGGAGCGCCGCGATAATGTGGGATTCATCCGGGCGCAGGATCAGGTTGGAAAATTCGAGCAGCACGGTCATGGTCAGAAACACCATCATCGTGGAAAAGACCAGGAAGGCGGACGTGAAGGGCTCCCTGATGACAAAGACCATGGCGCCGAGCCCCAGCCCGATGAAGAGCTTGACCAGCATGACGGCCACCATCGGCGGTACCTTCCCCGATCCGCCCCCGGACGGGTCCATGGGGTTCCCGGAACCTCGCAGGTCGGTCTTCCAGGCCGCGTGGAGGAGCGCCTTCAGCTGGCGCCGGTCGATTTTCGTTTCCGACGGCGCCCTCAAGGCTCCCGCCCCCCGATGGCGTCCAGGATCCCGAGCGCCTGCGACTGGATGTCCACGGCACCCGTCAGCCGGCTGAAGGCGCCGCCGAGGCTGTCCGTTTCCGTCCCCGCCATGATGTCGCCCGGCGTCCCCTCGATCATCTTGCGGCCGCGGTGGAGGATCATCAAACGGTCGCACAGCCGCTCGACCACCTCCAGGATGTGGGAGCAGAAGATCACGATGCGCCGGTCACGGACGAATTCGCGGATCAGCTGGCGGATGACGGACTGGACGTTGGCGTCGAGCCCCGACATCGGCTCGTCCAGGATCAGCACCCGCGGGTTGTGGATGATGGCGCCGGCCAGCAGCAGCCGCTGCTTCATCCCCTTGGAGTACCCGGCGATCCGCTTGTCGGCGGCATCGGCGAGTTCGAGCGCGCCGAGCAGCCGCCTCGCCTGCCCGTCGATCCTGCCCGCGTCCATGTGGTGCAGGTGGCACACCATCTCCAGGTGCTCCCGCCCGGTCAGGTTTTCGTAGAGGGCGCTCGATTCCGGAACGTACCCGAGGTTCGATTTCACCTCCATCGACCGGCTGACGGCGTCCAGACCGTTGATGTCAATCGTGCCCGCATCCGGCCGGAGCATGCCGATCATCATCTTGACGATGGTGGTCTTCCCCGCGCCGTTGGGGCCGAGGAGCCCGAAGATCTCCCCGTCCGCGATTTGAAAAGAAACGTCGTCCACGGCCTTGAGCCGCCCGTAGCTTTTGACCAGGCTGGATATCGTGATCATGGTCCCCCGTCGGCGTATGGCGGCATTGTAGCCGAAGTCGAGGTCCTTCGATATCGCTTTCTGGCGCCCGCGGGAGTGACAAGGCGGCCGCCCGGGCCCATAATGGGCGGGCACGCACGTTTCCGACGGGGGTTCGCATGGCGGTGGTTATCGAAAAAGTGGAGGTGCGGGGGTCCGGCAGCGGCCTGACCCGCCTGGTCGCCACCCTGTCCGGCGACAGGCCCGGGGAGCTGTTTTTCGAGGTCGAGGACCGTCTCGCCCGATACTTCCGCCCCGGGCGCGCCGATGGCTTCGTGGCGGCGCTGCTGCCCGAATCGGCCATGCACGGCGGCGATATCGTCTCCCACGTGCCCGTGAGCGAGTCGCTCCTTTTTCAACTGAACACCTTTTTATGCCCGGTTCTCGGTTCCGTCTACGGGGCACGGAAAATCGAAATTACGGCTCCCCCTGCGGCGGGGAACACCGCTGCGGCCGGCGCGGTGGGAACGGGGATCACCTGCGGCGTCGACAGCCTCTACACCGTCGCCAGGTATTCGTGCACCCCCTTCCCCCGCCACAACCTCACCCACCTCTGTCTTTTCAACGTGGGGAGCCACCACATCGGGGCGGACGATCCCCGGGAGATGGAGGAGTTCCGGACGGACCTGGCCCGGCGTTTCTGCGCGCAGAACGGCTACGAGTTCCTGCGCATCCATTCGAACGTTCACGACTTTTCGCCCCGATACGCCCGCTATTTTTCGGTGCTGAACGCCGCGGCGGCGATGTCGCTCCCCGGTCTCTTTTCGCATTATTACAGTTCCTCGGGATGCGCGGTCTCGGAGTTTCATCTGACGGCGGTCGGCCTCGCCCATTTCGAGACCTTCGTCCTCGACACCCTTTCAACGCCGACGCTCAAGTTCTACAGCACGGGCTCCGAGGTCTCCCGCTTTGAAAAGGTGCGTGCGCTGGTCGCATACGCCCCCGGTTACGGCTACCTGAACGTGTGCAACACCCGCCGTCGCAATTGCGGCGTGTGCGTCAAGTGCCTGCGCACCCTGTACGCCCTGGACATCCTGGGAGCGCTGGACAGATACGGCGAGGTGTTCGACCTCGATCGGTACCGGGGAGATCACTCCCGCCACCTGGCCGAGTGCTGGGTGCGCAAGGTCCTGGCGCGCGATATCTTTTGCCGCGACCTGTGGCCCCGGCTCCGAAAAAAATACGGCTTTCCCTGGACCAGGGTGCTCCAGGAGACCTTTCGCTTTATCCGTTCGCGCCTCGCGATCTATTCCCGGTCCGACATCCGCCGTCGCCTGGGGGACCACAACATGGGCAGGAAGGGGTAGCGGGCGCCCGGGGAGTGCGATTTCCGGACATTCACCTGACAGAACCGACAGAAGGCCATGCATGGCCCATGCCTTGTGTTATATTTATTAAAATAATCGTATAACGCGGGAGCCACTCGAAATACACGTCACGGTCTCCGCCAAAGGCTGGATCGTC